>CAJWLW010000378.1 GCA_913042885.1 uncultured Lentisphaeria bacterium | reverse complement strand
TGCCGGGCGGCGGCGCCATGTCGTCCAGGCCGTTGTCGTAGGCGTCCGTCGCCCCCTTCTGGCAGCCGATGAAAACGCTGCCGATGTGGCCGTTGGCGATTTGCAGTTCCAGCCGGAAACGCTTGGCCTGTGCACGTTTCGGTTCGGGTACGGCGAATTTCGAACGTCGCCTCGGCTCCGGCTCCGGCTCCGGCTCAACCGTCCAACCGGCGGGCGTCGCGAAAAGCGCACAGATCAGCAGCACCGTCCCGGGTAGGAGTTGTCGCAGCGTAATCGGCATAGAAGGTGAGCGAGGGTGTTGTGTTTCGATGTTCAGCCCGTATTTTACTCAGACTTCACTTGGCTTACAAAGTTCTGTAATCTCGGGGATTCATGCATTATCCAGACTAACCCGGTCTAGGAGCCAGGAATGTCCGACCCCAAAAACATGATCGCCGCCGTCGATTTCGACTGTATCGAGACGGATTGCCTGAACAACATCCAGTTCGACCTGCTCAGCCTCGAAGACTGCGGCCACCAGGTCGCTTGCAGCGACTGCCGCCGAATCTACGAGTTCGATGATACCTTCATCGCCAAGCTCGACACCTTGCGGCGCCTGGTGCTGACCGTGCAGAGCGCCGAAGATATCCTGAGTGACTGCAACGTCTCGGTCACGACTCCCGCCGGCGAAGTCAAGATTCCCTATCGCCTGCTGCTGACCCGTCTGAATACAATGATCTCCCTGAAGATCGAAGACCGCACCATCGATTTCAACTTCCGCGTCGAACCGCTCAACGACGGCGTGTTCAAGTAGATAGACACAAATTTGTCCAGGTTTTTGGCTGCGTCTGTGTATGTATTCGCAGCTTATTGTTTTTGCCTGTGGAACGGCCGGTTCGGTTGTTCCACGACCGCTGTCCAGTGTCGTTGCCTAATGGCAGTAAATAAATCACAGGAGGATGTTTTGGGGCCGCGAGAACGTTTAATTCTCAATAAGTATGTCGCGTTGCAACTTTTACTGCCGGCAACTGGCATCCAGCATAAGGGCGTAGACTTTGGGCTTGTCGATGAGCATCTCAAATCTGTTTGACAGCAGCCCGATCGCGGGCTAAGCTACCCGTTTGTTTCTCTGCATGGAATACTGTTCAATGGAGATTAAAGTCGATGAAGCCGACCTATAATCCATCAAATCGTCGTCGCAAGCGCAGGTTAGGCTTTCTCAAGCGCATGTCGACACGCGCCGGACGGGCGATCATCAAGCGCCGCCGTCAGAAAGGGCGCAAGCGACTGACACCCTGCTGATCTGGATACCGCTGCGTGCGGCCGCTACTGCAGTGCGCCGCCACCAACTACATCATCGAGGTCAAGTGCCGCCCTCCGCATTCTCTCTCCGCGCGGCACCGCCTCTGAATCGAACTCCGGGAGACTCGAGCGACGGATAACGGACGAACCGCAGTGCGCCGATAGTTCGAAACTGCGTACCGGTGTAAACGGTTCGAAAGATATGGAATTTGCTCTGAACTGGAAAGCGCGCCTCCACTGCAGGAGGACGGCATGAGCGCAGACAGGATGCCGCGCCAGATCGGCGCCGCGGGCATCGCGAAAACAGACTTCCTCCGACAACGACGGGAGTTCGCGCATGTCAGAGCGGCAGGTGCCGCCCACCGTGGCCGGTACATTGTGGTTAATATCGTACCGGCGCCCGATGGCAAAGTCAGGCTCGGCATCATTGTCAGCCGGCGATTCAGCAAACAGGCCGTCGACCGCAATCGAGCACGCCGACTGATCCGCGAGTCGTTTCGCCTGCTGCGAAACGGTGTGCGATCACCAGTCTGGATAGTGATCATTGCTCGTCGAAATCTGCTGAAGCGCGTGATGCAGGATGTGCAGGATGAGCTCATCCGAATCTTGCAGGATGCCGATCTGTTTGTAGACCCGGCAGGCGAGTCATGATGGGGGGCGTCCCCAAGGCCATTGCTCTGGCTCTGGTGCAGTTCTACCAGACCTGCATCTCGCCGTGGCTGCCTGATTCCTGCCGCTTCCACCCTTCCTGTTCAGAATACGGACGTCAGGCAATCGAACGCTTCGGCACCATCCGCGGCTCTTGGCTGGCGCTGAGGCGAATTTGCAAATGCCATCCTTTCCATCCCGGCGGCTGTGATCCGGTGCCGCCAACCAGAGACTGCCACAACAATGAGCAGCCCTGATCCAGCCCGTCGCGGGCTGCAATTATTATGAATAAAAAGGATATTGCAATCGTTGTAATCTGCCTTCTCCTGCTTTTCGGCTGGATGAAGATGAATACGCCGCCACCTCGACCGCCGCCGGATAGCCTCGGCGTCGAGCAGAACGACAAAACCGCCGGCGCCGGCGACACCGCTGCCACTGACGACCCGACCAATGATGTCGACGACCAGGGAGCTACTGGTGATGACTCCGAGACACCCGTCATCACCGCTGTGAACGACACACCACCCGCCCCCGCTGCTGACGTTTCGCCGCTCGCCGACAAGTACCGCGACCTGCCCGCCGCCGAGCCTGTCCGTCTATTCGACGAAGGCACTTTCGTGATCGTCGTAGATCCCAACGTTGGCGGCATAAAACAGATCCTTTTGCTCGGCTTTGCCGGTGAGGACGGCGCCGAAGAGTTGTGGGTCGGTGATCCCGCCTACCCGATGCTCCAGGTGCAGCCGAAGAAAACCTGGAAATTCAGCAACCCGATCATCCATTCCGTCGGTACCGACCACGTCACATTTTCCCGGCTAATCTACAATACCGGTCTCATCCTGCAGCAGACCATTCGCACCAACCCGGAAACTCCGTACGGCATCATCACCGAAATAAAATTCCGCAACACAGGCACGGAGCAGGTCACCGTCGAGCGGCTCATGATTAATTGCGGTACCATGTTGCCGCTCGCCACCTCCCGCGGTTTCATGGGTGCCGGTGGCATCGACCAGCGCGTCGACCTCAAGCGCAGCGACAAGGACAGCCCCAAAACGATGATCGTCGACAAGATCGCTAAGCTCAAGAAAAAAGTCGCCGACGACATCAAGACTTGGGACCTCGACTGGATGGCTGTCCAAAACAAATATTTCACGACGATTGTCTCCTCTCAAGGGGGCTTTGAAGGTTGCGAACTCCGCGCCGAAACGCTCCCCGGCGCCGAGAAGAATCGGTACGTCATCCAGGGGTACGCCTTCCTGCCGGAAATCAAGATCACCGGCGGCGCTTCCGAAGGCGTCGAGATCGACTGCTTTGCCGGCCCAAAACGCTACTCATTGTTCGAGGAACTGGACAGCAACGAGAAGTCGATCATGCAATTCGATCTGTTGCTGTTCTTCCATTTCGGCCTCATGGAATGGATTTCCCTGCTGATTTTCAACGGTATGCTGCTGTTCAAATCGTGGACCGGAAGTTATGGCCTCGCCATCATCTGCCTGACGATCGTCATACGTACGCTCTTCTGGCCCATCACCTACAAGAGCACCGTGTTTTCGAAGAAGCTCCAGAAGATTCAGCCGGAAGCCAAGGAGATTCGGGAGAAATATAAAGAAGACCCGCAGCGCATGCAGAAGATGACCTTCGACCTCTATCGCAAGCACAAGATCAATCCACTCTCCGGTTGTTTGCCCGTGTTCCTGCAGATCCCTGTCTTTTTCGCCCTGTTCAACGTTCTTCGCAGCGCCATTGAACTGCGGCAGGAAGGGTTCCTGTGGGCCGCCGACCTTTCGAAACCCGATACCATCGATCTCGGGTTCCCGCTTAATCCGCTCGCCATCCTTATGGGCCTGTCGATGATGCTGCAGCAGAAACTGATGCCCACAAGTGTCGATCCGGCGCAGCAGAAGATGATGATGTTCATGAGCTTGTTTTTCGTCTTCCTGCTCTACACAATGCCGTCCGGACTGACGCTCTACTGGACTGTCAACCAGGTCGTGTCCATGTTCCAATACTGGGTCACTCACAAAATCATCAAAGATGATTCACCGCCACTGGCCGAAACCGCCAAAGCATGAAATGGAGGAACCGATGTCTGTCTCTCAACAACAACTGGATGTATCCCGCAACAAGTTCATTGCCATGGCCCGTTTGCTCGGACTTGAGGCGGAAGTAGACGTAGAAGCCGATGACGAACGCATTCTCGTTAACATCAGGACCGAAGAACCTGGCCGCATCATCGGCCGGCGCGGCAGTACGCTGTCCTCGCTCCAGATGCTGCTCAATGGCATGCTCCGGCGCCACGATCAGGACTTCCCGCGCGTCAGCCTCGACGTCGACGGCTACAAGGGCGAGCGTAAGAAACGTGCCGACGAGGGAGATAACGACCGCCCGTCATACGAGCGCCGCTCCCGCGATGACCGTCCACCGCGCGATGACCGTCGGCGCCGCGACGATCGTCCGCCCCGCGATGACCGTCCGCCCCGGGATGACCGACCGCCCCGGGATGACCGACCGCCCCGGGATGACCGACCGCCCCGGGATGACCGGCCGCCCCGTGATGACCGGCCGCCCCGTGATGACCGGCCGCCTCGTGATGACCGGCCACGCCGCGATGAGCGTCCGGCCCGCGATGAGCGTCCGCCCCGCGATGAGCGTCCGGCGCATGATGAGCGTCCGGCGCATGATGAGCGTCCGGCCCGCGATGAGCGTCCGCCCCGCGATGAGCGTCCGGCGCATG
>CAJWLW010000377.1 GCA_913042885.1 uncultured Lentisphaeria bacterium | reverse complement strand
AATACAAAAACTTGTAGCACAAAGGCGAGTTACTGACGTTCCCGCAAAACGATTACAGGGTAGAACAATCGAATGCCGAACAGGCCAATCTCACGAACTCTTGCCGGCGTTGCTCCAGTCCACCAGATCGCCCTCGGCGAACCGGCCGTGACGAAGCCATTCGATTTCCGGCGGCTTGACCGCAGTCGTGATGAATTGCGCCATCGCCCGGCCGACGCAGAGCGCTGTCGAGAAACCGCCGCCGCTGAATCCGAGCGCGTAATACAGCCCGGCCGGCCCGGCCGCGTCCAGCATCGGCATGCCGTCCGGCGTGTAATCATACACGCAGGCATACGTGCGGTGGACGAACCCCTGCTTCATGAACGCCAACGCCGATGCCAGCTGCGCATGCATGTCCTGTACGCCGCCGGGATAAGCGGTCTGCCGGTAATTGTCGGGATCTTCAGCGATGAAGTCCTCCGGGCTCGAAACCAGATCCCCCTCCCGTCGCCCGACAAACATTTGACACGCCCCTTCCGGTCGCAAATAGAGACAGGCCCGGCTGTCCGAGAGTATCCGCAGCAACCGGTGTGTATTGTCCAATGGTACTTGGAAGAACGCCATTTCTGCCCGATGCGGATAAATCGGCACATCGAGGCCTAGTTGCTTCAGTTGCGACCGGCCCCAGGCGGCGGTGGCGATCATCACTGCCGCAGCATGGTATTCTTTGCCCGCGGCACGCACGCCGATGATCCGATCACTATCGACCAACAGTTCCTCGACAGAACAACCCTCGCAGATTTCCACACCGGCCCGGCGGGCAGCGGTCGCCAGGGCATATGTCACCGGCATGGGATCGACGTGCACGGCCCCGGTTTCGTACGCGTACAGGACGTCCTCACCCTGGCGCAAACCAGGCTGCAGCTCGAGCGCCTCGGCGACGTCGATCAGCCGCGCCTCGGCGCCGGCCTGCACCGCCGTGTCGACGCTGCGCCGTATGATCGCCTCGTCAGCCCGGTGCCCGACCAACAGGTAACCCGGCTGATGCACTTCGATCGGGACGCCGAAGCGCTCGGTGAAGTTCAGCAGCGAGCGCTGTGATTCCAGTTGCCACTTCGAGACCTGTTGGTGTGCAACCAAGGCCCGCACGATGCCCGCCGCCCGGCCCGATTGCCCCGCCCCGACGTAGTCACGTTCGAGCACAATGATCCGCCGCACACCCAGTTCGCTCAGGTGCAAGGCCGTGGCGAGCCCGTTGACACCGCCGCCGACCACGACCACATCCGCATTGTCAGAATTCTTCATCGAGTTGTTTGTGGAGATCGATCCAGGTTAGAGGACAAGCGAAATATCTCACTCTTTATCATACGCTTCATTTCACTCTTCATCGCTGCGCCAAGATTGCATGTCGTCGCATTCGATGAAGGGTGAGATGAAGCGCTATTGTTTCCGTGCGACGAATGCGCGTGTCAGGCCAGGTACCCGGGTAGGTGGGGGGACAATGTCAGGACATCGCGTAGTCTTCGATTGTCGACGGGCTACTGGACCACTTCAAAGGTCTTCTTTAGCGTATCGACCAGTACCTCGAATTGGCCGGGCTCAACGACCCAGTTCATGTCGTGGTCGAGAAGTTTCAGGTCTTCGCTTCCCAAATCAAATTCGACGGTCACCTTCTGGCCCGGCTTCAACTCGACCTTCTCGAAGCCGCGCAAAGCCTTCACGGGTGTTGTCACCGAGCTGACGACATCGTTGACATAGAGCTGCACGACTTCCTTGCCTTTCACTTTGCCGCTATTTCTGACGTCGACGCGGACTTTCACATGTCCATGCGCCTTGATCCTGCCCGGCGAGATTCGCAGGTTCGAGTACCGAAAAGTCGTGTAGCTCAATCCATGCCCGAACGGAAACAGCGGTGACATTTTCGAGAGTACATATCCTCGATCTACGGCATCCTCCAGGTCAGGCGTTTCCAAATGGCCGCGAGCCGATGGCTTGTGATTGTAGAAGACAGGCAGATGCCCCGCACTCCGCGGCACGGACACGGGCAGCTTGCCGGACGGGTTTACCTTGCCGAACAGGATGTCAGCCAGTGCCCGGCCCCCTTCTTCGCCGGGGTACCAGGCTTCGACGATGGCCGGCACATGCTCGGCGATCCAATCGATGCTGTAGCATCGGCCGTGGAGCATAACAACGACTGTAGGGGTTCCGGTCCCGACGATCTCTTCGACCAGCTCCTGCTGCAGACCCGGCGGGTTCAGACTGGTGCGATCAAAGAGTTCGCCACACGTCTGAACGATGGTGTCGCCGCGGTAGCCCCAACCCTCGCCCCAGGTACTCTGACTATCGCCGCCGAGCACAACGATCGCAACGTCGCTGGTCGCGGCCGCCTCGATCGCTTCGCCGAAGCCGTCGCGGCACGGCGCATACACCTCACATCCCTGAGCGTGGACGACCCTGGTACGCTTCGAAACGGCATCGCGGATCCCCTGCAGCGGCGACACGTCTGTCGGTTTGGCGCTGCTGTAGTCACCCAATTGCGCCGCATCGGCATTGGGCCCGATCACAGCGATGCGTCCGATACTACGACGCAAAGGCAGCTGCGCGTTGTCGTTCTTGAGAAGAATGATCGATTCCTGCGCGACCCTGAGCGCCAGCCGGCGGTGCTCAGGCGCGTTCACTACCCGGACCGCCTCCCGAGGATCGGCATAGGGGTTCTCGAAAATGCCGGCAAGAAACTTGACTCGCAGTACCCGCGCGACGGCCTCGTCGACCCGGGCCTCGGAGACCTCGCCCTGGCGCACGAGTGCGACCAGATTGTCACCGTAGCAAAGCTCGTCCGGCGCTTCGACATCCATCCCCGCCTCGAGCGCCTGCTTGCCGGCCTCGGCACGGCTGCCCGCGGTCTTGTGCAAAGTCACGAGCTGATCGATACTGCTGTAGTCGGCGAATACATAGCCCTGGAATCCCCACTCCTCGCGCAGGACAGTCGTAAGCAGCAGTCTGGATGCCGCCGCGGGCACGCCGTCATACTCGCTGTAGCAGGGCATCACTGCTGCGACGCCTGCTTCCTTCACGGCAGCCTCGAACGGCGGCAGATATACGGTGCGCAATTGACGCATACCACCCTCGACCGGCGCCACATTGAGGCCACCCTCTGGACTGCCGTGGGCTGCATAGTGTTTCACCATGCAGAAGATGTGTCCAGCTTGCAGCTTCGGCCCGGCGCCTTGCATGCCGTTGATGAAAGCGACGCCGAATCGCGACGCCAGATACGGGTCCTCGCCAAACGTCTCTTCGACCCTGCCCCAGCGCGGATCACGAGCCAGGTCCAGGTCCGGCGATCCGGTCTGCCGCACGCCGACCGCGTTTGCCTCTTTACCAATGACCGCTGCCATCCGCCCGATGAGGCTCGTGTTCCAGGTGCTGGCTTGACCGATCACCTGCGGGAACATCGTCGCTCCGCTGGAAAAGTGCCCATGCACCGACTCGGAGTAGACCAGGGCCGGTATGCCGAGTCGGGTTTTCTCGAGCAGATACTTCTGCACCTGGTTGATGCTTTCGGCTGACCCCGCAGGATCCTGTCGCGCGTCCTCCAGGATGCCGCAGCCGAGGTCCCCGAAAAGATCTACCAGGCTCGCGGCGGATATCCGCCATTTACGCTTTGGTGTGAAACGGAGATGTCGCATCGCGAGCTGGCGAACCTTCTCTTCGAGCGTCATTCGTTTCAAGAGATCGGCGACGCGCGCATGGGCCGACCGCGACGGATCCAGATATACAGGTCTGTTTTTGTGGCGCTTCATTTCCTATCGTCCTCTTGGGGCAAACTTCTTGCTGTTGAAGCTGTCGAGAAAGTCCGTCGCAGTCGCTGCGTCGCGCCAGCACGCGTTGTTGAGTTTGCCGTCGATCGTTGGGTTCCCTTCTTGGGATATTAGTTCCGGGTTCTTACACGGACACATGCCGTTGCCGGGACGCGTGAGCCACCTTACTTCCGGAGTTCACCGCGTCAACTCGCTTACGCGTCTCCTTGCGGTTGCCACAGCAAGGTCTGCTGATCGGTGCAGCGGAGCGGAACAACTTAGCAACATCGTCTCGCTGGGATTCTGTATTATCAATTTCGAATTTCCAAAACGTGCCAATGACCTATGTGGCGAAGCCACGTTACGGTCCACTGGATGTTCTCAATGAAGCATTGTTGGAAAGCCGCGTTGGCGTTTCCGCCTCAGCGTACTAAAGGTAGCACGCATGCTGGTGGCTGCTTTCAGTCAGCTTGGTGTATGGCGCACCGTTTCTTTCGACTCTGGGCAATTGTGAAGCGGAATCCCCCGAGGCGATTCGCGAGATGAAATCGCTCTTGCTCACCGACTCGGTGCTTGAGAACAGTGAGGTATCGATTCTCACCTGCAACACGATGACTGGCGTCATCACCGTGGATGACCGGGCAGCAGCCGGCGCTTGCGTTAATCAGTGTGTACTTCGATATTTTCGGCGATGAACGGCAGAAGCTCGAATACGTTTCCGGGCTATGCGCGGCGCATGGCGTCGAGGTATGGGCGTTAACAGGGGAGAGGCAGTGATGAAAACGTCGTGGGGCAAACCTGTGCATATAACTGTGTTCATTCGAACGCTGACCTTTGTGCTGGGATAAGGGATCCGATAAAGAGCGAGGCACGACGACGGAATCCACGTAACCTTCCACGTTGCGCCG
>CAJWLW010000376.1 GCA_913042885.1 uncultured Lentisphaeria bacterium | reverse complement strand
TTTCTTGGCGGCCTTTACGGCGCCGGACTTTCGCAACTGATCGACTGCTTCCTGGATGTCCCCATCGGATTCAACCAGGGCTTTCTTGCAATCCATCATGCCGGCACCGGTTTTTTCGCGCAGTTCGCGAACCAGAGTTGCAGTGATTTCAGCCATTTCTTTCGGTCCTCTTTGTTAATGCAGTAAAGAGGCAGGCATGATCTGCTCTTGCCTGACTCCTGAAGATCAGTCCTTCCGCGGTCATTGCTGGAATTATCGAATCTTACTCGGCGTCTGCGGACTGTGCTTCCGGCTCGGCAACGGCGGTCTTATCGTCCTTTTTCTCACTGGCGTCTTCATCGGCATCCTCGGCTTCAGCCGCGGCGGCTTCCTCGGCAGCGATGCGTACTTCTTCAGCTTCTTCGTCCGCTTTCTTCTTCGTGAATTCCTGTTTCGCCGCCTTCATAGTGGTGGACAGGACGTCGACGATGACTTTGATCGCGCGCAGCGCGTCATCGTTGCCGGGAATGATGTGCTGGATATTGTCGGGATTACAATTGGAATCAACGACAGCGACAACGGGTACATTGAGGCGGTTGGCTTCACGCACGGCGATCTCCTCGCGCTCGACATCGATGACGAACATGACATCCGGCATCTTGTGCATCGACGCGATACCGCTGAGGTTGCGTCCCAGCTTGTGCAGTTCCCGGCGCATTGAGGATGCTTCCTTCTTGGGCAGCGTCGCCATCTCTCCGGAAGTCTCCATGTCCTGGAGTTTCTCCATGCGATCAATGCTCTTGCGGATCGTCTTGTGATTGGTGAGTGTGCCGCCGAGCCAGCGCTCGCACATATAGTGGGTGCCGCTGTCGATCGCTGCCTGGCGCAGGCACTCCTGAGCTTGGCGCTTGGTGCCGACCATCAGCACTTCGCCGCCGGTCACTACCACCTCGTACAGATACTGACAGGCCTTTTCCAGATGAGTCATCGTCGTGCGCAGATCGAAGATGTATATGCCATTGCGGGCACCGTAGATGTATGGTTTCATCTTCGGATTCCAGCGCTTGGTCTGGTGCCCGTAATGGATACCGGCATCAAGCAGATTCTGCATCGTGATCTTGTCGGCCAAACTTTCCTCCGGCGTTTTTGGAGTATGTTACATGTCCATTGAGAAACAGCGAAAAAGACGCCAGGCGGCGATCGCGTAAAAATAGTCGTCGCCAGTCGCATGAGGAACGCATACTATACGAGAGACCGCCGTATTGACAATCAGCTTCGAGGATTAATTTCACAATTTTTCCGGACGGTTTCAGCGCCTTTCCTTGACCCCTTTCGGAAGTCCAACAACTTTGCAACATGCTGCAGCTCCAGAACATCACCAAAGCCTATGTCACCGGCCCGGTGCTCACCGACGTCACCTTTCGCGTCGAACAGGGCGAACGCATCGGCCTGATCGGGCCGAACGGTGCGGGGAAAAGTACGATCGTGCGCATCGTAAGCGGCGAAATCGAGCCGGACAAAGGATCGATGACTTTCCGCCGTAACACGACCGTGGCGCACGTGCGCCAGCAGATCCTGCCAAACACCACACAGACGCTGGTCGACTATGCGCAGGCGGCCGTGCAACGGCTGCTCGACGTCGAACACGCCATCACCGACATCGAAGCCTCACTGATCGATGACCCGTCCTCCCAACCGCTGCTGCGCAAGCTCGGTGAGCTTCAGACGGAATTCGAACAGCTCGGCGGCTATGAAATGCGCACCCGTGCCGAAACCGTTCTCTCCGGCCTGGGCTTTTCCGCCGATGATCTGCACCGGCCGCTGCAGGATTTCAGCGGGGGCTGGCGCATGCGTGGAGAACTGGCCCGCGCCCTGGTCACGAACGCGGACCTGCTTTTGCTCGATGAGCCGACGAATTATCTCGACCTCCCGGCGATCGAGTGGCTCAAGAGCTATCTCAGCACCTTCGCCGCCACCTATATCCTGGTGTCGCACGACCGCTATCTGCTCAATGAGTTGACCAATGTCACGCTGGAGATGGTTAACTGCGCTGTCGAACGCTACCCCGGCAACTACAGCTATTACGTCAACGCACGCGAGCAACGGCGGCAACAACTCGAAGCCGAGAAAAAGTCCCAGGACAGGCAAATCCAGAAGATCGAACGCTTCGCCGAGCGCTTTGGCGCCAAGGCAACCAAGGCGACCGCCGTCAAAAGCCGACTGAAGGCGCTGGACAAAATTGAGCGTGTCGAGGTGCCGACGTACGAGTACCAGGGCGTCCGGATCCGCTTCCCGAAACCGCCGCACAGTGGCCACAGCATCGTCAAACTGAGCGAGGCCAGCAAGTCCTACAACGGCGAGGACTGGGTGCTGCAGAACCTTACCCTGCAGATCGAGCGCGGCGACAAACTGGCGATCGTTGGCCCCAACGGCATGGGCAAGACCACCCTGCTGCGGGTGCTTGCCGGGCGGCTCGACATCGAGACCGGCGAGCGCCAGCTCGGGCATCAGGTGCGCATCGGCTACCAGGCCCAGGATTTTCCCGAGACCATGGATCCGCAACTGACCGTCTGGGACACCGCTCGCAGCACCCCGTCCGGGCTCACCGACGGCGAGATTCGCGCCATGCTGGGCGCCTTCCGGTTCCCCGGCGACAACATCGACAAAAAAGTCGGCGTACTAAGCGGCGGCGAAAAGGTGCGGCTGGCGCTATGCAAACTGTTGCTGACGGCGCCGAATTTCCTGCTGCTGGACGAGCCAACAACGCATCTGGATATTCCGACGCGCGAATTCCTGCAGGACGCCCTCAGTTCTTACGAGGGAACCGTCTGCCTGGTCAGTCACGACATCGAGTTCATTCGCCACACTGCCGATTCGGTCCTCGAACTGTCGGAGGCCGGCGCCGAAAAGTTTCACGGCGATTACGACTACTATCGTGTCAAGATCGCCGAGCGCCTGGCCGCCGCCGAGCCACAGGCCAGATCCGAAGCTGCGCCGGCAGAGCCCTCAAAACGCAAAGTGGCGAAACGCGAAGCAGCCGAGCAGCGGCAGGCCGTTTACAAACGGCGCAAACCGCTGCAGGCCAAAGTCACGAAGCTTGAAACGGAGCTCGACAAGCTGCATGCCGAGCAGGAGCACTTGTTCGAACGGCTCGCCGACCCGGCGCTGCCGCCGGACCAGATGGTCGAATTCAAACGACGCCTGCCCGAGATCAAAGCCGAGATTGACACCGCCAGCCAGGCCTGGCTCGTCGCGGCCGACGAATTGGAAGCAGTCGATACGAAGTTCGCAGAGGACGCAGCTGAATAGACGACGTGAATGCAGAGCGAGGCTGTCGAAAACATCGGGTGATTTGTATTTTTTCCCCGTTACATCGACGGGAACAGCCTTTTCCCTTGCGAACGCTGCGTGCACGCGCGGCTATCAGCCGTCGCGTGCAACAGCTGGTTTGTACTTTTGATTCAGCCCCGTGTGTGGCTTCGAGTCGGCGTTCTCGCTGTCACGAAAAATGCCAGAGCCACAGCCGCACCGAAAATGGCCGCAGGCCAGAACGGCAGGCAGCCGATCATGCGGGTCTGCATCAGATCCACCACATAGCCCATCCCAGGCGCGATGATCATAGTGGCCACGCTCTTAGCTTGCGACTCAATGGAAAGGATAGTCGCGCCCATGTCCTCGTCCGAGTGTGCGTCAAAGCGGCTGATGAGCACCGGCCGCCAGAGGTTCTGCATGACATAGAGCGCAATGAAACCGAGGATGATGACCGTGAACCAGCAGTAGTAGAGGGCCGGCACCAGCGCCGTCAGGATCAGTAGGGATATCAGCCACAGAAAGCGGGCCGTATGGTCCTCGCTACCGTGCTTGTCAACGAGCACGTACGCCTTGCGGCTGGCCAGAGCGGAAAGCAGGTACAGCGCGAAATAGACCGGCCCCACCAGCAGGGCCACCTGCTGGTGTTCGCTCAATCTGTCACTCAAGAGCAGTGCGCCGGTCAGTGGTATGGCTGCTGCCTTGAGAATGGGCTGCAGGTAGTCTTTAGCCGCCTTGAAGAAACCCTCGAACCCCATTGACTCACAAACAAGGCGCCGCAAAGAGGCCTGCTTCACGGACACGGCTAAGGTCTTCTTGAGGTGCAGCATCACTTCTTTGCCCGAAGTGGCTTTCTTGATGTTCCCGTCTACTTCGCGCGGGTACCCCATGAAATTGACGATGCCCAGGACATAGGGAATGATGGAGAAGAAGAAGATGTATACGTAATTGCTGGTGGCAAACACGAATACAGCCGCCAGGATTGCCGAGAGGGCCGAGCCCAGCTTGGACCAGGAGCGGGTATACCCGTAGACCTTCGTGCGCTCGTCCTCGCGGCCCTCCACACGAAGCCAGGTGAAGATCATGGCCTTGTGCGTGCCCGTGCGGAAAGCGTTGCCGACCGCAAAGAAACCCATGGCTCCGAAGAGAAGCGGCAGGATCGCCGCCGGTGGGATGGTTCCGTTGGTTGCGGCAACGCCGGTGACCCCGAATACCATGAAGCTGATAATGTAGCAGACAAAGCTGAGGATCATCGCCTTGCGCCGGCCGAACAGGTCGGCGACTGCGCCGGAGGGTATCTCCATCAGATTGGCGATGACCTCGCGGAACGCGACCAGGATCCCGATCATGAAGAAGGAGAGCCCCATCTGCCGGAAGGCCAGGATCAAGAACGGGTCGTAGTA
>CAJWLW010000375.1 GCA_913042885.1 uncultured Lentisphaeria bacterium | reverse complement strand
CCAACAATTCGCTGCCCAGCACGCCCACCATGACGTAGGTGCCGAGACCGTAGACGATGACGGCTGTGCCCAGTGAAAGACACATGGCGAGCGGTAGATTGCGCTCCGGATTCTTGACCTCTTCCGAGACGCTGGCGATCTTGGTGATCCCGACGTAGCTGATGAACACCATGGCGGCGGTGGCGAAGATGCTGTCCAGCCCTGTGTCGTTGATGTCGGCGAAATAGGATATGTCTGTGTGATTGATTGTGTGATTGATGCCGAGGCTTATGAACCATGCGAGGATGGCGAGCAGCGAGAGGACCAGGATGATTTGCAAGCCACCAGTTTTCTTGGCGCCAAAGAGATTGATGGCGCCGAAGATGAGGGCGAAAATCACGGCACACGGAGTCATCGGCAAGCCCGGGAGGTACAGTGTGACATAGGCGCCCATGCCGACCAGGGCGAAGGCGGCTTTGAGAATGAGTGCGATCCAGGTGCCGAAGCCGCCGATTGTCCCCATCAAAGGTCCCATGCTGCGATCGAGAAAAAAGTATATGCCGCCGGCGCGCGGCATGGCGGTGCACAGTTCGGCGATGCTCAACATGGCAGGGACAAGCAGCAAGGCAGCAAACAGGTAAGCCAGCGTAATGGCAGAACCCGCCTGGCTGGCGGCGAGACCCGGGAGCAGGAAAAAGCCGGAACTCAATGTCGCGCCAGTGGCAATGGCGTAAACGTTGAGCAGTGACATTTCCTTAGGCAGGCGCTTGGATTTCGATAGTGTGGACATATCGCGGTTGTTGGATGATCAGGTTCGCGAATTGCTTTGCTCCGTATGGTAACCCAAAGTGGCAAAGCCGCAAGGCTGTATGAATTACAAAAGTCCAAGAGGTTGGAGATTCGCTCTATTCCACCGTGACTGCATCTGCGGCGCAGCGGAAGCCGACGTCGTTGCACGTGACGTCCAGACCTTCGAACCCTTTATAACTGCTGCGCGCCTGGAATAGGCTGTAGCCGTGGGCGCCGCCCTTGAGGACGCCGCGCTCGGGGCCCCAGGGCACGACGCCGAACCAGCGGTCCTGATGGACGTCCGCCACCCATTCCCAGACGTTGCCGGCCATGTCGTAGCAACCGTAGGTACTGACGCCGTCCGGGAACGAACCGACCGGCAGTTTGCCGGCGCTTTGCTCGCCGTGGCGGCGCACGTTGGCACGGCTGTAGTCGAACTCGTCGCCCCAGGGGTAACGTCGGCCGTCGGCGCTGCGGGCTGCTTTTTCCCACTCGGCGTTGGTTGGCAGTCGTTTTCCGACGGCGTTGGCATAAGCTGTGGCAGCCGATTTCAAAACACGGGTGACCGGCAGATCTTCGGCGCCTTCTGGAAAGTTGTGGTCGGGCTTGACGCGGCGATACTCGCGGTTGGTCACCTCATGCGTATCGATGTAAAACGCGGGCAGCCAGGTCTGGTGCAGGCCGCGCTCATCCGCTTCGGCCGCCTCGTCATTACTGCCGACGATTGCCGGACCGGCGGGTACCAGCACCATGCCAGGCGGCGGTGGTGCGCAGTCGGCAGCAGCAAGACGGAAACGATAGCAGGTGCGCCGGCCGACGCACAGGACGCCGGCAATAATCAGCAGGATTGCGGTGATCGCAATCAGCCGTCGCCGGTCTTTCCGGGCGCTGGAAAAAATCGTCACGTGCTGCGATCGGCGATGCGAGAAAGGGCCACCTTCAGCATGTCCGCAATTGTCTCGCGGTCGGCACCGGCGCGACTCAGTACGACGATGCCCTGGGCACTGCCAATGAGAAAGCGCGCCAGGGCCCGTGTATCGGTGTGGTCCGCTATTTGCCCGGCGTCCTGGGCGCGAATGAGGGCGTTGCAGATCGAGTTTTCCATGTACAGCAGGGCTTGACGAACGGCGTCGCCGATGTTTTCATCGTGGGGTGCCAACTCGATCGCGGTATTGGTGACCAGGCAGCCGCGCAGGCGTCCGTCGGTGGCAGTGGCTGCCAGGCTGCAAAACCACTGCCGCACGCCTTCGAGCGATGACTCCGCGGCCTCCAGCGTGCGCAGCTGCGATTCCGTCACCGTCTTGCCGTAATGCTCAACAGCGGCGCAGAAAAAGGCGCGTTTGTCACCGAATGTGTCGTACATGCTGGCGCGATTGATGCCGACATTATCGACGAGGTCCTGAATCGACGTTGCCTCGAAGCCACGGTCCCAAAACAGGTCCATGGCTTTGTGCAGCGCTTCTTCAGGGTTGAAATTTTTCGGTCGTCCGCGCATTGCGATCCTTGCCGAGTCGTACGCCAGAAAGTATATGAATATACCGACAGAAGAGGGAAATATGAATCTTTCGCAATTACGCGACTCGCTGGGCGCTTGCTTGCCAGTGGTATTCGCCAACGATATAGTCCGTTCATGTTGAATAATTGCGCGTCACCCCCCTGTTGTGTCGACAAACTCTGCGCTCAAGACAGACTATGGCCAATTCCGTGGAACTTCAGAAAATCGTCATCGAAGGCACTGCTTCCGGCCCGCACACGCTGATTACCGGCGGTGTGCACGGTGACGAGTACGAGCCGATGGTAGCGATCCGACGGCTTGCCGCGGAGCTTTGCGCCGATCAGGTCAGCGGCCGGCTGACGCTGGTGCCGGTCGTCAACGAGGGCGCCTATGTCCTGAAACAGCGTTGCGGCGCCGACGACCTGGACCTGGCCCGCGTTTGCCCGGGCAAGGCTGACGGCAGTATCACCGAGCGCACAGCGCACGCGTTGAGCGAGCTGATCGAGACGGCAGACTATTACATCGATCTGCACACTGGCGGGCAGATTTGCCAGGTCCTGCCTTTTTCCGGGTATTCCCTGCATGCTGATGCGAAAATTCTCGAGATGCAGCGTCAGATGGCGCGGGCTTTCAACCTGCCGTTCATCTGGGGCACGGTGGCGGGGCTCAAGGGGCGTTCTCTTTCGGTCGCCCACGATGCCGGCATCCCGGCGATCTATGCGGAGTACCTTGGCAGCGGCGTCTGTTCGGAAAGCGGCGTTCGCGCTTATACCGAGGGATGTTTGAATGTGATGTCGGTGCTTGGGATGATTGATCGCACGCATCTCGACTCATACATCGAATACATTGTCGAGGACGAGCGTTCGAATGCCGGGCACATGCAACTTCACAATCCATCACCGATCGCCGGCTTCTTCGAGCCGTCGGTGACGCTCGGACAGCTTGTACGTGAGGGCGTCGAGCTGGGCACGGTCTCTGATGTTGCCGGCAGGGATGTGCGCAAGGTTACCTGCCCGCACAATGGCATCGTTCTCACCCTGCGCACCCGTCCCCGGGTCGAAGAGGGTGAGTTCCTGGCAGTCATCGTCGAAGTCGATCGGCCGCTCAACGGCTGACCAGGCGGAACGTCAGATTGACCCGCGTGCCGACCAACCTGGTGGTGCGCGGCACGTGGTGCTGCCAATTGTGCTGCGTGGCGCCGCGCATGATCAGCACCGAGCCATGACCGAGAGCGAGCTCGACGCGATCGATGTCGTCGCGGGTCTTGTGCCGCATGATGAAACGCCGGGCATCGCCGAAACTGACCGAAGCAATCACCGGGTTCGTGCCAAGTTCCGGCTCGTCGTCGCTGTGCCAGCCCATGCTGTCTTTGCCGTCACGGTATTGATTCAGCAGGACGGTATTGAACGAGGCGCCGGCAGCGGCTTCGACCTGGCTGCGGATGTTCTGCAGTTCAGGGGTCCAGGGCCTTGCTTCGAGCGTCAGTCCTGAATAGGTGTAGCGCACCCCTTCGTCACCGTACCAGGCGGACAGCCGGGGCGCGGGATGCGTGCGGCCGTAAACCCGAACGAGGTGCTGCTCCCAGAGCAATGACGAGACCAGTGACGCCAGCAACCGGTCGGCATCGGAGGCAGAGAAAAACGCTGCATCGAACACGACGTCGCCGTCGATCACTGGAATAGTCATCGGAATGCGTTTCACAGGATTGCTGCTATTGGTCTGTCACAATATGCTCGATCTCTCTTGGTTCATCCGACCGCATTCATCTTCATGACGATCCGAGTAGCTATGGCAACTATATCCTTTTTCGGTGCCCCCGGCACGGTCACGGGTTCACGGTTTCTTCTCGAAGCGGAAGGCAAGCGTGTCCTCATCGATTGCGGCATGTCCCAGGGGATTAGGGAAATCCGGCAGAAGAACTGGGAACCGTTTCCAGTCGAACCCGGGAGTATCGGTGCGGTGTTGCTGACGCACGCGAACACGGATCACTCCGCGTGGCTGCCGCGGCTTGTGCGCAGACGATCCTGCAAGGTGTGTGGCAGCGATTCGGCGGGTGAGGATAGTGCAGTCCTTCACCGTTTGTCTTTTCTTCTATTCCTGCTCTTCCCGGGGCGCTGCCAGCGTCGCTTTCTCGGTCAGGTCGATCAGCTCGGCCATGATCCGCATGGCTTCGTCCAGCCGCCAGTCGGTACGCTTATTGGTGCCCTCATCTTTCAGCAGCTTGGCGTATTTTCCAACCCTCTTTGACCAGTCGCGTGAATCCTGGCGGAAGGCGCGACGTTCATCGATATGCAGCGGTACATTCTTGCGGTTGGCGCGCTCGGCGGCCTCCGCCACGTCGGCAACGAATTCGTCATACGACGGCTTGATGGTGACGCGTGCCTGCGACTGTTCGCGCAGCAGCGGAATATGCGGTGTGACGTCGATGCGGATGTCAT
>CAJWLW010000374.1 GCA_913042885.1 uncultured Lentisphaeria bacterium | reverse complement strand
CGCTGGTGCCGTCGTGGTACTGGTTGCCGTTGATCTTCGCCGGCGGGCTGCCGATATACCGGTCGGAACCGTCCCTGTCCACGAAAATGGTAAACCCGTTCTGCGCTGAATGACAGTGCGCGAAACCGGGACCGTCGTAGCGGTCGTCACCCTGCCCGTCAATGAACAGCGTTGTACACTCATCCCACGCCATGCCCGACGCCACATAGTGCGTCGTGCGATAGTCGTCATTGCCACGCTCATCGACAAAGATACCTACCGCCTGGTGCGCCGTGAAGCCCATGTTGTAGCGTGTGCCACGATAGCGGTCGTCGCCGCTCCTGTCGTTGACGATGCCGAGCCCATAGTAATAGCCGCCGCCGATGCTGAACGTGCCGCCGGCGTATTGATCGTTGCCGCCGTTGTCGACGATCATGCCGATACCGCCGGAAAAGTACGGCCGATGCCCGATACCGACACCCTGGCCCCAGCCCGCGAATGAGGCATCGTCGGCGTAGCCACTCATGTGTTGCCCTTTGTTGTAGTAGGTGTCGTTGCCAGTTTCTCCGGCGCTGTAAACTATACCGAGCCCACCGGTGAATCCGACGCCCTGGCACGACAGATGCCCCTCGAAGCGATTGTCGCCGTCCCTGTCTATTAGCAGTCCCGCACCGAACTGGCCAACGCCCTGCCCGTAGTCAATACTGCGGTAGGTGTCACTGCCCTGCCAATCTGCCAGCACGCCGATGCCGGCGAACCCCGTACCCTGTGAGCCGCGTATGCCTATATATGTATCGTTGCCGCCATGGTCGGCGATCAGGCCGACGCCCATGAACCCGCAGCCCTGGCGCATGTGTCGCCAGTTCTCGTAAAAATCGTCGCCGCCCAGGTCAATCAACACGGCAGAGGCTATGCTGCCGGGAACGCTGCTGCCGGTATTGTTGCCATAGAAATCGTCACCGCCCAGATCGATCAGTACGGCGGCATCGGCCCCCGACAGGTAGCGGTCGTTCCCAGGGCCGCCGATCAGCACCCGGCCGGCGCCTCCGTTGTGATCGACAAGGATTCCTTCGTTCTGCGCCCGGTCGCCGAGTGCGTTACCGATTGACATAATGAACGCCTCGTCAAGCAACAGCGCCGTCGTCCGGAACTGCGCAATCAGCGCATCCATATCCAGACGCCGCAGCATCATTCCCAGCTTGACGTTACCCGTCTGCCGCTCGAGGTCCGTGTCGAACCACATCATGTGTGCCTCGGTAAAACCCTGCAGCAGTCCCGGCATCTGCCCGGCGATGAACGTCCGCTCGTCGTCGGTGAACGCCGCGAAAGCATCGCGATTGAAGTCTGCGGACGCCGCAAGCACGCCGTCGATGTAGGCGAGATGCCCGTCAAGGTCGGCACCACGATAGTCCGGCAGTGCCGGTGCCGGCGGCGGTGTCGCCAGGTAGATCGAATTCAGCCACGTCGTGTCCTGCAGCGCAGCGCCACTGGTCAGGGGCAGCACGAGACCGACGCAATGTTCCTTCACGAGCAGCGTCGCGAACGGCCGGGTGTGCGCCGCGACCATTGGCCACAGTCGCCCGACGTCGGTGATAGTGTGTGCTTCCGACAGGCGCCGCAACAAATCGGCATTGGCATCGGCGCTGTCAGTGGCAGTTGCCAGAATATCGAGCAGTTCCTCCTCCGGCGACGGAGGATCACCGGAAATGGAGTCGATGGCTTCGCGGAATTCGGCGCTGATCGGGCGGTCGTAGGTCGGGAATTCGGGCAGCCGCATATCCACCTTGTGCAGGACGCCGTCGCGCAGGTACTGCAGAGGCATGACGTCGTGCGGCAGATAACGCGCGCGGGCACCGCGCGCCAACGGCAGGATACCCTCAAACACCGGATCGTCGTAACCCCATGGGCCGACGCTGACAACGACGTCGCCGGGCCGCAGACCGACGTTCGCGGCGGCGCTCATAGCACCGATGGTGCTGATGCGCAAGCCACGAATCTGCGGGTGCCCGGGAAGATCTGCTTTGGTCGGATCCCCGTAGATGCCAAGCCAGAATCCGGGTTTGCCGGTGCGCAGTGCGGCGGGCAGTCGGCCGGGTGCGACGACACCGGCTCCCGCGGCAATGCGTCGGCCGGAAAACCGAAATCCGCGTTCGTCGGCAGGCGGCCCGAAAGTCTCTTCCTTCAGCCAGTCGTAGCGCTTCTGGATTTGCAAGGTGCCGGGCTGGAGAATCAACGTCATGCGGCTGGCGGCGTCGCTGTTACCGCTCTCGATCCACTTCGCCCAGTCCGCCTGCAACTCGGTCGTCTGTGCAACAATGACATCAACGCGGTCTTCCGCTGCACGCCGGACATAACAGGCAGTATAGCTGTCAGCGTCGTGCCGCACTTCCCACATCCCACGCACGGGCGCACTCAGAATATCGGCGGTCTGGGGTACGAGCACGACGTGCCGGCAGCCGGCAAAAACGACCGCGGCAAAGAGGAGTATCCATGAGTTGTGAAAACGCATGCCCCTAACCTATCTGAGTGTCACGGCCGTTCAAGGGAGACGCGTTCGACCTTGGCAGTCTCTGCACCAGAGGGGTTTTGTATTTCAGCCAGCGGTTGCCCGACCAAGCGCGGTTCTGAATGCGTGGCTACCCCAGTGGCACCCAGCTCATATGTGAAATCTTGTGACAATGCAGGACATTCCGGATTTCTGAGATACGCCAGTTGCGGCAGTCCCCCCATCAGGGGATACTTTCTGGGTTCGAGCCTCATTAGGGACAGATTGTACCATGATGTTTGCTCTTGGCCGCCTTGCCAATTGCCAGTTTTCAACCACATCGGGACCGGGATTGTTTATCTCCCGGCAAGCGGCTGTTCTCGAATAGACGCTGATCGGAATTTATTCAAATGCTTTATCCCGAGCACTTTACGTGATACCAATTCAATGCGGAGCAGTCTTTGACAACCCGGCAATATAATTGAATAAGGTACAAGATTTAATTACACCTCCCTATCAGATAAAAACCCCCTCCGCTGAAAAAATATTTTGACATGTCTAAATATAGGCTTATGTTTATTATGATGAAGATTATTCTCTGTCTATGAAAGGGTCTATATGGGCGATGAAAAGACAAATAAGAAAAAACGCAGTACCGGTGTGAACCGGCGTGATTTTCTTGCGAGCGGTGGTTTAACTCTGGGCGCTGCGGCACTGGCTTCCAGTTCTCTCAAAGCACTCGGCTGCGCAGACCCATCATGCCAAGACAAATCAGGAACTGGCGGTCAGCCTATGGCCTCGGATATGGGGGTTATCGGTGACTGCACAAGCGGAACCTTGGACCCTGATTTATTCCTCACCCATTTCGACTGGGGAAAGGTGACAAAGGATTTGGGCGACGGCAAAAAACGGCGTGAGTATACATTTTTTGCCGTTGACAAGGAGATTGAAATCGCCCCGGGTCTGTTCTTTCCGGCATGGGCCTACACCTCTGAAACGCCCCATGATCAGGACGGCAATCAGATTCCTGGTCCTGGCGGCAAGACCGGTCATGTACCCGGTCCAACAATTCGCTGTCGTGAAGGTGATGAGATTTATATCAAATTCATCAACCAGAACAATCATCCCCACACCATTCACTTTCATGGTTACCATTCGTCGGAAATGGATGGGTCCATGAAGCATCAATTTGTTTTCCAGAATGAAACTTTCGAGTATGAATTCATGGCTGAGCCCTTTGGCCTGCACCTCTATCATTGCCATTCGGTTCCTTTGAAACGGCATATCCACAAGGGGCTCTACGGCACCTATATCATTGACCCGAAGGAAGGGCGTGAACCCGCTCGTGAATTGGTCATGGTCATGAATGGCTTTGACACCAACTTTGATGGGGACAATGAAATCTATGCGGTGAACAGCGTCGCAAACCATCACATGCGCTATCCCATCAAAGTGAAAAAAGATGAGCTGGTGAGGATTTATCTGGTCAACACGACGGAATTCGACCCCATCAATTCATTTCATTTGCATGCCAATTTTTTCTATGAGAACCGAACCGGCACCAGTATGAAGGCAGAATACTTCACCGACACTGTGATGTTCTGCCAGGGCGAGCGTTCGATTCTCGAGATACGTTTCCCGAAGACCGGTTTGTACATGTTCCACGCCCATCAGAGTGAGTTTGCAGAGCTCGGGTGGATGGGAAATTTTGAGGTCGTTTGATTGCCATGAGTGACGAACCAAAAAAATCTGCCAGAGCCTGGCTCTACGGCCTTTTGCCGATTGCTGTCCTGGGCATCCTTTGCTGCGCCATTGTCAAACTCGGCGACAGGAAAGACCTGTTGCCCACCAAGGTTCCGCCCATTGAGGAACTGTCGATTCAGCGGATCATCATCAAGCCGCATGGATTCCAGATAGAAGTCATGAACGATGGGCCGGACGAGCTTACCGTTGCACAAGTTTCAATTGAAGAGGCTTATTGGAACTTCACCATGGAGCCGGCCGACAAGACTCTCGGACATCTGGAGCATGGTGTAATTACCATCGTCAATTATCATTGGGTGGAAGGAGAAGCCTACGTAATCGGCATTATTTCCCGAAATGGCATTACCTGGGATGCGGAAATTCCTATTGCCTTGGAAACGCCGGTTGCATCGTCAAAAAACACTTGGTTCTTTATCATCCTCGGGGTGATCATCGGGGTGATCCCCGTTGCCCTTGGACTGCTCTGGTTGCCCGTGCT
>CAJWLW010000373.1 GCA_913042885.1 uncultured Lentisphaeria bacterium | reverse complement strand
TTGCCGCGGCAGGATACATAAATTCCATGCGGACACAGCTTGTAAGCCTGACGCGCCGGCATGGCCGAGTGTACGCCGAACTTGCGTGCCTCGTACGAACACGTCGAAACAACACCGCGAGCATCGGGCGGGGCCCCGACGATGACGGGTTTGCCACGCAATTCCGGGTTGTCACGCTGTTCGACAGCCGCAAAGAAGGCGTCCATGTCGACGTGCAGAAAAGTTGTCAGCGGCGTTTTCATTCGAAAATGCATTCGGGTTGATGAACCGTAATCGTGATTGTCACAGATTGCTAATGGAATTCCAGACCGCCGGGGTGTGTTGATGCGATTCCTTGTGCTGAGTTGTTTCCTGCTGATGCTTCATCCACTGGTTGCGACGGACACCGTCCCGTTGCCAGCGCCGGCTGCAACGATCCAAGCAGGCGGCGGGACCGAACCTGCAACGGGCGATATTGAACCGTCCGAGACGGATACCCCTGACGACGGGCTGGCCGCGGTGTCGGCCGATCATTCCTACCGAATTCTGAAGAACTTCGGACATATCGCCAGCAGCAATACGAAGGAAATTCTGGCTGAGATAGCCGGCTTTTTCGTGATTGTGATTGTCGGCATTATCGGCGGCGGCATCTTTGGGTTCATGACCGGGATCCTGCTGTATCTGCTGCTGCGCAAGCGCGGCTTCTTCAAGTCTCCCTGGCGCTGGATGTTTCTTTTCAACTGGCTGTGGCCGTTGGCTTTCGTCGTTGGCTTCACGTTATCCGGTATGATCGCGCTTCCTTCGATCCTCGGCAGTGTCGATGCCATTTCGACTTTGAGGTCCAAGCGCCCGATCGAGCGCATGGTTTCCAGCATCTACGTTGCCATAGCCCTCGACGATGCCGGACATCAGCTTGACGGCAGTGAATCGAGCGCGGAACTGGCGGCGCTGCTGACGAAATACGAGGGTCTTCGCGAAGTCGATGATCAAAAAATCACCGACGCCGTGAACAAAGTGATTGGTGGGATGATCCGCAAAGGTGAAGTGGATGGCTGGCTGGATCGGGTGAAGCACTGGATGTTGCGTCAAGGGGTTGAGTGGGTGATCGATTTCACTATCGACAAGGAATCAAAACTCACGTGGATCGCGGACGTCGGCTTATTGGCTCTGGACGATATGAGTCCGGAGGTGTTTGAGGCATTCGCTGCCGATAACGGGGACGCGGTGGCGCGCCTGGCCGATGTACGTGAACATTTCGAGGTCATCCGCAACGCGATCAGGGTACAGGTGATCATTTTGATGGTGCAGAATATCCTGGTAGCTTTGGCGGTCGGGCCGGTGCCGATATTTCTGGTGCTGTTGATATTCCGGATCGGTGTAAGAAAGAGTGAGACAGTTGAAGAGTTGTAGGGGTTGAAGAGTTGGGATGTGGGGCAATCGAGATTGGTCGCGTGCGATCGCCGAGCGCATGGCGCATGCGGCCTCAAATCACAGTTGATCACTTTCGGCGGCCAGTGCTTCGGTCAACTCTGGAATCGCTTGCCCGACGTCGCCAAGTAACTCTTTGAGACGCCCGAGCGTGTCCGCTTCGAACCGCAGCGTGATCACTGGCTCCGTGACGCTGGCGCGACAGAGTGCCCAGCCATCGGGCCAGTCGAGCCGGACGCCGTCCACGGTAGTCGCAGGCAGGTCCGGAAAGGCGGCACGAAACTGCTCGACCATGCCGGCACGGATGTCCTCCGGCAGGTGAACGCGAATGTCGCGGGTGATTATCGGCACCGGAATGTCGTCGATAAGCTGGGAAAGCGGACGCTCGGCGTGGCTGCAAATGCGCGCAGCGAGCAGGGCGGTGTAGAGCCCGTCATCCCCGTAGTCGAGTTCGCGGAAGAAAATATGTCCACTGATTTCGACGCCGAAGTGGGCCTGCTCGGCCATCATCCGGCTGCGAATGAAGCTGTGGCCGGAGCGTTCCATGCAGGCCTGGCCGCCGAGCGCATCGACCTCTCGTCGCAGGATGTCGGAGCATTTCAGGTCGTAGACGACCTTGACGCTGTCGAGATGGTGCAGCACGTGGTGGACGAAGAACACCCCGAGACGGTCGGCTTCGACCGGGCGGCCGAGCTCGTCGATCAGTACGACGCGATCGCCGTCCCCATCGAAAGCTACGGCCAGGTCGACACCGACATCACGCACGACGTCGCAGGTGCGTTCGAGATTTGCCAACACCGCAGGGTTCGGATCACGATCCGGGAACCTGCCGTCCGGGGTGCAGTGCAGCGGTACGACATCGTGTCCCAACCGGTCGATAATCGGCGGTGCCCAATCGGCATAGCAGCCATTGCCGGCGTCGACGAGAACGCGCAGCGGCCGCCCGAAAGCATCGCCGAATTCTTCCGACAGCCAGGCATGATATGCATCCCGCACAGAGATGGCCTCGATGCTGCCATTGCCTTCGCGATAGTCCCGGCGATCGATGCGATCGACCAGACGCCCGATGCCGGCCGGTATCGTCGGCTGATTATTCAGCATCAGTTTGATGCCGTTGTACTCGGGTGGGTTGTGGGAGGCCGTGACGATCACGACGTGGTCGGTTTGCAGGAAGCGCTTGGCGAAGTACGCGACCGGCGTGGGCACGATGCCGATGTCCAGCACCTTGCAACCAGCAGCGGCCAGTCCCTCCGCGACAGCTTTCTTGAGGGCAGGGGTGCTGGGGCGCACGTCGCCACCGAGCACGACTGCGCCGCCGTCGATCTCGGAGCCGGCAGCGCAGCCTGCGGCATAGGCAGTCGGCTCATCAAGCTGCGAACCGTAGAGGCCGCGGATATCGCAGGCTTTGAAGATTGAAGGGGGCATGAGAAAATCAGAGTGGTTGAACAGTATTAATCACGGGTGAATGCGCGCAAACGGATAGTGGTCTGAGACAAGAACTTACTCGGATATTTGAGGTTGGTAGGGGAGATTGGTTGTCAGTAACGGGGGCGCGATGCTAGACATCACGTCTGGCGACGATTTAAGTTTCCCGACATGCGCAGTGAGATCGGGGTGTCGATACAGGGCGCGATATATTTCGCTGTAATGTGTGCGACGAGGAAAGGTGGTGGCGTTGTTCTCGTAACGGCCCGTTGTAGTACGCAGATTGCTTGGATGTGCGGCGAATCAAGAAGGGTTCTCTCGCAATTCCTTTAACTCCGCGACTTTTTTTTCATACGTCCCAACCCAAGCCATCCCCCCTCGGGCGGAATAATGTAGCCGTCGCACGCTCACGTCGTCAGGGTCATAGTTGGGTGATGCCTCTAACTCATCCCCTAACTTTTTACGCCACCACCAGTAGTCTTCGTGGCGCCCGGCTTTCCAAAGCGGTTCGATCTTATCTAACTCATCCTCCAACCGCGCGATCTTTTCCTCTTTAGTCAATTCGATGGCGGGCTCCACTTTCGCCTTATTGCCAACTGCCAACGCTTTAGCCGCCAGTTTTTCGGCTTCTTCTTTGGATTCTTTCTCGACCTCGCGATATGCCTCTGCAACATCATCCCAGCCTAGCTTATCAAGTAGCGCCAACGGATTCCTTTCCCGATGATCTCTCCAGAGCCGTTCGGCGATCTCTCTGGCCGTAGTTTGGCCAGAACCACTGCCGCCATGCATGCCCATAGCGTAAGCAAAGCTACCGTCGGGATCTCGCCAGAATTCATAACCTCCGGGCCATGCCCTTACATACAAATGATTGTCCTCTATCCAAAGGGATCTTAGATCCATATATGCCCTTAAAACATCATCCCAGCCTAGCTCATTAAGCAGCGCCAACGGACAAGTGTCGCTACTTCGATTACTTTTCCGATGATCTTTCCAGAGACGTTCGGCGATCTTTCGGGCCGTAGTTTGGCCAGAATCAGTGCTGCCATGACAACCCATACCGTAGCTACCATCGGGACCTCGCCAGAACTTATAACCTCCATACAAGTGATTGTCCTCGATCCATAGGTAGTGTGATGTTTCCATACGATCTCCTTTGCGTTGAGATATTCCAACGCGTGCAGAACACAGTGTCTAATTCTAGCACTTCTGTAAATCAGCGCTATTCCTAGCTTGATTCCGCCTCCAATGCCCGCAGGCAGTCAATCTTACGCAGCGCACGCATAAACAGTACAATAACGAACTTCGAACACAAATTCTCTTCTTCGTGGTAACTCGCCATACCGTGATAGGGTTTTCACCACGAAAGCACGTCGAAAAGGAAGCAATTCAGTCCGGAGCACAAAAATTCTCTTTTGACGGGTCGCGACACCGGCAGAACCGGCCGTGCCGACGTCACTTGAAAATAGGCTAACTTTCAATAGTTTATACCGTGTGTATGGTTTACCACATCGTTGACAAACTGGGATTTAACTGGACGAACTCCGTGAATACCATCGCCAAGCCTCATTGTCCGCATCGGTGCGCTGTCCCGATTCTCGCACTTCTCCTGATAGCTTGTGGCCCCGCAACGGCCATACGATTCGGCGAGATCGACCGATTTCGGCTGGTTGGCCAAGCTGTCCCGGTGCTGGAGTGGAATACGATCGATTTCGAGGCGCGCCCCTCTCTCGGAGCGGGTGAAAAATACGCCATTCTTTCAGTCAGGCTCGCCCCCGGCCGCAGTATCGGCAAGTATGACTACGACCTTGCGGGCACCAGGTGCCTGGCAATGGCCATCGACGACGGCCCCTTCCGGCCGGAGACCTGGGAACAGAGACAGGCGGCAGATGTGGAAATCGTGCACCTGCTTT
>CAJWLW010000372.1 GCA_913042885.1 uncultured Lentisphaeria bacterium | reverse complement strand
ATGCAGTACAATTCGAGCACGGGAAAGGCTACATACTGATGAGCCAGGGAACGACCGTGACATTTTGAACAGCCCTGAAGCCCTCGCCAAATGTTCTCTCGCTCTTCCATGCCATAAGCAGATGTTCGATGTGCAATGGCACTGAGTTGAGCATTGGCCGAGTCAGCCGTGCGACGGAAGAAGAGACGATTCCCATACGCAGTTGCAATCGAATCCGCCGCCCCCATAGTTATTGACAAGGCCCCATATCATCCCCCGGACCCGGAAACCCGTGCCTTCCAGGAACGCGTTTAATGCGATCACAACGATTTACGTTGATCGAACTATTGGTGGTGATTACCATCATCGCCATCCTGGCGTCCATGCTGCTGCCGGCACTCAATAAGACAAAAGCGAAAGCCGTGGGTATAAAATGCATGTCGAACCTCAAGCAGTTCGGGGCCTCGGCTCAGATGTATGCCGCCGACAACGAGGGTTTTCTGTTTCCGGTGCAACCTGATGATCCGATCGGCCACTGGTTGAACTATCTGTACGTGGATCTTGCCGGACACGACGCGGATTTTGTGCGCTGCCCCGCCGTCGACCAGGTAAATATGTTTAATCCCTTTGGTGGCCAGGGCACTTACAATGAACTCACCGATGCGACCTACATTATGAATGCAATCGCACCCGGCGCGGCAGGGGCGAGATGGGC
The DNA here is from genome assembly GCA_913042885.1 of uncultured Lentisphaeria bacterium. The sequence continues at coordinate 4,081 of CAJWLW010000372.1, read as the reverse complement.
CGGCGCCACGCTGGCGGGGTTCGTGCCGACAATAACTTTCGGCTGGACGACAAACAACAGTACCTACCCGGTCCGTTTGAATCGGGTCAGCGATATTTCCTCAAAAATACTTATCGTGGATTCGCCGAACGCCGAGTTTTCCTCGCCATCTTCCTCCATCGCCATCCAGCGCTTCGACCAGACCGATCACGGGCAGTTGGACCAGAACGGCAACGGCAAGATCAACTCGAGCCTGGACGGCACCACCAGCGACCGCAAGGTGGGCTACCACCACAACGACGGGTTCAACCTTCTCTACGGCGACGGGCACGCTGGCTGGACACAGCAGACGGGCGACCACGCTGCCTGGGCGGTTCACGAAGTACCATAGCCCCACCCTGCGCGTCCACGGCGAACCTACTTCAACTCACCGGCGCGAAAGGCCTTCAGGTAGGTCTTGCAGAACTCATCGTTGCCCAGCAACATGCTCTCGGCCAGTTTATACGGCCCGGACTCGCGATCGGCCGAAAACACCCGCGCCAACGGACTGGTCACAGGATCGATGATACCGCTGTCGGCCCCCGCCTCAACGGCCAGATTCGTGAAGGCATCATTCACCAAGCGGCGCATCGGGATACCGAACGAGACATTGCTGAAGCCACCGCTTATGTGTACCTCCGACCCATATTTCTCGCGCAGCTGGCGAATTGCCTCGAGACAATGAATGCCGAACTCGGCGTCCACTGAGATCGGGAAGATGAGCGGGTCGATGTAGATGCGATTCAGCGGAATCCCTTTGGCAACGGCGGCATCGACGACCTGCGAGGCGTTGATGACGCGCTCCTCCGTGTTCTGCGGCATGCCGGAGACGCCTGCCGCAGTAGCGATGACATGGCAGTTGTACTGCACAGCCAGGTCAAGTGCGTCGAGGCGTTCCAGAGAAGCTGAATTGAGCATGACCGGACGGTCACTCCCGGCAACTTCGAGGCCGGCGGCAATCGTCCCGATACATGAGGAATCGACCGACAGCGGTGTGTCGCACATGCCGGCAATAGTCGGTACCAGCCAGCGCATCGCCACTTCCTGTTCCTTGCGCCGGATCGAAATTTCGTCGACGTTGAGATCGAGAAAGTGCGCGCCGCCTTCGACCTGCCGCCGCACCAGATTCTTCAGGAAAGCCATTCCGGTCTCAACCTCCTCGGCGTTGTCCGACATGGCGGCCAGAATACCGGCCTGGACATACTTGACGCGCCCCTCTTCGAAATCCGCTGAACGCTGCATTTTCTCCGGCACATTCAGAAACCGGTCACCATCCGACGTCGTGAAGCGAATCCGCTCCACACCGTCCTCACCCTGGACGACAAACCGCCCCTTGCGCAAAACGATACGGGTGGTGTGAATGTTCTCGCCGATAATAATGAAATTGTCACGGCGGTCTTGTGCACTCATGCTGTTTTCCCTGAACTGTTGGATTTCTTGTCAACGCCGGGCTCCGGCGTTGTGTCGGCGCTGTCTGCCTGATGGTCCCTTTCGAGGAACCGGTTGGCCCAGGCGCTGGTGCCCTCGAGGGCACCGTTCTTGATGACAACAGGGCCATCGAGCATCGTCTCCTCCTCACCATAGGCCTTCAGGCGATTGTACGCCAACGCCCAGATACATTCCTTCTCGCCGACTTCGCATTTTCCCTGGCGAGTACCACCGCAAGGGCCGTTCCGCTGGTTCTTGACGCACTGTGACTCCGGGCAGAGATAAGCGATTTCCGGCAGCGAACAGTCACCACAGTCACGGCAGTCGAAGGCCGCGATCTTGGCGACATGCTCGGCGCCATGGATAATTCTTTGAACTACAGCGGGTGCCTTGTCGATGAGCTCACTGATTTTCCTGGCGGCTTTGAACCCCGTAGTGTTGCGTTCGAATACCTTGTCGTGCACGACTCGATTGAGGCGATACGTGATCGGGGCGCGGCGGCGGGACTGGTCGATCATCGCCGCATCCTTCGAGCGCTTGTACAGGCGATTGACCGTCGTCGTGTTGAGACGCGTCATCGGATTCTGCTCGAAGTAGAAAAATTCATCGGATTGCTGGTAGCAGATATTGTCGGCAAAGGATTTCCAATCGGTGTCGCTGTAGCTGGCGGCGCGTTCGAGTACGAGCGCGTAATCGTCGTAAGTGAGATGGCCGCCGATATATACGCCCCGATACCCCAGCCCCTTGAGGATCGCACACTGCTTCGCAGCGAACTCCAGGAAGAAGGATTTGCCCTTGTCCTCGTCGGCAGTGTGCTTCTCGACCAGCTGCATGAGCTTGTCGGTGACGACGACGCCAGGCACTTTGCCGGAGTAAAAGTAGCGGGCCGCACGGCCGCCCAGGACATAGACGTTGCCGATCACCGGCACGTTCAGATTGTGCATCCGCATATACTTTATCAGCTCATCCTGCTTCCGGGCATCGTAGCCGATCTGCGAAATGATGTACTCGGCGCCGCCGCGGATCTTCTTCGCCAGCTTGAAGTACTGCGGCATCACCTCGCTCTCCAACTTCTTGTGATTGGTGACGACTGCGCCGAGAAAAAAGCCGGTTGACTGCGCCGCCGGCTTGCCGCCATCAACCGATCCGCCGTCGTTCATCTCGCTCAGCATTTGCAGCAGGCCAACCGAATCGATATCGAAAACACCACTGGCCTGGCCATGATAGCCGCCAACCGGATAGTCACCCGACATGGCCAGGATATTGCGGAACCCGTCGCTCGCCAACTGCCAGCCACGCCCCTGCAGGGCATTGCGATTCCAGTCCTTGCACGAGAGATGGATGATCACTTCCTGTCCGCGGGCGATGAGGTCGGTGCCCATCGTATCGGCATTGATCATCGGGTTGCCGCCGGGATTGTCCGTGATGCTGAGCGCGTGGATGTCTGGATGCTCGACGAGTTGACGGGCTACCTGCAGCATGCGGCGGCCGCGGCGTTCCGTGATCAGGCCGCGTGAGGTCACCAGCTCGACACAGTGAACAAAGGTGTCGGTATCCTGCAGCAGTGCCCGAAACGAAGACTTGTTCCAGGCGCCACTTGGACGTGCAGGTTTTTGAGGTTCTTCGGCCATGACAGACTCCGGCTCCGATCAGCCCGGGTTGACAACGAGCTCCGCCGGCATTGGTTTGAACTGGCAAGCCTCGACGAAGACTTCGAAAAAGTCGGGCGTAGTCTCCAGTTCGATATGTTCGATCTTGCGCAGGTACTCGTCGATCATTTTCCGTTTGCGCTTCGACATCATCGCTTCCATGGCGCCGTGGACGGCAGCATTGCCGATTTTAACGACGCGCTCTTCGGGCACTGGCGCCAGGAAACCGATCGCTATGGCGTTGGTGACATCGAGATAATTCGCAAAGGCGCCGGCCAGATAGAGTTTATCGATATCGGCGGGACCGACCCCAAATGTCCGCATGACAATGTACTGTCCGCAATAGCTTGCGGCCTTCGCCTGGGCGAGATTGCTGGCGTCTTCGCGGGACAGGGTAATGCCACGGTCCGGGACGATCGGCAACTCATACTGCTTGTCCTGAAAAACGCCTTTTGGAGTCATTACCTCGCGTCGGCGCAGATCGGCCAGCAGATCGATCAGCCCGGATCCGCAGAGTCCCATCGGCGGCACGTCGCCGATGGTATTGTAAGCCCAGTGATCATCCGCCCAGTGTATTGATTCGATGGCGCCGTTGCCGCCGCGCATGCCGTATTTGACGAGCCCGCCCTCGAAGGCCGGGCCGGCCGGGCAGGAGGCGCACATCATGCGCCCCTGATAGCCGATTACAACCTCAGTATTCGTTCCGACGTCGATCAGCATGAAGAGCTCGTCGCGGACCTCGACGTCGATCGCCAGAAGATCGGCAGCGGTGTCGGCACCGACGTGGCCGGAGAGAAGCGGCAGGCCGTAGATCCGCGCCTGCGGATTTGTCATCAGGCCGAGCGCCCTCGCCTTCTCGGTGACCGCAGTGGTCTGGCGCCGGCCCTCGAGAACGTCGACTTCCGTTGTCGATCGATAAGGCCGCTGCCCAATAGGCTGCACATCGTACTTAAACAGCAGGTCACGCATCGTCGAGTTGCCGACAA
>CAJWLW010000371.1 GCA_913042885.1 uncultured Lentisphaeria bacterium | reverse complement strand
ACGGACGAGCCCGAGTCCCTGGGCGCCATCTCTCTGCCGGTGCGTGAGCAGCTCGACAACCTGATCTTCGTCATCAACTGCAACCTCCAGCGGCTCGACGGTCCGGTGCGCGGCAATTCCAAAGTGATCCAGGAACTCGAAGCAGCATTCCGCGGCGCCGGCTGGAACGTCATCAAAGTGATCTGGGGTTCGGACTGGGATCCCTTGCTGGCAGCGGACAAAGACGGCGTGTTGATCAAGCGCATGGAAGAAGTCGTCGACGGGCAGTACCAGAAGTACAGCGTTTCCGACGGCGCTTTTATCCGTGAGGATTTCTTCGGCAAATCTCCGCAGCTGCTCAAGCTGGTCGAGCACCTCGGCGACGAAGACCTGCGCAAGATGAATCGAGGCGGCCATGACACACAGAAAGTCTATGCCGCTTACAAGGCCGCCGTCGAACACAAGGGCTCGCCCACTGTTATTCTGGCGAAGACTATCAAGGGGTACGGTCTCGGGGAATCCGGTGAAGGTAAGAACATCACGCACCAGCAGAAAAAGCTCAACGAAGAAGAGTTGAGCCGGTTCCGGACCCGTTTTGGCATCCCGATCAACGACGAGGAAGTGGCGGAAGCCCCATTCTATCGCCCGCCGGACGACAGTCCGGAAATGATTTACCTGCATAAGCGACGGCAGGCGCTCAACGGCTATATGCCGTCACGCCAAGTCCGTTGCGAGCCCCTGATGGCACCGCCCGAGAAATTGTTCTCAAAGTTCTATGAAGGCAGCGGCGACCGAAAGATATCGACCACCCGCTCGTTCATCGATATTCTCGAAAAACTGCTGCGCGACAAGCAGCTCGGTCAATACATCGTGCCTATCGTACCAGACGAGGCACGAACCTTCGGTATGGACAAGCTCTTCCGCCGCGTCGGCATTTATTCGCACGTCGGGCAGCTATACGACCCGGTCGATTCCAAAGAACTGCTGTACTACAAGGAAGCAATCAACGGGCAGATTCTCGAGGAAGGCATCACCGAGGCCGGCGCGATGTCGTCATTCATCGCGGCGGGCACGGCCTACGCAACGCATGGCATCAATACTATCCCGTTTTTTATCTACTACTCGATGTTCGGCATGCAGCGCATCGGCGACCTCATCTGGCTCGCCGGCGACATTCGTGCCCGCGGCTTCATGCTCGGCGGGACAGCGGGACGCACAACGCTCAATGGTGAAGGCCTTCAGCACCAGGACGGCCACTCGATCGTCTTCGCCAGCGCCGTCCCCAACCTGATCACCTACGACGTCACGTACGCCTACGAGCTGGCCGTGATCATCCGCGACGGCATTCGTCGCATGTACCAGGAACAGGAGAATGTCTTCTACTACCTGACCGTGGAAAACGATCCGTATGTCATGCTGCCGAAACCCGACGGCGTCGACGAAGGAATTCTGCGCGGCATCTACAAGCTCAAGCCGGCCGCCGGCAAAAAGGCCAAGCTCAAAGCGCACCTCTTCGGTAGCGGCGCCATCACCAACGAAACGCTGAAAGCCCAGAAGATTCTGGCCGAAAAATACAATATCGCAGCGGACGTCTGGAGCGTCACCAGCTACAACGAACTTCGCCGCAACGCCCTCAACGCCGAACGCTGGAACCTGCTGCATCCCAAAGAAAAACCGCGCGTGCCGTTCATCTCCGAGACCCTCGAGGGTGAGGACGGCGTCTACGTTGCCGCTTCCGATTATATGAAAACTCTGCCGGATGGACTGCGCCAATGGATTCCCGGTGAATTCATTTCTCTCGGGACCGACGGATTCGGCCGCAGTGAGACCCGCGAAGCTCTGCGCGATTTCTTCGAGGTCGATGCCCGTTACATCGCCGTCGCCGCCATAGCCGCCCTAACGCGTGCCGGCAAGTTGCAGCCGGCTGACGTTGCGGGCGCCATCAAGGACCTCGACATCGATCCCGAAAAAGTCAATCCGATGATCTCATAACCCTTTGGAAAACCTCGTGAGCCAAGAAATTAAAGTGCCAAGCGTAGGCGAAGGCATCGAGTCTGTCGACATCGTCGAAGTTCTCGTCGAGCCCGGACAGAAAATCGAGGTCGAAGACCCGTTGATCGAGGTCGAATCAGAGAAGGCCGCCGCCGAAATTCCATCGCCGGCCGCCGGTGTCGTTGACAAAATCCTGGTCCAGGCAGGTGACACCGCTACGGTCGGTCAGGTGTTCATGACGCTGACAGTCGTCAACGGCGAAACCGCAGCAGCCGAGGAGCCGGAAGCCGCAGAAGACGCTTCTGCACCCGAACCCGAGGCGCCGGCACCAGTTGCGGAATCTGCAAAACCGGCAACGCCACCAGCAGCGGCAACGCCACCAGCAGCGGCGAAACCGCCACCAGTCTCCAGGCCCGCCGCACCTCTGCCCTCACAAAGCGATGGGAAGTCGATCCCGGCATCACCAGCGGTCCGACGGTTTGCGAGAGAGATCGGCATCGACGTCTCCCAGGTCCCGAGCAGCGACAGGGCCGGAAGAATCTCGATTGAGGACGTCAAGGCATATTCGCGTTCCGTCAACGCCGGTGGACAAACGGCTCCAGCCGCCGCACCTGCCGCCAGGGCTTTGCCGGATTTTGCGAAGCTCGGCAGCGTGCACAGTGAACAGATGAGCGGCATTCGCAAGGCCACAGCCACGCACATGAGTTATTGCTGGTCGACGATTCCGCATGTCACCCAGTTCGACGAAGCCGACATCACCGAGCTCGAGCCGCAACGCAAACGCTTCGGCAAGTCGGTGGAAGCCGCCGGCGCCAAACTCACGGTCACCGCAATCGCCATCAAGGTGCTGGCCGCGGCGCTCAAGAAGTTCCCGCAGTTCAACGTCAGCGTCGATATGGCGAATCAGTCGATCGTCTACAAGGACTATTTCAACATCGGCGTGGCTGTCGACACGGATCGCGGGCTGCTGGTGCCGGTCATCCGGGATGTCGACGGGAAGAGCATCGTCGACTTGGCGATAGAACTCGGGCAGGTCGCCGAACGCGCCCGCGACCGTAAGCTCGGTGCCGACGACATGCAGGGCGGCTGCATGACCGTGACTAATTTGGGCGGTATCGGCGGCATTGGCTTCACGCCGATTGTCAACTGGCCCGAAGTGGCGATCCTCGGCATCGCCCGCGGCAGTATGCAGCAGGTCTGGCGCAACAACAGCTTTGCGCCGCGCCTTATCCTGCCGCTGTCGTTGTCTTATGACCACCGCGTGATTGACGGTGCTGATGGCGCCCGCTTCCTGCGCTGGATCGCCGAGGCGCTGGAGAATCCGTTTGTCATCTCGCTGGAAGGCTGAAGCTTCAGGCGCCGGCCGTTGTCGGCGCCGCAACAGTTTCCAGCAGCAACCATCAGACCCGAAGGGAGGTAACCGTGGGACGCCCAGTCACCTTGTTCACCGGCCAGTGGGCCGACCTCAGTTTCGAGCATATGTGCGCCAAGGCAAAGAGCTTCGGGTACGACGGTCTGGAGCCGGCGTGCTGGGGTGATCACTTCGAAGTCGACAAGGCGGCGACCGTCAAGTACTGCAAGGAGCGCTGGGAAATCCTGATGGACCACGGGCTCACCGCTTACTCGATTTCGAATCATCTGGTCGGCCAGGCAGTGTGCGACAACATCGACGAACGGCACAAACTGATTCTGTCGCCGGAGATCTGGGGCGACGGCAAGCCCGAGGGCGTGCGCCGGCGTGCCGCCCGCGAGATGATCCGCACCGTCAAAGCATGCCGCCGCTTCCTCAACGCCAAGCCCGGCCGCAAGAAAAGCGACCGGGACGAATTCCCCGGCGTTGTCAACGGCTTCACAGGCAGCAGTATCTGGCACAGCATTTATGCGTTTCCGCCAACCAGTCAGGACTATTGGGACAAGGGGTTCGAGGACTTCGCAAAGCGCTGGACACCGATTCTCGACGCTTGCGAGAAAGTCAACATCAACTTCGCCCTGGAAGTGCACCCGACGGAGATCGCCTTTGACATCGCCTCCGCGGCACGTGCTTTGAAGGCAGTCAAAAATCACAAGCGGTTCGGGTTCAATTACGATCCGAGCCACCTCGGCTATCAAGGCGTCGACTACGTGCGTTTCCTGCGCGACTTTGGCAAGCGCATCTTCCATGTGCACATGAAGGACGCCTGGTGGGGCCACGGCGACGGGACGGTCGGCGTCTTCGGCGGCCACACGGACTTCGGCGACGCCGCCAGAGCCTGGGACTTCCGCTCGGTCGGCCGCGGCGACACCCGGTTCGAGGACATCATGGTGGCACTGAATGACATCGGCTACAAGGGGCCGTTGTCGGTCGAGTGGGAGGACGCCCGCATGGACCGCGAGCACGGTGCCACGGAATCCTGCGCCTACGTTAAAACCCTGGACTTCTCAGCGTCAGCAATCGACTTCGACGCGGCATTCGCCGAATAACTACAGACACTGCGATGCATAAAAACAGCGGAACCGCCATCATCACCGCCACACAGATCGCTGTCGGCTACCGCAACGACAACGCTTCCGAATCTTCGGCACCAAAGGGTCGTTGGAATCGCGCCAGGAAACAGCGGACAAACTGATCGTGCGCCGCGGGGAACATGCCGAAGTTTACTGGACCGGCAACGAGCAGGGCCTCGCGTTTGGTAAGAACGTCCTCGAGAACGGTACGACTGACAGTGATTTCCCCGATACTCTCGCGTTTTTCGTCGCGCGTCTTGACATAGGAAATCTGCATGTCCTCGAGGTGCTGCCCAGTCATCACGAAGGCCCGGTCGGCT
>CAJWLW010000370.1 GCA_913042885.1 uncultured Lentisphaeria bacterium | reverse complement strand
TCGACAACTCCGCCAGCATGGGGTACATCGAAGACGGGGTCTCCCTGTTCGATCGAGCGCGGGACGCTGCCATTGAGATACTCGACGGCCTGCAGCAGGGTGATCGTGCCGCAATCGTCATGGCCGGTCGTCGTGCTGCGGGCCCGGAAGTTGTTTTCGATGAACCGACACCCGAGCTCGGTGACGTGCGCCAGGTGCTCGACACGGTGCAGGTCAGTGATCTCGATACCGACCTGTCACGGGCGGTAGCGCGTGCCGAGAAACTGGTTCTCACCGATTCGAATGAGGACAGCCGGGAGGTTTATGTCCTCAGTGACCTGCAGGACAGCGGCTGGGAGGTGTTCGACGAAGACGAGGACAGCAGCGGCAGCCTTGATACGAGCCTCTTTTTCGTCAGTGTTCGGCCGCAGCAGCCGCGTAATCTTTCTGTCACCGCTGTGCAGTATGCGGCGGCTCGGCCAATGGTCGGCATCCCATTCACGATTCTCCCGCACATCCACAACCATGATCATGAAACTGCCAGCTCGACGGTGGAACTCTATGTCGACGACAAAAAGGTCGGTGAGCGACAGATCGAGGGACTGCAGCCCGGACGCTGGGTTGTGTCGAGGTTTCACCATACCTTCGAAACCGGCGGCTGGCATACCGGCTATGTCCAGATCCATGACAGCACACTGGCTGCCGATAACCGACGCTATTTCGCCTTCGAGGTGCTCGATGCCGTTCATATCCTGGCGGTCAATGGGGCGCCCTCGAGCGTCCGGCGTCTCGACGAACTGTTCTTCCTCCAGGCAGCACTCGGTGCCACTGCTGCCGGAGAGGACTCAATCCAGCTGGACATCGTTACGCCAGACAGACTGGCGGACAGAGATTTAAGCAATTATCCGCTGGTGATATTGGCGAACGTCGAATCAATGCCACCGCAGGCAGTGACGGAATTGGAGAGTTTTGTAGACAGCGGCGGCGGGTTGCTGATATTCCTCGGCGACAAGACAAACGCTGCTTTCTTCAACCAGGCATTCAGTGGCAGCAACCGGTTGCATGGGGGACTGCTGCCCGGGCCGTTGATCGGTTTGAGCGGTGATCCGGATTCCGAAACCCAGCTCACTCAGATAGGGCAATTCGACGGGAATCATGTCGTGCTGTCGTCATTCGATGACGGCCGAACGGGTAGCTTCTCGAGCATCAACCTGAAGGCCTTCTGGGACATGGATCCAGGGGAGGCTTCGGTACTCATGCGGACAGACACCGGCACGCCACTGCTGTGCGAACACACCTTCGGCAAGGGCACCGTCATGGTTTTCGGCAGCAGTTGCGATCGCGACTGGACGAACTTTCCGGTGCGTCCGGTATTTCTGCCATGGATATACCGTTTGATCGGATACCTTTCGCAGGACACTCTGGGCCACCGAAATTTCTTCCACACCGGCGACGTTGTACCGGTTCCGGTGTCGGCGACAACCGGGTTGCGGCAACTGCTGGTTCGCAAGCCGGACGGCAATATCGGCACCGTCGGCACGACGAACGATCCAGCCGCGCCGCTGGCTTTCACAGAAACCAGTCAGGCCGGAATCTACACCATGTATCCACCGGGGCGCGCCGAACTGTCAAAAGCATTTGTTGCCAACATTTCCGCTTACGAATCCGACTTGACGCTGTTGGACGATGTGTTTGCCGCAGCACCATCCGACGAAGCAGAGGCAAAGTCACAATCGCGCGAAGCCCGGGTTGAAAGTGCCATCCGCGAAATCCTTTTGCCGGGTCGACCGCTCGTTACCTTCGTGGCCGAACCGGCCGATCTGGGAGCGGCGTCATTGCAGGGACGGAGCGGCTGGAAGCTGTGGAACTATGTCCTCATGTTGGTCTTCATTGTGGCGTTGCTGGAACCCTGGATTGCCAATCGTATTAGCCTCAAGCACTACGGCAAACCGCGCGAGATACACGTACCTTCGCCAGAATCTGCCCGGGGAAATCAGCAACTGCCGCGCCCAATATCGCCACGACGCGAAGTCGAACGGCAGGAGGCAGGGCGAACATGATGCTTGCCGCTCTGGAATTCGAAGGTGTGCAAAACGGCTGGTTGTGGCTTTTAGCTGCTATCGCTGCAGTCGGACTGACGTACGGAATTTACCGCGGCATTTTCATGCGAACCGGACGTCGCTTCACCTGGGCGCTCCTGGCATTGCGCTGTGGCGGGTTGCTGGCCCTCGCGCTGGCGCTTGCCAAACCAACCTGGACGCGACGGGAAGACACGGTCGACCCTGGCCGCGTTGCCATTATCGTGGACACCTCCATCTCGATGTCGCTGGAAGGGCGCTACGCCAAAGCCCGAAAGGCCGTAGAGCAGCTGCAATCAAAGATTCTCTCCAGTGCTTCGGATGTGGAGATGGAAGTCGACGTGTTCGATGTGGAAGGCAACAGACTCGCTGAACCATTGCCGACGGAACCACGTACCGAACGAACCGATCTGGTGCGAGCTGTTTCTTCAACTGCGGCGCAACTGCGATCGAAGAAGCTCGTTGCTTTAATCTTGATCAGCGACGGTGCCGACAATACCGGGCGCCAGGACGTGTCGCGACTGGCCGACAGTCAAGTGCCGATCAGTTGTGTCGGGTTCCGATCAGATCCCGAAGCCAGCCGCCTCGATCTCGAAATCAAAGCGGTCAGAGCGTTGGAGCGCGTCATGGTCAACAACAACACGATGATCACCGTTACTATCGGCAAGTCCGCCGGCCCGGCTGTAACCGCGACAGTCAATATCAAGCGCGGTTCCGGCCAGCCCGTCGCGGAGCAGACAGTCGAGCTGGGCGCGGGCAGGGACGAACAGCAGGTGCGGTTGACATTCGCCCCCGAAGAGGCCGGAAGTTTTGTTTTTACCGCCACCGTGCACACGGATGCGGGTGAGCGGGTGCTGGCCAATAATTCACGACACTTTCCGCTCGAAGTCGATGGCGACGCGATCGCGGTGTTGTACCTCGAAGGCTTCATGCGCTTCGAGTACAAATTCCTGCGCAACCGTCTCGAGGACGATCCGGATGTGCATCTCGTGTCGGAGGTGCGTCGCGCCAATCCGCAACGATCAGGGGCCGGGGCTGCAAAGATCGCACTTACGCCGGATCTGTTGAAAGACTTCGACCTGGTGATCCTCGGGGATATGGAAAGCGCTTACCTCGCACCCGCTGAATACAAGGCGCTTGTCAACTGGGTCGACAAGGGGGCCGCGGGTGAATCGAAACGGGCGAACGCCTTGCTGGTTCTGGGTGGTTATCAGTCGTTCGGCGCCGATGGCTTTCGCAACAAACCACTGGCGGATGTACTGCCGGTTGTGTTTGTCGACAGCGGCTTCGCGCAGACAGAGGAGCCGTTTGTGCTGACCTTGACCGAGTCCGGCAAACGGCACCCGATTTTTCAGATCACCGGCGACCGCGTCGCAGACCTCACGATGTGGAGTGCCGCGCCACATCTGCTGGGATCAAATCTGATCAAGCGCGCCAAAGCCGCGGCAACGGTTTTAGCGGTCAATCCGAACATCATCGATGACGACGGTCCGGCGCCGCTTATTGTCACTGGACGCTACGGTTCGGGACAGATCATGGTGATCGCCGCCGACACCACCTGGCGGTGGACCCGACTCACCCGTGTCACCGGCAGCAGCGACACGTTGTACGCGCGGTTCTGGAGTCAAACAGTGCGCTGGTTGACCGGGCGCGAAATAACTGAAAAGCAGGCCAACTTGACCGTCAGTACAGATAAGCCCGACTACGACGTCGGCAAGAAGGTGGCTATCCGAGTTGTACGCCGGGATGTCGGCGACGGCGACTCGGTCGGCCAACCGGTCGTTGAGGTGCTCGATGAAACCGGCAAAACGACCACCGTGCCGGTTCGCGCCGGTTCCGCTGAGCCGGACGTATTTTCAGGGACCTACTATCCGTCAACCGGCGGGCGCTATGAGGTGCAAGCCAGCCTGGTCGCGGACGGCCATGCTGTCGCCAATCGCATGGCCGAGTTTCTCGTGCACGGCTCGGCCCTCGAACTCGCGGACACCAGCACGAATCAGACATTGCTGCAATCGATCGCGCGCAAAAGCGGCGGTGTTTACGTGGATATCGATGATGCCGAGAAACTAGTGGATCACATCGAACGCAAGGAACGCCGAATTTCAAAGGTGCACAGGACAGAGTATTGGAATTCACCGCTGCTCTTTCTGTTTTTCCTGACAATGATTACAGTTGAGTGGGTACTCCGCCGGAGAAATCACCTTGTTTAGGAACACGATCATAGTCAAAAATCGGAAAGGGAAGAAATCCGAAACCTTTTCACTTTTCAACCTCGCGGCAGAACCGCACCAGCACAGAGGCTGACATGGAAGCTTCGCAATATTATTCGCGGCTCCGCCACGAGATGGAGACGTTACGCCGGCAGTGGCGCTGGGCGAAACTGGTAGAGGGGGTTCTGCTGGCGACTGCCGGGGTTGTTGCGATCGTTATTTTTCTCGTTGCCGTCGATAATCTTTTCCGCCTCGGCGTGTTTGGCCGGTTTCTGCTGGCCTGTGTGCTCTGGGGTGGACTGGTGGCCGGTCTTTTATTCCTTGTGTTGCGTCGCTGGCTGCAGGATCGGCGCGATGACTTCTTCGCCGCACTGGTTGAGCACCATCATCCAGAGCTGCACAACGGCCTGATCAATGCCCTGCAGCTTGGCCGCGGTGAAGTCATCGGCTCAGCCGCCATCGTCGAGGCCATCGTATCGGACGCCGCAGCGGCAACGGCCGATCTGGAAATGAGCGACTGCCTCGATTGGAAGC
>CAJWLW010000369.1 GCA_913042885.1 uncultured Lentisphaeria bacterium | reverse complement strand
TACAGGCTCAAGGCTGCGAAATCATCCGCCTCGTGCGGACTCCGCAAACGACCCCAGATGCCGTCTACTGGAATCCCGCCACGGCAGAGTTGGCCGACAACGCCCTCGAGGGTATCGACGCTGTCGTGCATCTCGCCGGCGAGAACATCGCGTCCGGCCGCTGGACCGCTGCACGCAAGGCCCGCATCAAGGACAGCCGGGTCGGTGGCACCCGCCTGCTCGCCGACGCCATGGCCGCTGCGGCGAATCCGCCGCAGCACTGGATCTGCGCTTCCGCTATCGGCTACTACGGCAATCGCGGCGACGAACCCCTCACCGAAGCCAGCAGCGCCGGCGACGGCTTCCTCGCCGAACTCTGCATTGAGTGGGAAGCCGCAGCAGCTCCGGCCGTAGCCGCCGGCGTCCGAGTCGTCTTTCCGCGCATCGGCCTCGTGCTGAGCAACCGCGGCGGAGCGCTGGCGAAGCTGTCGCTGCCGTTCAAGCTCTGCCTCGGTGGTCGCCTCGGCAACGGCGGGCAATACATGAGCTGGATCTCCCTGCACGACCTGGTACGCGCCCTGCAGTTCTTGCTGGTCACCGAAAGCATCTCAGGGCCGGTCAACCTAAGCGCCCCGAACCCGGTCACCAACCGCGAGTTCACCAAAGCCATGGGCCGGGCGTTCAGCCGCCCGACGCCGTTCCCGGCGCCGGCAGCGATTCTACGTCTGCTGCTCGGCGAGATGGCCGAGCAGCTCCTGCTCAACAGTATCCGCGCCACCCCGGGCGCCCTGGTCGACAACGGCTTTCAGTTCGACCACGAGAAACTCGACGAGGCATTGGCAGCGGCTCTGGCAACCCGCTGACCGCAAACTTCAAGATTTTCACCACGAAGCTCACGGAACACACGAAGACATGTCGTGTTCCAGTTCCCCGGTCTCCCATCCGTTGCTTTTCACCGATCCGTTGCCGGCTTATCCAATTGGCATCTATGAAAATCTGCTCAATCTGCGGTTAGGTTACCACATGCAAATTACCAGCATCCAGAATCCCAAGGTCAAGCACGCCGTGCAACTGCGCGATCGCCGTCATCGCGACCATAGTAGCGAGATGCTTATCGAAGGCTATCGTGAACTGCTGCACGCCGTCGAGAGCGGGCATGCACCGATAACTCTCTTCTATTGCCCCGAGTTTTTCCTTGGCAGCAACGAGCCGGCACTGATCGACAGTGCTGCAGCGCTCGGCGCTGCGTTGATCGAAACCTCCAAACGCGTCTTCGAGAAACTCTCCTACCGCGACCGCCCCGACGGGCTGCTCGCTGTGGCACCGCAGATCGGCATCGCCCTCGACGCCCTGGCCCCCCGCGATCCAGCACTGCTGCTGATCGTCGAAGCCATCGAAAAGCCCGGTAACCTCGGCACCATGCTGCGCTCCGCCGACGCCACCAATGTCGATGCCGTGCTGGTGTGCGATCGAACCACCGACATCAATAATCCCAACGTCGTACGCGCCAGCGTCGGCACGCTGTTTACCGTTCCCGTCTGTGAGGCGGACTCGACCGACGCCCTGCAGATGTGTCGCAACCGCGGCATCTCCGTTGTCGCCGCCACGCCGGCCGGTACCCAGATGTATTGGGACGCCGACTATCGCGGCCCCGTGGCCATCGTCGCCGGCAGCGAACAGTACGGCCTCAGCGACGCTTGGCTCGACGCTGCCGACACCTGCGTCCGAATCCCCATGCACGGCCAGGCCGATTCTCTCAATGTCGCCACTGCCACAACGCTGCTGATGTACGAAGCCGTCCGACAGCGGTCGTAAGGCGCCGCACAAGCCTCCGTTCCCATGATTCACAGCATCTACGCGATCGCTGGCAAAAAACACCGCAGCACTGCGGATAGGCAATCGGGAATGAAAAAGGTTAGGGTCGGGAAGGATTAAGGTTTGCTGGATTTTTTCATTCCGTCCGTTACCTGTATTCGTACTCGCCGGTGGTTCTCGAAAACCGTCGCAAAACGGTCTACATTATTCTCCAATGCAACACAAGGTCATCAAATTCAGTATCGCCGATCTCGCTCTGGACTATGAGCTGGTGGCGAAATGTCTGAACCGGCATTGTCGCAACGGCCAGTACCGGGTCAGCGGTTTGTGTCAGACCGAGTCCAGCGTGTTTTTTTCGCTCGAGATCAACTTCGAAGCACCGCAGCAGTACGTGCTGGCACCGTTCACTGCCTGTTCCGATGCGGACGTCCTCGCGGATCTGCATACACGCTGGCACTCCGGCTTCAGCACCCGCGGCCTGATCCGGCTGTCCGAGTCCTACCTTGGCCTCTTCGAAATCCCGGTTGACGTTGTGGACCTCAATCCGGACACCGACAACGAACTGGGCGAAGCCACGGAGATCACCGTTTCACCGGGCAGCATTCCAGCGGAGTAAGGTCATCGTGTCCCACTCGCTGTCCCACCTGTGACAAACCTGTCCCATCCGACCCAACCTGTTTGTTTTCAAATAGATATGTGACATAAACGAGCTCCTGGTGACAGGTGGGGCTCACCGTCCGGAATTTCTGAATAATTTATAATTAGCTTATTACAAGATAGTTAGGACACTATTACTGCTAGTGGCACTGACAGTGCTATCAATACCCACCGCTACTAAACGCATGTGCAAAAACGTGCAGCGGCTGAATCTCACACTTGCTGGAGGATCACAATGGCTAAGATTTTGGGGATCGACCTGGGCACGACCAATTCGTGCATGGCCATTATGGAAGGCGGCGAACCGGTTGTCATACCGAACGCCGAGGGCGCCCGGACGACACCGTCAGTCGTGGCGTTTACCAAAGACGGCGAACGCCTGGTCGGCCACACGGCCCGCAACCAGGCAGTCACCAACCCACAGAACACGCTGTTTTCGATCAAGCGCTTCATCGGACGCAAGTTCGACGAGGTACAACACGAGATCGACCTGGTGCCGTACACCGCAGTCGCCGCCGCCAATGGCGATGCCCACGTCCAGGTCGATGACAAGACGTATTCACCGCCGGAAATCGCCGCGATGATCCTGGCCAAGCTCAAGACCGATGCCGAAGCGTACCTCGGCGAGTCTATTTCCGAAGCGGTCATCACCGTACCGGCCTACTTCAATGACAGTCAGCGCCAGGCCACCAAGGACGCCGGCCGTATCGCCGGACTCGAAGTCCGCCGCATCATCAACGAACCGACCGCCGCTTCTCTGGCCTACGGTCTCGACAAGAAGAAGGATGAAAAAATCGCCGTCTACGACCTCGGCGGCGGTACTTTCGACATCTCGATCCTCGAGCTTGGCGACGGTGTTTTCGAAGTGCGCGCCACCAACGGCGACACCCATCTGGGCGGCGACGATCTCGACGAAGCAATCATCAACTGGCAGGTGGATATCTTCAAGAAAGCCAACGGCATCGACCTCAGGGACGATCCGATGGCCCTGCAGCGCCTCAAGGACGCCGCCGAAAAGGCCAAGTGCGAACTGTCCTCGAACCAGAGCGCCGACATCAATCTGCCGTTCATCACAGCCGACGCCAGCGGTCCCAAGCATCTGACCGAAACCCTGTCACGCGCCAAGTTGGAACAGCTCACCGAAAATCTGCTCGAACGGACAATAGCCCCGTGCGAAGCCTGTCTGAAAGATTCCGGGCTGGACGCTTCCGAGATCGACGAAATCGTCATGGTCGGTGGCCAGACGCGCATGCCGAAGGTCATTGAAATGACCGAAAACATCTTCGGCAAGGGCCCGAATCGCGGCGTTAATCCCGATGAAGTGGTAGCCCTCGGTGCCGCCATCCAGGGTGGCGTACTTGTCGGCGACGTCGACGACGTGCTGCTGCTCGATGTCAGCCCGCTATCACTCGGTATCGAAACCTATGGCGGTGTATTCACGCGTCTGATCGAGCGCAACACGACTATCCCGACGCGCAAAAGCGAAACCTTCAGCACCGCCAGCGACAACCAGCCGTCGGTCGAAGTCCATGTGCTTCAGGGTGAACGTGAAATGGCCAACGTCAACAAGACCATCGGCCGCTTCCATCTCGACGGCATACCTCCCGCACCGCGCGGCCGGCCGCAGATCGAAGTGACCTTCGACATCGACGCCAACGGTATCCTCCACGTTTCCGCCAAAGACCTGGGCACCGGTAAGGAGCAGAAGATTGCGATCACCGCAAACTCCGGTCTCAACGAAGACGAGATCCAGCGAATGGTCAAGGACGCCGAGACACACGCCGACGAAGATCACGCCAAGCGCGTGCACATCGACACGCGAAACCAGGCCGAGTCCCTGGTGCACCAGACCGAAAAGCACCTGCAGGAAAACGAAGACAAAGTGCCGCAGGAAATTCGTGGGCCAATCGAATCGGCAATCGAAAAACTCAAGAAAGCCATCGAAGCTGACGACGTCGACGAGATGAAGTCGCTCATGGAAGAGTTGCAGAATGCCATGCACGCGGTGGCCGAAGAACTGTACAAGAACGCCGGTGCCGAGGCGGCCGGCGACGAGGCGGCCGGACCGCCGCCGGGTGACAACGGCGAATCCGCTGAAAGCGGCGATCCCGACGTCATAGACGCAGACTTCGAAGAGGTCGGCGACGACAAAAAATAACCGAAGCTTGTGAACCGTAACCTTAATTCTCATACCAACCAGCAAACCCAACCCGACAGGAGGAGCAAGAACATGAAAATCAAACCCCTCGGAGACCGCGTGCTGCTGCAAGTAGCCGACGGCGAAGAACAACAGATCAAGGGCGGCATCGTCATCCCTGACAGTGCCAAGGAAAAGCCGCAGGAAGCCAAA
>CAJWLW010000368.1 GCA_913042885.1 uncultured Lentisphaeria bacterium | reverse complement strand
ACCGCTACGATCGCTGCCGGCGCCGGCACCCTCAGAAGTTGCGGTTGAAGCCGGCAATCCAGCCGCCATCGACCACAAGATTGTGTCCGTTGACATAGGACGCCAGATCGGATGCCAGGTACAAGGCGGCGCCGGCAATGTCGCTGGTCTCGCCGGGGCGGCGTAGCGGGATAAACGTCAGCAACTCCTGCCCAGCCGGGTTCGGCGAACCGTCGTCGGCATAGAAGATCGATTTCGTCGCCGCAGTCACTGTCGAGCCGGGCGAGATCGCATTGCAACGGATCCCTTTGGGCCCGAGCTCGATCGCCATGCACTCGGTCATTTTGATGATAGCCGCCTTGCAAGCATCGTGGGCGATCTGCTTCTGCAGCGCCACAACCCCGGCAACCGAAGCGATGTTGATGATACAACCGCTGCCGCGCGCCACCATGCGCTCCGACATCTGCCGGCAACAGAAAAACGTGCCGTTGAGGTCGATGTCGATTTTTTCGAGCCACACGTCCGTGCGGAATTCCTCGACACTGGCGCGGCCGCCTTCCACGACCTTTCCACACCCTGCATTGTTGACCAGAATATCGACGGGCCCGATTTCGGTTTCGGTGAATTCGAACAGACTCTGCACGTCCTCTTGACGACTGATGTCGCAATGCCTGTACGTCGCACCGAGTCGCTCCGCCGTCGCCGCGCCGCAGTCGTCGTCAATGTCGCAGATCACGACCCCGGCGCCATGATCGCGGTATAACGTGGCGATATTCTCACCGATACCTTTGGCCGCGCCGGTAACGATCGCCAGCTTCCCTTCCAGACTCAGCAGATTCTTCATCGGTCACTCCGTTTTTGATTCACTCTCGTCGCAAGCCGCTGATCAGGTCTCCCTGCAACGCGCGCCGGATCGCAAGTCGTGTGGATATAATACCGCTTAGCAGCACGCCGCCAAGTACAAGTGCCAGCGCTGCCCAAGGCGGGTCAGCCCGACTGTCGGTGAATGTCGGCAGTACGGCAACCAGCGCTGAAACGACGCCACAGGCCAGGCCAGCCGCCAGCAGCACCCAGTGCTCTGCCAGCACCAGCCGCCGCAGTGCCGCCACCGGAAAGCCCAATGCCCGCATGAGCGCCAGCTCGGGCCGACGTTCCGCAACGTTGCGCTGCACCAGGATCGCCAGTCCAAACGCTCCGAGCACGACGCCGATCCCGCCCAGCACCTGAAAGATCGAGAGGTATGTGTCCTGCACGCGGTTGAACGCCGCCAATCGCGTCGCTGCAGGTATCGCGTCCATTCCAAAATCACGGAACCGCTGGTTCATCGCCGTTGCCAGTGCTGCAGCGTCGATAGCGTCCGTGTCGGTCGGTTTTGCGGCGTCCGCAAGGAAAATGCGAAAGCCGGCACTCGCCGGGAAACGCGCCTCAAGGGCAGTTGCGTCCGCCAGCAACATCCCCTGCAGCATTCCGGGCCGCAACGCCGCGACGATGTGGAATGTGAAAGGCTCGCCGAAATCATCAACGTAGGTCAGCGTGTCACCAAGTTTGAGCTTGAGGCTGTACATCATCGTGTTGTAATCGAGTGCAGCCGGAGCTGCATTGGCGCCGGGCTGGTAACGCAACATGTCCCACGGGGTCTCGCCGGGTGGTGCACTCGTCTTCTGAAACGTAAAGGCATTACGCCTGGCCAACGCCTCGACGTCGACGCCGGTGATCTGCGGCTGTATCGCCCGATTCAGATTCAGGCAGCTCGCGTCGTCGCCGTCGACCAGCCGCATCGGCACGAACTGCACACGATCGAACGGCGGCTCGTCCAGTCCGAGATCGCGTCGCGCCTCTTCGCCGTTCGGGTCGACGTACAACGGATGCGTTGTCGATGCGAACACCGCAAAACCACCCGTGCCAGAACTGCGATCCGACCAGACCTGCGGCTGCGTACGCTGCGACTCGAGCGCGACAATCAGAAACGTTGCGCAGGCCAGCATGCCAATGACTGCCAGGCTGCGGGCGGAACGCCGGCCGACGTTCCGGCAGCCGATCGTACGTGGCCCGGTGACCATCGTGTGGCGATCGAGCCAACCGATGCACCAGGCACAGCCAGCCAGAGTTGACACCAGCAGCAGGGCACCGATCCCAAAGAAAACAACCGGCGCCGATCCTGCCGTGTCAACGGCGGTCAACAGCAGCAGCACCGGCAAGCCCGTTGCCAGTGCAATCACCGCAGGCCACATGCACCGGCGTTGCACGACGGCAGCGGCACCGCCGCCAAGCCGCCGGACGACGGTCGTCCGCGTCTGCCGGCGCAGCACCAGCCAGATCGCCGCGAGCGAGACTGCAATACCGCTGAGCGCACCGATCAGATACGTCCGCGGTTCGCCGTGCATGTGCAACGACCAGTCGCCGACGACATCACGCCAGATCGTACCCAGGCTGTGAATCATCACCTTCGTGTACAACGCCCCGAGAACCGCTCCGCAGATCGCCGCGGGCGTGCACAGCAACACTGCTTCGCCCAGGTAAATCAAACCGATGCGCCGCCTGCCGAAGCCCAGTGCGGCCAAGGTGCCCTGCTCGGCCAGCCGCTGATCGAGATGGAAAACAAACATCAGAACCGTGAGCAGCACGGCCGCGATGATCAGGAAAAAGCTGAAGCCGATGAAGAGCCCGCCGAAATCCATCCCCAGCGTCACCGCATCGCGGGCCTGGCCACGTACGGCTGTGCTTTGCAGCCCGAGCGCTGCGGGACCGAGATCTGTCAGCACCGCAGCAGCCAGATTGCCCGCCGCATTGGATGATTGCGGATAGCGCACAGCGGTGACTGTACCAAATCGATTGTCCCAGATGCGGCTGCCGCGCTGCCAGGTGATGAGCGCTTTCGGCGAGCCGCGATGATCGTCCCAGTATTTCTCGTCCTTGTCACGGATACGGTCGAGATCCACCGGCGTACCGGTGTCCCAGTCGCGACAGTTTTCGGCAACACCGAGGCCGGGAAAATCAGGCATCAGCGAGCGATCGATGCCGGCCCCTTCTGTCGGAATCACTTGGCGAACTATGAAATTCGCCTCGCGGCTGGTGAGTTGCCGGCCACGGTCGAGCACGTAGAATTTCAACGACAGCGCATCGCCGACTTGCGCACCGAGGTCATCGGCACACCATTGATTGAGGATGATCTCATCGTCACGCAGATCGGCAACCGGCAACAGGGCGGGGTCCAATGCCGAGACCATCGAATATGGCGTGGCCCGGTCGCCGATGCGCAGCTCGTTGACGAAGTAGGTTAAAACCCGCGCAGCACCCGGCTGCGCAGCCGCGGCAGCAGCGGTTGGGCGGTCAAAAAATACCCGGCGGCTGCGCAGCTCACTACGATGGCCGACATCGACACCGTCATGTACGACGAGGCCGGCATCAGCAGGTGTCCAGGCATTAACCAGGGCAATGTCAGGTATTTGCTCGTGCTCAGTGAGCACCAGGTTGACCAGACCTTCGCGACCGATCGCTTGCTGCAACACCGCGCACGACACGAAAGCGTTGTACGGGGCAAGCTGGCTGTTGCGCAGGCTGAAGTTGCCGAACCCGGCACCATCGATCACCGCCGCAACGCTCAGGCGCAAAGTCACGTACGGCCGCTCAACCGACACCAACGCCGCGTCGCGCGACAGAAAGCTCGGCTGCTCCATCTGCAGCAGCACCGTGTCGCCTTTCTCGACACCGAGCCGCCCGGCAAGCCGGGTGTTGAGGACGATCTGCTCCGGCGCGATGCGGCGGATCAACGATGCGTTTCCAAACTCCCAGAACGCTTCGTCGACGCCAAGAATCTCGATTGCCGGCACCCGGGTGTCGCGGTCGGGGGCCGTCGCGATACCCGTGACGTGCACGACCGCAGCCGTGTCGCCTGTATACCTGGCCCCGATATTGGTGGCAAGCGCATGGCTTACAAAGCGATCCCCGCAAATGATTGCTCCACCGACGTTACCGAGACGCTCGGCACTGGTAGCGGCGAGACTGTGGCGCACGGAATCACCGACCAGCAACGCACCGGTGATTACCGCGGTGGTAATCACAACACCTGCAAACACACCAGCCACGGCACGGCGATGATACCACAGGTTACGCCGAATGAGCGACACGAAAGTCATTGTGCTGCCGGCCGATCGACCAGTGTTCCGTTGCGCAGTTCGCAGATCCGCTGCATACGCGCTGCCAGCGCAGCAGAGTGGGTGACGGTGATCAGAGCGACCTGATGTTGATCGTTCAGCTCGACGAGGAGCTCGGCAAGATTGTCGGCCGCCTGCTGGTCGAGCGCACCGGTGGGCTCGTCTGCCAGCAGCAGGGCCGGCCGGTTGATCAGGGCGCGGACGACAGCGACACGCTGGCGTTCGCCGCCGGACAACTGCGCCGGGCGGTGTGTCAGGCGCTCCGCCAGGCCAACCTGCGACAGAAGATCTCTCGCAATGTCTGTGGCGCTGGCTGGATCGGTCGGGGCACCGGGCACCAACGTAGGCAGCAGAACATTTTCAAGTACCGAGAGCTGCGGCATCAGGTGGTGGTCCTGAAAAATCAGACCGATCTCGCGATTGCGGAACTGCGCCAGGGCCACGTCATCAAGCTGCTCCATGTCACGGTCATGAAACAGAAAACGACCGGACGAAGGGCGGTCAAGCGCCCCGATTATATTGAGCAGGGTGCTCTTTCCACAGCCGGACGGTCCGACAACGGCAAGGCTTTCACCAGCCTCGACGGTCAGATCGAGATCCTGCAGCACGTGGACCTGGTCGTTGCCGGAGTCGTAGGACTTGGCAATGTTGGAGAGGGTCAGCAAGGACATGAGC
>CAJWLW010000367.1 GCA_913042885.1 uncultured Lentisphaeria bacterium | reverse complement strand
GTCTCGGCCGGTGACATCTGGCTGGCCACGAAGCGGTTCCAGATGAGCGTGTAAAGCTTGTGCTGGCGGTCGTCCAGGAATGGTTTGGCGGCTTCCGGCGTCAGATTGACGTCGGTCGGACGAATGGCCTCATGCGCTTCCTGGGCGGACTTGCGAGCTTTGAAAGTATTCGGTTTCTGCGGAATGAACTCGGCACCGAACGTCTCGGAGATGTAGGTGCGGGTGCTCTCCCGCGCTTCGCTGGCGACATTGAACGAATCGGTACGCATGTAGGTGATCAGTCCGCTGGGGCCCGAGCCGGTATCCACACCCTCGTACAATTGCTGGGCCAGGCGCATGATCTGGTCGGTGCTGAAGCGCAGATTGGAACTGGCCGCCTGCTGCAGCGTGCTGGTAATGAACGGCGGGCTCGCGTGGCGTTTGCGCGGTGTCTTGCTGACATCCGCGACCTGGTATGTGGCCCCAGCCGCGTCACCAGTGTAGGCCTCGGCCTGTTCGCTGTTGGTGATGTCGACTTTTTCGCCGTTGAGCCGATGCAGTTTGGCCACGAATGGTTCAGCGGCGGCGGCCTCTGTCTCGCCGTTCTTAGTAAAGCTGGCAAGCAGGTTCCAGTATTCCTTGGGTTTGAAAACGTCGATCTCCACCTGGCGCTCGCAGATCAGCCGCAGGGCCACGGACTGCACACGCCCGGCACTGGTGCCGCGCTCGACACGGTTCCACAGCAGCGGGCTGACCTGGTAACCGACAATCCGGTCCAGCACGCGACGCGCCTGCTGAGCATTGACCAGGTTCATGTTGAGCTTGTGCGGCGAGTCGAAGGCGTGGTTGACAGCTTTTCGCGTGATTTCGTGGAATGTCACACGCAGAAACTCAAGGTCCTGTTTGCAGTCCTTCAAGACTTCAAATAAATGCCAGGCGATCGCCTCGCCCTCCCGATCAGGGTCCGTTGCAAGATAGACGGAATCCGCCGATTTGACCGCTTTGGTGAGTTCAGCCATGACGTCTTTGCGCTGCGAGGAGATTTCGTATTGCGGTTCAAAACCGTTCTTGATGTCGATACCCAGCCGCTTCTCCGGCAAATCGCGGATATGCCCGATCGATGCGACAATATTGACCTCGTCCCCCAAGATGCGTGACAGCGTGCGGGCCTTGGTCGGTGACTCAACAATGACTAAAGATTTTCCCATTTGATCCATTCCTCGGTTCGTTAGATCCCGCCGGCCGTCATACCATTGGTGGCCGCCACCCGGGCAGTCTTTTCTCGCAAAGAACCTACAGCTTACAAGGCGGCGGCCTAATAGTCAATTGAACGCTGGTCTCACATCGGCCGGTGAATCAACTCGTACCGGCCCCCCGGCAACTGGCGGATGAGATGTTTCAATTCGAGTTGCGTAAGCAGCGGCAGCACGGCATGCACCGGCTGTGACAAAGCGCCCACCAGGCTGTCGATATCGCGCTCGCCGCGGCGCAACACATCGACCAATACCGCTTCCTCAGCAGTCAGTGACGGCTTGGCCAGGGCCGACGACGACGTTTCGGCCGACACCCGCCCAGGTGCAAACCCCGGTAGAAAATGAAACTCGTCGAGAATGTCATCGATACTATCAACGAGTTTGGCGCCGTCACGGATAAGGTTGTGGCAGCCCTTGGCCTGCGGTGTATCGATCCGGCCGGGTACGGCGAACACCTGCCGCCCCTGCTCCAGGGCCTGCTGCGCAGTTATCAGCGCGCCGCTCTTCGCCGCCGCTTCGACTACCAGCGTCCCGAAACACAGGCCGGAAATAATCCGGTTGCGCATGGGCAACGACCGCCGGTCGACCGGAAACCGCATCGGCTGCTCACTGATAACCGCGCCGTTCTCACAGATAGCGCGTGCCAGATCGACGTTCTCCGGCGGATAGATTTGCGCCAACCCGCCACCGAGTACCGCGATCGTGCAGCCGCGGCTGGTCAGTGTCGCCCGGTGCGCGGCCGTATCGACACCGCGCGCCAGGCCCGAGACGATGGTCAGGCCGGCCCGTGCCGCAGCACCTGTCAGGCGCTCGGTTGTCGTCTGTCCGTAACTGCTCAGGAGTCGGGTACCGACGACTGCCAGAGCCTGTTGCAGCACCTCGTCATTGAGGGCGTCCACGTTGCCGCGCACATACAGGCACAGGGGCGGGTCGTAAATTTCTTTCAGGATCGACGGGTAGGCTGTATCTCCCAGCGTGATCAACTGCACACCGGCCTGCCGCACCGTTCGCATTTCCCCTTCGAGATCGGCGTGCTGGCGCCAGCCCGCAAGGACCGCTGCAAGCCTGTCGCCGATACCGCGAAACTTGGCCAGCTCCGATGCCGGCGCCGCCAGGATGTCGGCCGGCGTCGCGTAATGCTGAAGCAGCGTCTTCACTCGGACCGACCCGATGCGCGGCAGCAAATTGAGAACCGTGTAGGCCTCGGTGATCGACAATTGCATGGTGAACAAGACTCCGGCAGGTACGGACAGGTTCAGTCGCAGCGGCCGGCGATCGCGTCGATGATCGGCGCGTCGGGCACATCGGTAATAATCTCGACGGTCCCGATTGCCGCGGGCACG
This sequence comes from uncultured Lentisphaeria bacterium, assembly GCA_913042885.1. The sequence continues at coordinate 2,237 of CAJWLW010000367.1, read as the reverse complement.
ATCAAACGGTTTCGGCCACCGACATATTTCTTGTCGCCACCCATGGCTTCCAGGATCGCTGCCGGTTCGATACCGGCGAGGCGCGTCGGCAGGCCGACGGCGGTGAACAGAGCATCCTGCCGGCGTGCCAGCTCGGCCCGTGCCGGCGTCTCCTCGAGAACACGCCCCAGATCAACTGCCATGCCCATGCCGATGGCGATCGCTTCACCGTGCGTATACACCGTGTAGCCGGTGAGCTTTTCGAGCGCATGCCCGAACGTGTGGCCGTAGTTAAGGATGGCACGGCGACCGGTCTCGAACTCGTCTTCGAGAACGATCATCACTTTCAATTCGCAGCTGCGCTCGACGACACGCCGGTAGGTCCCGGCATCGACGGTTAGCAGTCCGTCGATCGACGCTTCCAGAAAGTCGAAAAAATCGGCATCGAGAATGACCCCGTATTTAATGACTTCCGCCAACCCGCAACGCAACTCCCGCATTTTCAGCGTCTTCAGCGTGGCGACATCGATGAGCACGTGCCTGGGCTGATGAAAAGCACCGACGAGATTCTTGCCTTCGGGCAGATCGACACCGGTCTTGCCGCCGATCGAACTGTCGACCTGCGCCACCAGTGACGTTGGCACCTGGACCAGGTCGATCCCGCGCATGTAGGAGGCGGCAAGAAAGCCGGCGGTATCACCGACAACACCACCGCCCAGGGCCACGATCACCGACTTGCGGTCAAGCCGAGCAGCGACGGCCGCGCTGTAGAGCGACGCCAGGGTTGTAAGGCTCTTGGCAGCCTCGCCGGCCTCAAAGACCGATACCTCGACTCGGCTGGCGCCGGCGCTTTCGAGCAGCGCGACGGTGGTAGCGGCGTATTCTGTGTCAACGTTGCTATCGGTAACGATGAGGCAGCTGCGGTCGTCAACGAACGGCCGGAGTTCCGAGCAATCTCCGTCGGCGAGCGAACGGTCGCCGATGACCAGGTCGTAGGCCCGGCCGGGCAACGGTATTTGAATGACCCGTTTTTCTGACATCAGCTCAAAAATGATTATTGCGTTTGCGACAGGTTCTCGCCAACTATAGGCGTCCTCTGTGGACCGCGTCAAACTATCTACGGCTGCTTGGCCGAGGGTCCGCTGGCCCGAACTTCGCTTCCACCGCCGCATTCGGGCCTCAACATGTAACATAATATATTAGTAATTAGATAGTTACACATTTTATACCAAATTTCGCCGGGATTTATCCAGTCCCTCCGATTTCTGGCCCCGCGGGCATTTCATAACTATCTTATTTTCAATATGTTATGGTTTTTTTCTGTGGTTTGGGAATTATTTTTCAAAAAATCTGCAACTAAACAGGCAGTTTACGAATCTTAAGATGGCAAGCGCCTAATTTCGGGGGATTTCTGCACTCAATACGGAGGAAGTACATTATGGCAAGGCACGATACAATGCGGTTCTACATGCATGATATCGGCGACATCCCGCTGGTGACAGTGGAGGAAGAGGCCGAACTCGCCGCCCGTATCAAGCGGGGCGACAAAGCAGCACTAAACCAGCTCGTGCGTGCCAATCTCCGTTTGGTCGTCAAGATCGCCCACGACTTCAAGAGCATTGGCCTGCCGCTGCAGGACCTGATTTCCGAAGGAAACATCGGGTTGATGCGGGCGGCGGAAAAGTTCGACCCGGCGAAGGGTGCGAAGTTCAGCAGCTACGCAGCGTGGTGGATCAAGCAGAACATGCGCCGGGCGCTGGCCGAAAAGAACAAGACGATTCGAGTGCCGATCGCGTCGGCGGCAAAGATGAAAAAGATCAAGTCGGCGGCCAACACGCTGACGGAAGAGCTTGGTCGTGAGCCGACGACAGGAGAGATCGCGATACGTCTCGACTTCAGTGAGCGCGTAGTCAAACGTCTCAAGCGTTCGGATAACAAGACCGTGTCTCTACACGATCCGATCCTGCGCGGCGAAGACGGCGAGATCAACAGCCTGATTTCGGACGAATCCAATTGTCCGCCGGACCAGGCGATGGACGAACGCGAGTCGAGCGAACGACTGCGCCAGCTTTTGCAGGGTCTCGACCAACGGGAATGCACGATTCTGCTGATGCGCTACGGCCTCGACGGCAAGCCGCCGCGGACGCTGGAGGAAATCAGCAAGCATATCGGGCGGACACGGGAACGTGTGCGTCAGATTCAGAAGCGGGCGCTGAAGAAGTTGCGCAGCCAGATCGGCGACGACTACCAGGATGTCC
>CAJWLW010000366.1 GCA_913042885.1 uncultured Lentisphaeria bacterium | reverse complement strand
TTGCGGGCGTGGCAGCGAACCAATGACTTGCGTATAGAATGGCGGCAACGCTTTCGTTCGTTGAGAAATCATCGGAATCTCCAGTTAGAATTAGTGAAGTGTGGTAACCAGGGCCCGTTAGGCGTGGAGACGAACCATCTTGACATTCGTGTGGGTACGCATCCCCTCTCTTGTCTTGATCCTGCCGAGCGCCTCATCCCGAGTCCAGACCGAACCGGTCAGGCCATAGCGGGTATAGTTTGCCTGCCTGAGAGCTTTTTCCCAGGTTTCAACAGGAAAGATTGGTAGTACAAGTCGCCGACAATCTGGCCGGTTCGAAGCGAATATACAGACGGTTTAAGAACCGCGAAGTTGCCGGCAAGCAGCTATCGGATCTATTACCAGGACGGGCACGATGAAGGGCCCATGCCACGGCGGAATTGTCGTAACAACGCCCAAAGGATCAAACTGGACAAAGCCCCCTTCTACTGGAAGCAGGGATGCACGCAATAACTTGAATTATCTGACATCCCCCCCCCATGGTTTTTGTTTTTTTATCTTAATGATGAATGCCTTATAATGCAAGACACGCGGTAACAAGGTGGGAAAGGTTCCCATTTCGCAATAACGTAAGGCGGCGGAACCGCAGCCGACACCCTTTCACCCCTGGCGGAAGCAAAACGGATCAGACAGGTCAATCATGAAACAGGCAACGTTCAACATCTGCCGCGCGTGCACCGCTACGGCATTGCTGGGTTTGCTGGTCACCGGCTGCGTGACCATGGCGGTCAAGGAAAAATCGGCATCGGCGGAGACGGAAAAACAGGCAGCTGCGCCCGTCGATACACAAATCTGGCGGCGTGCGGAAGCAAAGCGGCCGCCGCTCGATGAAATCCGCCGGGTACGGGCCGGGTTGCCGGATTCACTGCAGACACTGGCGCTGCAACTGCGCGAAGACGATGTCGACAAGCGCCGGCAGGCCGCGTACATCGCCGAAGCATTGTTGGCCCAGGCACGCGGTTGTCTGCCCGACCTGTTGCTGGTCGCAGTCGATGAGAAGGATCCAGTCAGCCGCGCCATCATGGTACGGGCCATTGCCAATATCGGTGACACGTCCGAGGAGACACTGACTGTGCTGCGACAGATGTTCCGCAACGAAGAACACGCCGTCGTGCTGGTGTACCTGGCCGGTGCCGTCGCGTTACTGGATCTGGGCAGCGACCAGCAGGTTGCCGCGGACTGGCTGGCGCGCACGATCATGCTCAGCGACGACCCGGAGGCGGTGCCCGAGCGCACCGGGGATTTCTGGGAACAGTGCTGGGCAGCCATGTACATGATCAGCAAGCTCGCCGACCAGGCGTCGCGATTCGTACCGGTGCTCGAGCATTTCGGTGATGTCGAGGATGTGCCGACGTTCGTGGAGCGCCAGGTAGGCTTTACGCTGGCACGGCTTCAGCAGTAAAAGTAGCCGTTCCACGCCCGCCATTGCTTTTTCTTCACGGAACAGAAATGCGGATAGGCTCAAAGACGGACGTTTTTTGAGGTGGTTGAGTTTCTGCCAAACGAAACTAACGTACGCGGCTCTTTAACACTCTCTCTCTACGACGGATGACTACGCATGTCGCTACCTTTGCGCCGCATGTCCCGCGAGTGGGCACTGCAACTGCTTTACCAACTTGATCTCGGCAGCGACGAGCCGGATGATGCGGTCTTCGCAGCATTTTGGCAACAACTGCGCGACTCCGGTACGAAACTGCGGGATAAGGAGTGGACTCGTACGACAACGTGGGCCGAGGCACTCGTGCGCGGCGTCCGGCAGGAGTACGAATTCATCGACGGCCTGATCGCCAGCTGCACCCAGCACTGGGACTTCGACCGCATTCTGGCGATCGACCGCAATATCATGCGCCTCGCGGTTTACGAAATGTATTTCTGCGAGGATATTCCGCCGGCAGTCAGCATCAACGAAGCGATCGAACTGGCCAAGGCATTCGGCGACCCGGAATCCAGCGCCTTCGTCAACGGCATTCTCGATCGCATACACAAGAACCGCGAAACAGTTTAGCCAGAAGAGTACCGGCTGCGCCCATGTCAATTCTCGATAAATTCAAAAGCGGCCTGCAACGGACCAAGACGATGCTGGCCCGCAATATCCAGACGATCGTCACGGGTACCAACGAGTGGAACGCCGAAACCTACGAACGGCTCGAAGCCGCCCTGATCGGGGCCGACCTCGGCGTGAATGTCTCGACAAAGCTGGTGGCGGGCATCCGGGATCGCTACGAACGCGGACTGATCAAGACGACCGAAGACATTATCCGGGTGGCCCGGCATGACATCGGTGAAACACTGACCCACCCGGCGCCGATCATCTGGCGCGACGACGGCCCGACAGTGATCCTTCTGGTCGGCGTCAACGGCAGCGGCAAGACGACATCGGCGGGCAAGATGGCGTATGCCTGGAAGGCGGAGGGCAAGTCAGTGATGCTGGCGGCCTGCGACACTTTCCGTGCCGCGGCAGTCGATCAGATCAAGATCTGGGGCGAACGCGTCGGCAGCGACGTCATCGCATCAACTCATGGCGCGGACGCCGCAGCGGTAGCCTACGACGCCGCCATCGCCGCGGTGGCGCGCCAGGCCGACATTCTGCTGATCGACACGGCCGGGCGCCAGCACACGCGCAAGGGACTGATGGACGAGCTCAACAAGATTTTCCGTTCGATCGGCAAAGCCTGTCCGGGCGCCCCGCACGAGGTTTGGCTGGTTGTCGATGGATCCACCGGAACGAACGCAGTGACACAGGCTCGGGAATTCACGCGTGTCGTCGACCTCAGCGGCCTCTGCGTCACCAAGCTTGACGGTACCAGCAAGGGCGGCGCCGTCGTAGCGATCAATGCCGAGTTGCAACTGCCAATCCGCTTCATCGGCCTGGGTGAACAGCTCGGTGATCTTCAACCGTTCGACGCCGAAATGTTCGCCGCCGCTATATTCGAATGATGGAAGACTATCCAAAAGCACTGCAGGACCTGGCGCACTCGCTGAAGGCGCTGCCAGGCATCGGCCAACGTACGGCCGAACGCCTGGCGATAGCGCTGCTCGACTGGGATGAAACGCATCTGTACGAATTCAGCGACCAGTTGCGAACGCTGAAGTCGCGGGTCACCCAATGCACGATCTGCGGCAATCTGGCGGAAGGCGCCGAGTGCCGTATCTGCCGCAACCCGGCACGGGATCACAAGGTCATCTGTGTGGTGGAAAGCGCCCGCCAGATTCCCGTGGTCGAGAAGTGCCGGCGCTTCGCGGGACTTTACCACGTGCTTGGCGGCCGTGTGTCGCCGCTCGACGGCGTTGAGTTCCGCGATCTCAATGTCGAAACGCTGTTCAAACGCATCAGCGAACACAGCATCACGGAGTTGATCATCGCCACCAGCCCGGATGTCGAAGGGGAAGCGACCGCCACCTATCTGGGCGACGAAACGCGCCGCCAGTTCGACATAAAGATCAGCCGCATCTCCCTGGGCGTTCCGGTTGGTTCCGACCTGACATTTGCGGACTCCGCAACCATGGCCATGGCGATCGACAACCGCCAGCCGCTGGTATAAGCGACGATCCGTACCAGGCACCCCAGGCAATTGACACCAAATTACAGAACAGAACGCCTAACGGCTCGTCGATTGAACTCGGCGAGCACAAGCATATCTCAAGTGGCTGGTCACTCAGTTGCCGGACTGCATGCGCTGGAGTTCGTCGCGCAACTTGGCGGCGACCTCGTATTGTTCCTCTTCGACAGCCTTCTCGAGCCGGGACTTGAGGCGATCCACGGGGTCCATTGACTGTTCCTCGACCTGGATGGCGACATCCTGGCCAGACTTGGCCTGATTGACGTTGACCGCGGCCGTGCGATACACATCGCGATGCACGAAAATCGGCGCATCAAAGCGCAGTGCCAGCGCGATCGCATCCGAGGGACGCGAGTCGACATCGATTTCCACACCATCACGCAGCATGAAAATGCGCGCGAAGAAGGTGCCATCGACCAGCTCCGTGACATGGACCCGCGTGACCCGGCAGTCCATCGTGCTCAACAGGTTCTTGAACAGATCGTGCGACAGCGGACGCGGAAATTTGTGGTTGTTGTATGCCGCGGCAATGGAATGTGCCTCTGCCGCACCGATGCAAATCGGCAGTACATACTCCTGATCGGGATTCTTGAGAAATATCATAAATCCGAGATTACTCAGAGATATGTTCTCAATCTTAACTTGCAGGAACGAGGAATCGTCCATTGTATTGTCCTTGGTTTTGTCTGGAACCGGGTCTTTCCCGATCCTGTCACCTGCTGTGACGCAAATTCCTTGCCAAGTTGGACACCACAAACACCGCGTCCTCGAACTTGCATCATTACCCGCGGCCTACTGTCGTTGCTCAGCGTACATATATCCAAAAATCGTCCACGTGCCTGATTGAGTAAGTTAAGATGGCTGCGTCGAAAAATCAACGATCTAAGCGAGCGGTCACAGGTTCCACGATTCGGCCACGCATCAGCCCGTCAGCCGGTCATACGCCCCGTGCAGACGTACTGCAGGACTTCGACAACCTGCTCAGGATGCTGCGCCACTGCCAAAGCGCCGGCATTTACTTCCTTCAACGCATGGGAGAGTTCGGGCGGGTGCATGACGATCAGTGGCTTGTCGAGAGCAACTGCGAAACCCGCGTCGAAAGCGGCGTTCCACTGTCGGTAGTGATCATCAAAACGCACGATGATAAGGTCGGCGTTACGAATCAGTGTCCGCGTCCGGATCGCATTGATCTTGGCGCCTTTGTGATCTTTCCAGAATGCGGATT
>CAJWLW010000365.1 GCA_913042885.1 uncultured Lentisphaeria bacterium | reverse complement strand
GGTCGTCATGAACGCCTTGCGCCCCTCGGCCTCGTAGCCCTTGAGGCCCATTTCCTTGAGGATCGGTGCGTTGATGGCGAAGTTGGCGGTATCGCGTTCGGGCACCCAGTTGCCGATGACGAAGCCCGGGTTGTAGTCATAGATCGTGACGTGCGGCGACTGCTTGCACCAGTCCTTGAGGTTGCGCAGCGAGTCCCGGCGGCGCCAGAGCTGCGAGTCGTTGGCGTGCAGCACGTCGCAGGCGGCGGAGGTGTACATGACCTTGATATTCTCGGGAATGTCGACGCCCTGCGGCACCATCTCCCGTATCGAGTAGGCCATGGTCGCGACGATCTTGTCGGGGAACTCCCGCGCCAGCCGGGTCGCGAACCTGAAAAACTCCTCGCTCTGGAACGGGCGTTCGAAGTAGCGCGGGTACCTGAAGTTCTGACTCGACTTCCGGCATTCCTCACAGTAGCAGAACGGCTGGCCGTCGGGCGGGCTGATGCCGAACCCGAGCTCATCGACATTGTTCATCTTCTTCTCGCCCGCGAAGGCGGCTCGTAGGTTCTTCACGCTCTCCGCGTAGAGGCCGGGGCTGGACAGGCAGAGCATCGTGACCCGTGGCTGCTCCGCATGGTGGCGCTTGCCCTGCTCGTTCATCGCGAAGAATTCGGGGTGGGTCTCGAAGTACTCCAAGGGAGGGGCCAGGTAGCCGATGTATCCGTCGCCCACCATCGGATAGAACCGATGGAAATTGAAGCCGTTCTTCTCGCCCCACTCGGTATAAATTTCCCGCTCCTTGCCCGTCATCGGCACCCAGCCCGACGGATTGACGTTGCGCACGGCGAAATCAGGGCGGGACACGACGTCAAGATCGGGCACGGTGATCGTTTTCTTCTCGGGCACGACCTCGCCCCATTCGTCGGGGAAGTACCAGCGGCAGCCCAGACGTTCGAGCAGGGCGTACGCCGCGTAGAGAGTACCCTTGTAGTGGCCGTCGTTGTTGCCGCCGATGACGAGGTCCCGGCCAACAGTCTTGAGCGCGTACCCCTCCTCCTCGAAGATGTCCGGGCGAATCGTCGTGTCGTAGCCCGACGGGATCTTCACGCCGGCCTTTCGTGCCGCCTCGGTCTGGCCTACCAGCAGGCGGACGGGATCGCCCTCCACAGCCGCGCCTTCCTCGATAAGGGCAAGCTTGGCGCCGCTCATCTTCTCGATGTATGTCTGTAATGCCTGCGCCGCCTTCATCGCCTTGGGTTGCTCGGCCTCGACGACGATCACGGCCAAGCCCGTGCCATTCTCGACGATTGTGAGTGGCGCCGCCTGAAGCTGCGGCAGCGCGGTCAAAGCGATCATCGAAACGACAATCGATGCGGATAACGTCACGGGTTTGAACATGATGATTGGGGGTTGGAGTGGCGTGTTGGGGGTGGCGTGTTGGGCGTCGTTCACTTATCAAGAATTAAGCAGGCTGGGTGGGTGGAGCCCATTCGGCTGCCATTCTTTTTTAGGGGTCTGTGATTTCGGCTAAATTGTCGGGTATAATAGTGCCCATTTCATCGCCTGCCTACAAATAACGTAATTTCGACAATTGGGAGAAAAATGATGCTCACGTGGTTCACAGAAGCAAGTGATCAGAATCCCGATCCCCAAAGCGGCGCCAGGATCACCCGCTTGACGTCTGCGGTTTGCCACAACAACAACATTTACTGCGAGCAACCCTACTGTTCCAAAGACGGCAATCGCGTCACGATTGTGCGCCAGTCGGGGATGGATTCGTGCCGAACCACGCAGTGCATGTTGCTGGTTACCGATCTCAATACCCTCCGGAGCACGCTGGTCGAGGAATGTATCGATGATATGCCCTGCACAGCCGCATGGAGCGGATTCATCTACTATATGCGCCAGGGGCATGAGCTGGTGCGGTTGTCGCTGGACACCCTCGAGAAAGAGATCATCAGCACTTCTGTCAGTTTTCCCCGGGATATGAGCACGGGTTCGGTCTCGCCGGATCAGCGTTACCTCATAGGCCAGGCGGTGCTCTCCGGCCCGACTATCGGGGTGGTGCGTATGGATCTGGAGTCGGGTGAATGGGCGGTTATTTTCGAGCATCCCGAGATCATCAACACCCATCTCCAGTACAATCCGGTGAATGGGAAAGATATCCTGGTTCAACACAATCGCGGCTCGAAGATGGCCCCGGACGGGACGGTCACGAGCCCCGGCGACAGCAAGCAGGGAACGACCCTCTTCGTCCTCGATGCCGAGGGCGGCAACCAGCGTTCCATCCCCGCCGGCGAACCCACAAGTGCCGGTCTCACCGGTCATGAGTGCTTTGTTGGGGATACGGGGCGGGTAGCTTTCACAGTAGTTGCCAATGCCGACGGTTCTCTCGATGCCCGTTATCCGCAGGGGAATCTTTTCACCGCCGCGCCGGGCGATGAAAAACCAACAGTCTTTGCGACGCCCGAACATTATTTCAACCATCTCTGCGTCTCCAGGTGCGGCAGGTATTTTGTTTGCGATTCTTATCCCGATGGTTTGCCGGGCCCGGTTCCCCTGGTGGTCGGCAACCTCCAGACCGGCAAGTACGCTCTGCTGGTCGAGGATGTAACGGGGTTCCTTTCGGGGGCGCAGTACACACACCCCCACGCTTATTTCACGACGGACACGCGGCACGTGATATACAATGCCAATCCCCAGGGCGTTCCCCACGTTTTCAAGGCCGAGATTCCGGACGGGTTTCTGGCGAATCTGGACTGACCCAACGTGAATGATTCATAAACTTCACCGAATCACCAGAAAAGCATGAATAGGAACACGACAAAATGGTTCCCAGTGGCGTACGGTGTACAATCATGCCTTGGATAGAAACAAGAATGGCAAGATTGATGAGAATGAAAAAACCGGCTCTCCAGCAGTGACGCAAACACCCATCACCAAGAACGGAGGTTCATGATGCCAACCGCGCCCCAGATCGTCATCGTGGGCAGCGGCCACAACGGTTTGGTGGCCGCCAGTTACCTTGCCCGGGCAGGAGCCAAGGTGCTCGTGCTCGAGGCCAGAGGCCCGATCGGCGGGTGTTGCGTCACCGAAGAACTTTTCCCCGGCTTCCAGGTCTCCACTTGCTCGTACGTCTGTCATCTGCTGCAGGACAAGGTTATTGACGAGCTGGAACTCGAGCGCCACGGGTTCTCGGTGTATCCTGTCGATCCCGGACGCATGCAGCCACTGAGTGGAGACAACGCCCTGCGAATCTGGCACGACGAAGAACGAACGGCCGAAGAGATTCGACGACTTGCCGCTCCTGACGCCGACGGCTACCTCCGCTGGGTGCAGTTCTGGCGGCGAGCCTGCGGAATCCTCGCCCCTTATTTTCTGACCGAGCCACCCTCTCTGGCGGAGCTTGCCGCGAAGGTTGCCGGTACACCGGACGAAACAGTATTCGAACGGATGCTCAGCGGCAACATGAAGGATCTGGTGGAGGAACATTTCAGGTCTGCCGACATGCGGGCAGCGTTCATCGACGCGCACGACGCAGGCGATACCTCGGCGCCAGGCAATATCCTGCCGATCGCCTATCTGAAAGCCAACATGCTCAGAGACCCGCACAGGGTCGGGATCCCGAAGGGCGGCATGGGGAGTATTACTCAGGCGATGGCCAAGGCCGCCCGGGAACACGGTGTAGAGATACGGTCGAATACCCCAGTCAAACAAATCCGGGTTCACCAGGGCCGAACCGTCGGCGTTACCCTCGAGGACGGAGAGCAACTGGACGCGGACCTCGTCCTCTCGAATGCCGATCCGAAGCGCACATTCCTGAAATTGATGGACCCGAATGACCTTGGCGCTGATTTCGTCAACAGCATCCAGCTCTTGAAAACCAATCTTTCTTGTCTAAAATTCCACGGCATCGTGCGAGCACTGCCGGATTTCTCAAGGTACCTGGGCAGCGACTCGAATCCCCATGACCTGGGCAGCATCAGGATATGCCCGTCGGTGGCATATTTTGAACAGAGCTGGGATGATGCCAGGCGGGGGTTGCCCTCCAGTTGTCCCATCATCCAAGTGCAGATCCCCACCGTGTACGATGACAGTATCGCCCCGCCCGGGCAGCATATCGTTTCCGCCTGGGTGACCTATGCGCCGGTGCGCCTGCGTCAGGGCAGTTGGGACGATGTGAAGCCGCAGGTCGGCGAGTCACTGATCGACCATATCAATCAACATGCACCTAATTTTCGGGATTCCCTGATCGACTGGGACCTGTTTACGCCGTTGGACCTGGAACGCCGGATGAACCTGACGGACGGCAATATCCGCCATCTCGACCTGATCGGGGAACAGCTTTTGGCGGAACGTCCTAACCGGCTTCTATCGAACTATCGAACGCCCATTGAAGGATTGTACCTGTGCGGTTCAGGTACCCATCCCGGCGGTGACGTCACGGGTGCGCCGGGGCATAATGCCGCGCATGCGGTCATCAGGGATCTGGGTCTTGGGAAAAGCGACCCGGATTCGTAAACCTAATCGTCAGCCAAATCCGGGAAAGAGATTGACATAGGACGGCTCACGGATTACAAAAGCCGACAGTCGCATTATTTCAAATGCATTACTGACCACAGAGAGAGAAAAACAGCATGAAGGAAGGCGCAACGTCAGCGATTCCGGCGGAAGTCAGAGTGGGCCAAGCGACCATTGAACTGTTGTCCCGGGAAGGCCGATTCCCTGGTTTGGGCAAGATTACAGTCAACGGTGTCACAATACGGTCGGCAACCATCCCGCTGAGACCCGACATCATGACGCCGGATGGCATTCGGTACGACTCATTCCGCCTCGATGACGTGC
>CAJWLW010000364.1 GCA_913042885.1 uncultured Lentisphaeria bacterium | reverse complement strand
GATGCCGAGGGGACATGTTTTCCTGGACCAGCGAATCGCGGCAGGTGCATATGCCGGTAAGACGGTGACGCTGGGGGCCTGGGCGAAGAGTGAATACGGGATCTGCCACGTGCAGATACTGGATTTTGTCGCCGACGATCACAAGGTCAGTTCCGCCCCGGTGGCATACTCGGGTGAGGAGGACGGCTGGCGGTTCCTGACGACCAGCAAGACCATCCGCAAGGACGCGGATCGGATTGTATTCCGACTGGGCGCGGGGCCGGTTCGCGGCCAAACCGCCTATTTGGCTGGGGCCATGGCAGTGGTGACCGAAGACGGGGATGCGGCGGAAAAGTAAACCTCCGACCACCTTGATTCGGGACGGGCTGCGACCAGCTGAAACGAACGAGATTGTGCCGGTGCCGTGGGCACAGTGGCACGATGTCCGGGACTGGTTTCAGGGCGGCGGCAGGTGAACTGTTGCCCGCATCCCACATTTACATCGGCCCATCGCCCCACGGGATCTGCCATTCGATTAACTCGATCCGGTTGCCATCAGGGTCGTGCACGAAGAAGCGCTCGGCGCCGGGAATCTTGACGGTATCCTCAATCGCCACCCCCATGGCCGTCAGCGCTTCACGGGCTGCCGACGCATTCCGCACATGGAACGCAATGTGACGCGGTGAAATCGCATCCGGCCGGTTTGCGACCACCAGGTGTACCTGTTGATCGCCCAGCTCGAACCAAATGACGGGAAAATCGAACGTCGAGGGATACGGTATCTCCTTCATTCCCAGGATTCCCGCATAAAACTCGCGGGCTCGATTCGCATCACTGGTCACCACGGAATTGTGATGGATACCGGTAAGCCCGGGATCTTTTTTCTGCGTACTCATTTGCCTCCTCTAAACTCCGATTGTTCGGGTCACCTGCGTACGTACTTGTGCAGCCTTGGCCGATCCTTCGGCGCCAGACCGCCGCTGTAGGATTCGCAGACTTCAGCGACATAGAGGTTTCCTGCCGAATCGATGGCGATCGAATGCGGCGAGAAGTAGAGCCCGTCCGCCTCCGGTTCGCGCGGTGCAAGTTCGGCCAGGATGCGCCCGTCCGTGTCACGCACAGTAACACGCGGTCGGGCGTTCGCCTTCACCATGTGCTTGTTGCCCGGCTGTCCCTGCATTACCTGCCCCATCTCGGTGACGTAAATATTTTGCTCCTTATCCAGGCACAGGCTGCTGGCCCTGGGCGCGGGCCATTCGCTGAGAAATGCACCATCCCCCAGGAACACCTGCACCCGGTTGTTCTCCCGGTCGGCTACGTAGATGCGGCCGTCCCGGTCCACCACCACCCCGTGTGGCAGCAGGAACTCGCCGGGCCCGTGCCCGGGTTCACCGAACGAGGCGATCAACTCCCCCGCAGCGGTGAAACGATGAATCCGCGCGTTGCCGTACCCGTCGCTGGTGATGATGTGCCCCTCTGGCGAGATCGCCACACCGGTGGGCAGATTGAAGGGTGGACCAGATCGTGTCACGGACCCGAATGTTCCGTCATATCCGTTGTCGGTCGGGGCGTCGGCGGTGTTGAGTTCGAGCAGTAATCGGCCGTCGGAATCGAACTTGCGCAGGGCGTGGCCGACGTCATCCACACAGTAGAGCGAACCATCCGGTCCAAAACAGGCGGCGTGCGCGCGCTTGAACAGTCCCCCGCCCCAGGATCGGACGAACCGGCCCGCCGGGTCCAGCACGATCACCGGGTGTGCATCGGAGCGATGGAGAACGTACAGGTTGTCCACGGAATCGACTGCGACGCCGGCTGTGTCCGCGAGGGTCCAACCGTCGGGCAGGTCACCCCACCGTTCGATCACGTCGTATTGGAAATAGCCAGAACCGGTTCGGTAAGACGTCTGCTGCATGACCATGACCGCGCAACCAACGGTGTTATGGATAGGAATTCTTGATTCTCTCAGTCGCCAAAGGGACACCATCGACGGGATGAAATCAAGCAGGCTGCAGGAAAATGCGAAATCCGGGGGCTGGTAGGAATGCCCAGGAGTCAGGCGACTGCCGTTGGACGATGTTGCTGGCTACAGGTTCCACGCAATCCGGCATTTGGATAATGAGTCAGATTGACTTGACAAACAATGTCGGTATGCTTGTTAATCCGACCAACCACCGAACACATTCACGCCAGCATTGGCAAAAGGATTGCATGGAAGCCGTAAGCGAACTGGAAACACACTTTTCCACCTATAATGCGTCCGACCGACAAGTCTGGGAGGAGGACCTTGCCAGCTTTGTCCCGATGAAAATCTTCGATGCCCACATACATCTGTGGTCGGACATCCTCTTGCCGCCTGATGCTCCGAACCGTGGTTCGTCTCCCACTTGGGACATGCCGACGACGGTCGAGGTCAACCAGACTATTTTTCCGGGGCGCGAAATCGGCTACCTGATCCTCGGTAACCCGTTTCCCGGCTGTGACGTCGATGCCCAGAGCCGTTTTTTCGCGGAACAGATGAAGCTCAACAAAAACTCGCGCGTGCATCGACTGGTGACCCCCGCTTGCCGCGTTGACGACATTCGCGCCGACATCGAAACGCTCGGGTTCACCGGCCTCAAGCCCTATCGAATCTTTTCGACGACCGGAGATATCAATGAGTGCCGTATCCACGAGTTCCTCACCCACGAACAGATGGAGCTGGCCAACGATTTGGGGCTGTGGGTGACGATGCACCTCTCACGGTACGACGGCTGCGCCGACGAATACAATCTGAAGGACCTCGAGGAATACACCAATAATAGGTATCCCAAGATCAAGTGGATTCTCGCCCACTGCGCCCGCGCCTTTACCTACTGGCCTTTGCGTCAAGCCATCGACCGCCTGCGCGACATGCCGAACATCTGGTACGACTCCTCCGCGGTGACTGATTTTATGCCGCATTACACCTTGTTCAAGAAAGAAGATCACCGCCGGATCATGTTTGGCACCGACAACATGGTTGCCAACGCGTGGCACGGAAAGTACGTCGCCATGGGACGATTCTGGTACCAGATGGGTACCCCTCAGCCCACCTCGGACCACACCGACGCCCGCCCCGTCCTCTCGGTCTACGAGCAGTTGTTATGCATGAAACACGCGGCCGAGATCGCCGAGCTTTCCCCGTCGCAGATCGAGGACATTTTCTTCAACAACGCGCAAGCTGCGCTCGGGTTGGAGGATTAAATCCTGATCCTTCACGCTGCGTCATGGGCACCGCGACTCTGGCTATTTCATGGGTGAAAAACTGGCCGGCTCCAGCAGGTCAAACACTTCCCCCGCCACGCTGCGCTCAGTTCCCTCTGCTGCATTGAGCGCTTTCGGCCACTCGGGATCGTGAACAAACGCCTCCCAGGCACTGTCGCGCGCTGCTACACTTTCGAAGGCGACCATGTAGGCCACCTGGTCGCCATCGAACCGCGTTCCGGCTGCCGGTTTCCAACGGCCACCGTCGGTGACAACTTCCTCCGATGCCGGAAGTTCGCCGATCTTCCAGCAGCCGATGAACGTGATGCCGTGTTTCTCGAAAAACGGCAGTGAAACTTCCTCGAAACGCTTCAGAAAAGCATCGAGGCGTCCGGGATTGAGCCGGTAGGTTCGCATCTCGTAAAACATCTCGTCACCTCCTTCCATGGTTTTCCGGTCTCCTGGTGCTGGTTGGAAATCGGTACTTTGATTGGACATATCTATCACCTTAACCTGGTTTAATGTCCGACACAGTAGCGGCATATCATTTTGCGGCTTTGGCGTTGCGTTTGGTACGGGCCTGCATCGAGCGGATCGTCATTTCCTTGTCGTCGTGCGGCAGATCGATCTTGCCGTTGTGCGCGAGGCTCCGTTTCCAGGGGCTGAGACCCGGCACGGACGGGTCAATGCCGTTGAGCCATGTTTTCCCCATCGTGAGGAAGTGGATGCACACGCGCGGCATGCCGCTGGCGCAATAATTTAAGTTTTGCCCGTGACCGACAAGATGATGAAAGAGCAGTATGTCGCCCGGGTTCGCCACAAACTCATACGGTTCTACCTGTGGTACGATCGCTTGCCACGAAGGGGCGCTCTCCTTGAAGAAACGAAAGTCCGGGTTCTCCACGATCACTTTCTGCACCAGTTTGTGCCAGCCCGGGTAGATGGTGATATTGCCGCTGAACGGTTCGCTCTTGACTAATGATACCTGGCATGTAAAACCATCACCAAAAATCGGGATATACCGGTCAACGAAGTCAACGTGCCCCCAAGGCGCCAGTTGCGGCTTGTCCGGTTGGTTGGCAGGATCGTGCAGGGAGACGAACGTTTTTGCAGATCGAACGCCGTTCCATTCCCTGTCGTCGCCGAACATTGCTTCGAGTATTGCAAGAAGGCCGGGTTCGTCGTAGATACTTTCGACCGCTGTGCGGAACGCCGGTGGCGGCGTCCCGTTTCGGACAGATTTCACAAGCCCCGGATCGATCGTTTCGGTCGTCCACGCATTTGGCGGCAGTGTCGTTCCGAGCATTTCCTGGAGAGTGGCAAGTACCCTGGTGCAGAACCTTTCGGGTACGGCCTGTTTGATGACGCAGAAGCCATGCTCGACATAATGCTCTGTCCAGTGCATGGACGTATCGATCTCAAACGCCATCGGGGCAACCTCGAGTGTGAATGAACGTAATTGTCATAATAATATAACACCCGTATCCGCGGCAGTCGTGTCATCACGTTGCGGGCTGGCAGCGATTGTTGGCAGCATGCTTATACCGCGCCTTTATCAATGTGCAATCCGACGTTCGGCGTGACGTTAACACTTGCGAAAGCCTGGCCATTGAATAGAATCCGCAGTTGATCGCCCGCAATGGCG
>CAJWLW010000363.1 GCA_913042885.1 uncultured Lentisphaeria bacterium | reverse complement strand
GCTGGCCGTTGAACCACGTAACATCGCCTTCGAGGATGCGGTCAAGGTGCAGCACAAGGTTCTTGCCCGCCCATGATTCGGGAACGTCAATGGTCTTGCGGAACCAAACCATGCCGCGGAAGTCGGGCAGGCCCGCTTCTCCCCAATTGTTGGGGATCTGCATGGTTTTCCAACTACGGAGATCGCGGCCAGGATTCGTCATTTTGCGAGCGAGTTCGTCGTTGGCTCTCGCCTCGTTGAACGCCTGCCGGCTCTTCGCGGCGCGTTCTACGCTGGCTTTGAAAGCGATTTTGTATTCGGCTTTCTCCTTGAAGTCCGCCCGGTGGATCTCCGCCGCACGTTTTTCCTCGGCGGTCATGTCTTGCGGAACCACCGTCGGGTCGCGGTGAATATCCTGGGCTTCGGCGATGCGTTCGGTCATGCCGGGGATGCGCGAGATTTCTTCCTGGCGCGTCCAGGTTTCAATGATCGTTCCGCCCCACGAGGCGCTGATGAGTCCGACAGGCACGTCGATGGACTGGTGGATTTCGCGTCCGAAGTAGTACCCGACGGCCGAGAATTCCCCGATGGTCTCGGGCGAACAGGCTTGCCATTGGCCGACGACGTCGTCCTGGGGATCGCTGGCCATGGCGGTGGGGCGCGGAATGTTAAAAAGCCGGATGTTGGGGTGGTTGGCTGCTTTGATTTCGGCTTTGCCGTCGGCAGATTGGTAAACGGTCATTTCCATGTTGGACTGGCCGGAGCAGAGCCAGACCTCGCCCACGAGGATGTCGGTGAGGCGAATTGTCTCATCGCCAGCCTTAACGGTCATGGTCAGCGAGCCTTTCCTGCTGGCGAGGGCCGGCAGGGTGAGTCGCCAGCGCCCTGCAGCGTTCGTGCGGGTGCGAGCGGAGTGCGGGCCGACCTCAACGGTGACAGCGCGGCCGGGCGCGGCCCTGCCCCAAACCGGCAGGGGCTGGTCGCGCTGGAGAACCATGTGGTCAGTGAAGATGCTAGCCATTCGGAACGCGGACTGCGGCTCAGCGGCGTGCAGGTGGTGGAATGCGGTGCCGCCAAGTAACAGGGCGGCGATCGTTGTGGTTAGGATTGCTTTTCGTAATAAGATGTTTTGCATTTTCTCGCGGGTCTCCTCTTGGTTTTGTCCGGACGGACTTGCGAAGAATCAGCGCTCAGCCTTGGCATAGACATCGAGCTGATGGATCGACCAGTGCTTGCCATCCGCCAGCCCAATCTGGTTGATGCGGACAAAACGCGTCTTCGTTGCCGGGAGCAGGATGTCGGTGACGGGTGAATTTCCTTTCTGAGGACTGACCACCTGCTTCCATTGCTCGCCATCATCGGAAACTTCCAGCGTGTAGCGGCGCGGATAATCGGCGGGTGAACCCTCGCAGCGCAACGTGATCCCGGTGAGTTCGCGAGACTCCTTCATATCAAAGGAGAACCACATGCCCTTCCGCTGCGCACGACCAGTGTCCCATCGGGTTCTCGGATTGTTGTCGATGGCCTGATCGCATCCTTTGCTCTGGTGGCTGGCGGTCAGCTCCCACTTTGCCATCTCGGCTGCAGGAATCGGAGCCATGGCCAGGATCTCTGATGACAGGAACATTTCCTTGCGATCGGCGAGGGCTGCACGAACCGCTGCGACGTCATCCTTACTGACGGACTCGCCCTTGTTCCCCCATGCACTGCGAACATAGGTCAGCACCGAGGCCAGCCATTCATCATCATAGGATTCGAGCGGCAACATTGGGCCAGGATACGACTTGCCATCCAGTTCGCCATGCATCCCTTTGAGCAGGATCTTGATGGGGATGGTTTTCCGTCCGAGAACGCGAGGCGAACCCACGAGTGGGGCTCCGAGCATTACTCCATCCAAACCGGGAGCGGAAGTGCCTTTGCCGTTCGCTCCGTGGCAGGCAACGCAAACGGTCTGGAAATTCACCTCACCTTGGGCCGCGAATTTGCTCTTCTCCTGACGGCGTTTGGCATCGACCAACCGGGCATGCCCGATCTCGGTGATGCGGCTCATTGCTTCGCTACCGGGATGGCCCGCATTGGCTGCCTCCACCAATTCATCGCCGCCTTCGACTCCCGTGTAGGCCATCGACAACACGACTTGAATCGCGACATCGATGTCGGCATCAGAGGCAAGCGGTTTGATTGCAGCGAGCAATGCTGTATTCCTCTTCAGTAGTTCGGGTTCGCAAAGTCGTATCACCGCCGCACGGACACGGGCATCTGGGTCTCGTATTTTTTTCACGATCAGATCTGTATCGAAAACTCCGAGTCCCTCCAGCGTCCACAACGCATGTAGCCTGCCTAACGGGCTCCCGCCACTCTCGGCCAGGCTTTTGAGCGCAGGAACAGCACCCCTATCCTGACGCACGACGATCAACTTCTGAGCCATGTCCCGCCACCAGCCATTCGTGTGAGAAAGCGTGTCGACCAGTTCTGAGATCGGTGCCTTGAGCATCTGTGGTTTCTTTCGGCGCTCGGTTGATTCATGGACGATGCGATAGATCCGTCCGCGCTGAATGTTCTTATCCAGCCCGTAGTTTTCGACCACCGGCCGAAGGTACGAACCGGGGCGCACCCAGTTGCCCTCCTGAATGATCCCGCGGTACATGTCACAAAGGTAAAGGCACCCGTCCGGCCCCGTCTTGGCATTGACGGGCCGAAAGTTGGCATCGCGGCTGCGCAGGAATTCTGTGCCTGGCGTGGCATTGTGCACTACCAATTTACCATTCTCATTCACAACCTTTGCACGACGCACCAGCCGCCCGACCGGTTCTGGAATGATGTAGTCGCCGTAGAAATCTTCGGGCAGGCGATCGCCACGAAAAATGTGCTGACCTGCGCAGCCGGTGAAACTATTGAGCGTCAGACTGTCGGCACGGAATCGTCCCTTGCCACCCTGCACGTCGGGAATCTGTACTAGCGGGAACACTTCGCGAAAACCATTCACCTGCTCACCGGGGAGAGAAATATTGCCGTAGACGATCGGTCGTTGAAAATGCATTGCCGGGTTCTCCCCACCGGCCGTGCAGAAAAAATTGCGCCCGACGTCATCATGCGTCACGCCCCATTGACCAGAGCCACCGGGAATGTCTTCAGCGATCACCTTGTCCCCTGCCCAGCGGTAACGCTTGGCGGTGTAGGTCACATACATCCAGTTGTCGATGTTCCACTCGAGCCCACTGGGCTGGTGCTCAAGGTTGCCCCCGCGCTTGCCCCCTTCGTAGACCAGTTTCTTCTCATCGGCGATGCCATCGCCGTCCGTGTCTCGATAGCTGTGCAGGTCAAAGGTATCCGTTTCACGAATCAATACCCGATCATCGATCGGCTGGATCATTCGCGGCAGCTTCAACCCATCCACGAACACCGAGCGTTTGTCCATGCGGCCGTCGTCATCGGTATCCTCAAGGAGCACAACACGACAGATCGGGTCGTGTTGGTTCTTGCCATCGATTTCCTGCATGTAGGTGTTCAACTCCGCCACGTAGAGTTTTCCATCGCCATCGAATGCAATCGCTGCTGGTTCCTGCACCATCGGTTCAGCGGCCACAAGCTCGACGCGATAGCCCTCCTGGAGCTCCATCATCGCCATACTTTCTTCCGGCGAATAGGTGCGGGCTTTGGTATCATAGAGCTTCTGATCGAAGGGTTCTGCAAGAAGCACATTGCCTGAAAACACGGCTGCGATTGTTGTGAGCAGGAGGTGTTTCATTTGTTTTCAGCTTTCAATTCTTCACCCGTCTTGCCGCCAGGATGGCGATGATGGCAATCACCACCAGCAATTCGATTAACGTGAATCCTTTAGAATATGATTGTTTGATTTTCGTAAAAAAATTCGGACGCCTGTGCTAGTAGAGAGGCGAGTCTGTGATTGCTCCGCGCACTGTGTTAACGCGGTTTTTTCGAGCCCACTTCAAAGAGCACTCGAATCTCCTCGTCTGTCAGCACCCGTTCGTAGATATATAGCTCGTCAATTTGGCCATCGAACCAGCGCGGTTCGACGTCCCAGGCACCGATCCGCGCCGGGCCCAGATTCACTGGGTTCGCCTCTTCGAGCTTGAAAACCTCCCCCGGCTGACCATCGAGATAAAACCGGACCTCCTTCTTGTTGTCCCCATTGTAGGTAGTCGCCAGATGGACCCAACGCTTTTGAAGGTCTTTAACCCTGAAGGTTGGGACGGACATACTGGGCATGTTCCCATTGATTCCCAGGTCCAAGACTCCCTCTTGCCCAGCGTACCCTAAATGGACATCACCCACCGTCCACCCGTTGTTGTGATAGATCGACACAAACTTTTCGCTCGATGGCATATGGTCCACGTTAATCCAGATCGCAATGGTCAACTGATCGATACCCGAGGCAAGCTTCGGTAGTTCAACGCGTTGACTGAGTCCGTTTAGTTTCAGCGCTTTACCGATCTTACCCTCTCCAAATCCCGGCCCTCCAATGGCCACCCCGTCGTTGTCATTGCCTGAGCTGTCGGAAACGTTTCCCTCAAATTTCCAGTGTCCCAGCAGTCCTTGCCGATCTTCAATCTTGTAGAGTGCTTTGGCTGTCGTCGGTTCTGGCTTTGTAGCTACGGCAACTGGTTCAGCGGGTTCAACTTCTGGCGGAAGAGCCGACTGCTGCGACCCCCCACACCCCACCAGCACCACGGGGAGGTTGGACATCAGGATTGTTGCGAGAATTACAGAGGTTCGTTTGATCATTCTCAGTGCCTTTCAGGTTACGCAAAACACGACGGTCAAACCGACAACCCAATTGGAAAATACGATTTTGCCTGTCGATCTCTCCGCCGAAGCAGCCGAGTTCGGAACCCTCACAGCGACCA
>CAJWLW010000362.1 GCA_913042885.1 uncultured Lentisphaeria bacterium | reverse complement strand
CCGCAGGTCGAGGCAAACGTTTACGACGGCCCCAGCGGTACGTTGGTGACGCTGGTCAACTGGACGAACGACGCACGTATCAGCAATCTGTCACTGACTCTGAACCTGCCGTTCGAACCCGCCAGCGCCCGGTCGGTCGAGCAGCAGGCGAATGTCGATATCAAGTACGCCGACGGTGTCGCCACGATCACCACCGATCTCACCGAGGCGGACTACATTCTACTGCCAAAAAAACAATAGACCGATCTCTGTCTGCGACAGGGCGCTACAACAAGCGCAGTCACAGTTCCAGCGGCTCTGGGGACGGGGGGCGAAGGTCTTCTTGATGTAGTTCACAACGTGCCATCTCGTTTTGAGTCCGGGCGGGAAATAGGCGCAATCGCCGGCCGTACAATCCCAGATGCTGTACGTCACTTTACGATCCGCTGCCTGCGCCGAAATTCAGATCCGAGCCGCCGCGGTCTCTTGATCATTGCCGATTCCGACACTAACGTGCGGAGTGGGTTGACCTAATGGAACAGGAGTAATCGATGACTGACAAACTGCGATGGGGCATCCTGTCGACGGCAGGGATCAACGGCGGGCTGATGGGGCCGATGCGGGTGGCACCGCGTAGCGAGTTGGCCGCGGTCGCCAGCCGCACGACCGAGAAAGCGGAGGCCTACGCGGCCGAGCACGACATTCCGAAAGCGTACGGCAGCTACGACGCCCTGCTGGCGGATCCGGACATCGACGCGGTCTACGTGTCCTTGCCGAACTGGATGCATAGCGAATGGAGCGTCAAGGCGGCCGACGCGGGCAAACATGTGCTCTGCGAGAAGGCCATGGTGCTCACTCTCGCCGAGCTGGACGCGATCGAGGCCGCAGCAAGCCGCAACAACGTCACCATCTTCGAGGCCTACGCCTATCTGCATCATCCCCAGTGGCACAGGATCATGGCGATGATCGAGGCCGGCGAACTGGGCAAGCTGCGCTCGCTGGACGGCGCCTGTTGCTTCTACATGAGCGAAGAGCACGACAACGTGCGTCTCCATACCGGCGGCGGCGGCGGCGCCATGTGGGATGTCGGCGTCTATCCGATGACACAGGCGATCGTCGTGAACGGCGGCCCGCCTGTGGAGGTCTGGGCACATCAGGTCAAGGGCAAGCGCGGCGTCGACGTGTCGTTCAGCGGCCAGATGCTGTTCGACAACGACGTCGTCGCGCATATCACCGCCGGCCTGCAGTCGCCAAGCCGTCAGTCCCTTCTGGTCGTCGGTGTCGACGGCACGATCGAGTCCGATACATCGGCACGATTCACCACGCCGCTGACGCTCACTGAGCGGGTCTTCACGCCGCCTGAGACCGGCGTCGAGTCCGTTACAGTGCCGGGACCGGATGTGTTCCAGTGCGAAGTTGAAGCCATGGAAGCATGCGTCTTCGACGGCGCCGATCCGGTCGTATCCATGGCCCTCAGTCGCAGCTTTGTGAAGACGATCCTGGCGCTGTACGAATCGGCGGAGACTGGCAAGATCGTCAAGCTCTAGCGTAGCGCTGCGGCTTAGGGCCGCCACTACCCGGCCGAGTCCGGCGATGTACGGAGTCTATGGGGAGGGGATCGCCGGACGGAGCCGCAGCGCTACGAACGCTCCCTCATCCACCCGAGGCTGCCGGGAAGCGCTTCATCGTGTTGCCATCGAGTCGGGTCAGGCGTTGAAAGGGGGGTATCGGCACATCCTCCTCCGCCCACTCTGCGAGCCGCTCCTTATCACCGAGCCGCAGCCATCGGTCGGCGTTGAACACGGCATCCAGCCCGACCTGATCCCACGAGGTCAATCCATCTGCGCCGGCAGCATAGTCGCGAATCGCCTTGGTAAAGTACTCGTTCGTGCGAACGTGCTCCCGCACCCAGCTGATGCGATGCCGGTTGGACAGCCACATCGGCACCAGCTTGCACGGCGTATCCTTTACCAGCGACGCGAAGTACGCGACATCCGTCTCGATATGTCCCTGGGCCAGCCACCACTCGGCGCAGTCCGCGAACGGGTAGGGGCAGAGGATGTCGACGAGACCTTCCTGCACCCAGCGTGGTACGTCCAGGCAGGCATACCGGTTTGCAGCTTCGTTGCCGAGCACGACGTGAATCATCTTGATCCGGGCGAACCCATTCTCCTCGGCTACGCTATCCAGTGTTTCCCTGACGCGCCGCAGGAACCGTGTAATAATGTCCATCCGCCACTCGATCAAGCGCTCGTCCCGATCGCTCAGCGTCAGCGGGTCGACGCCATGCTTCTCCTCGAATCCAGCGATCGCCGCCGGCTCGAATCGCACCAGTCCGTGCGGATCGCGATTGAAGAAATACCCGAACCCGTCTGGACCTGGCGAGACTGAGGCACGCACCCGGTCGAGCATGAAATCGACCACCTCCGGCACGGCGTAGCTGCAGCAGTAGTTGTCCGTCCCGTCCTTCTCCTTACAGTGAAAGTCCGGATGCTCCGTGTACCACTTAGCGCGCGCGTCGTCCCAGGGATCGGACTCAAAACCGCTCCACAACGTTGGCCGATCGCAGACGTAGCACTCCGCCTCGATCTCCTGGCAGGCCCGCTTGAAGGCCGCAATCCGGCGCGACCCCCCGGGATGGAAAAGGTCCGGGCTGTTCTCATTGCCGATGATCCAACCGCCGACACCTCGGTCACGGAGCAGCTCCACGGTGCGCTCACACTCCTGCTCGGTGTACGAATCGCCCTTGATAATCAGGCGCTTGCGCGAAGGGTCGTTTCGATCCCGCACGACCGCTTCGACTTCGGCGGGGGCTAGCGGCACTGCCTGGATTGCCGCCAGATACACCGTGCCGTCCTGGTGCCGAATAGTCAGCGATTGATCGGTCATGTCGGCGTACCGCCAGAAACCGCCCTCGAGCCCCGGCGCCTTCATGTAGACTTGCGTCAACGTGCGGAACATGTGATGGAATCGCCGGTCGCTCGTCAGCTTCAGCGCCGGCCCTGGGGATTGCGAATACACGCAGTTGTAGTCCGGCGTGTCCTTGGGTAGCCCCCCGTCGGCACCCATCATCCAGAGGTAGACGGCGTACCAGCCCGACAGGTTCAGCTCGAGCGTCACGTCCGGGGCAGGGTTGGTGTTTTCCGCGTACAGCAGATTACCTTCGAACGCGTCTGTGGCGAAGTCGATCACTTGCCAGAGCCCGGGCTCGGGGGCATCGCTCCAGTGCTCTTGCGGTGTGCAAGCGGAGAAGTCAGTGATCCAGACCACTGGCCGGCCGTCATCGGTCCCTTCCGATTGTGTGCCGAGAGGCCGATCGTAGAGCGGCTGTCCATGCCATTTCGATTCGCCTTGAATACCCACTCTGTAACCCCTCCAAAGGAAGTTGGCTTTTGTCATCCGCGCGATAAGGAAAACGCTATCTGAAAACAAAAAAGAGAAGATAGGGCGGACAGTTTAGAATGCAAAGTCAGGGGTCCGCACCGTCCGCACCGTCCGCACTCTGGAGCGAATCGGGGCAGATGTTTGATCCAATGATCGCGATGCCGGGTCCTCAATCCCGCCGACATCGGCGGCTCTTGTTCTGGTCGCCGAAGCAGTGAGAAGACCGCCAGCCTTGCTTCAAAGGGTATGTTTGGCCCTGCACTCCCGAAACGCAGACTGGAGCACCCACCGTGGAGACGGCAGGCAACGCTATGCTCCGCGGGCAAAAAAAAGCGCGGAGCCAAAGCCCCGCGCTTTTCATGTTGCTTGATGTGTGCGCTTACGG
Source organism: uncultured Lentisphaeria bacterium (assembly GCA_913042885.1). The sequence continues at coordinate 1,101 of CAJWLW010000362.1, read as the reverse complement.
ATTCAGCTTTGTGTCGATAGCTGCCGTGATCTCGGAACTGACATCGCATTCCGGCTCGCAGATATTGGTGCTGATCAGGAGGGTGTTGACAACGATATCGGCGCATTCCTGAAGCTCGGCAATGCTGGTCGCGTCGGCCGCAATCTTGCAGGCCAGGTCGACCGCGGCGTTAGCGACGTCGGCGCATGACTTGCACGGTGCGTCCGTACCATCAGCACCGGCCGGACCGACCGCGCCATCAGCGCCGGCCGCGCCAGCAGTGCCAGCCGTGCCAGCCGTGCCATCAGCGCCAGCCGGACCTTGCGGGCCGGCGGGCAGGTTGTCTAGCTTGGCTTCGAGCGCCGCCTGGCCAGCCTCAAGACCGCTCAGGTCGACTTCGCCGCCACCGCCGCCGCCGCCGGCGGCGAGGCCTGGCTGGAGGGTGGAGCCTCCACCCATGACAAGACACCCCCCGACGTTTATTATTGAGCCAATCATGGTTATTTGAGAGGCGCTGCCACGGGTAGCGGCGCAGCCCGGTATCGTGATAACGCTCGCAATACCGTCATAGTCTCCCCAGGGAGCCGTGCCATGAGGACCATTACTCGTCCACATTTTAACGGTGCCATCGGTTGAGACACGGAAGAAACTAACATCATTGAGCGGTCCGTTTTGGTAATGATTGTGTTTATGCCATGTGATCATGTTCGGGAAGCCCGTGTCTGAGACTGTGATCGGTATCAAAAAAGTCGCTGCTTCGCGCGCTGCTCCGGTGCCATTCAGAGCTGCGACGGGCAGCTCAGTCCGGCCAAAGGCTTCGTTGTAAACGCTCGCCGGCCAAATGTGTGTCAGAACCGAACCAGCGTTCTGGTAATTCCCACTAACGCTGCTCAGGGTCTGGTCATCGTACTCGGGAATGTAATTGAACCTGAAAAGGGCAACGTCCCCTTCGTTGTAGGCCTGCGCCTGGGGTGCAAAGCTGCCGCACATCAGTGCGACCATGGCTACCGTCATTGTCAGTTTCAGACACTTGTTCATCTTTCCTTCTCCTTTCTGTTGTTTGGCCGGTTATTTCCCCAGCCTGAGTTCGTGTTTTTCGTGTTCGTATTTGTTGATTGCTTT
>CAJWLW010000361.1 GCA_913042885.1 uncultured Lentisphaeria bacterium | reverse complement strand
GCTGGCGACAACGGTCACTTCCGCCCGGCTTTTTACGGGACGTAATAAGCGTGGCAGGGGGGCCTGGGCTGTTCTGTGCCAACTAGAAATGAAGCCGGGGGAACACAGGTATTACCGCCGGTCCTGGCTCCGACGCCGTCCGTAAAGTCAATCTCATCCAGCCACGACGGATCACCGCCGCTATCGATCGCGACGCCCTTGCCATGAAAAACGTCATGGACCGCCACGTGTCCGTCGACAAAGCCAAAGGGAAACCTGTAACCCCCATGTGGATCCCCAGTGCCGTAATCCGCGTTATACTCATGCCCAAAATGGCATTGCCCCATGACATGGTGCCTTGCTGTTTTATTCGCCATAAAAACCATCGTTGTAGGGTTATCGATACTTTCTATAGTAGCCGACTCAAAATGGCTGGCAAAAGGAGGACCGCCTTGAATGCCGCATGGGCTGAGACCGCTGAAGATGGTGTTAAAGCCCGACCCCACAAACGAGGTGCCGTGGCCAGGGTAAAAAGCGCCAGTACCTCGGAGCCAACCTTTTATGTCAAACGCGCACTTCGCGACCGGGACTTCCTCACCGTCGGTGTTGTAGCCGAGATACGTATTCAAGGGGCGGCGGGTGACGGTCTTATCGGAATAATAGCCGGCAGCGCTTCCTGCCTTGCCGAGCCACGCCGATGGACTAGTTGTCCAGGTTACACCGGTACCAGCAGTTAACGGAAAGTACGTGTCGTGATCGGCCCCGTACATGAGGCCCGCAACCCCTATTTGTTTGAGATTGCCAGCGTCGACGATGAGCTTGGCCTTGTTTTTCGCCGCCGTCAGTGCCGGTAAAAGCATCGATGCGAGGATGGCAATGATGGTGATAACGACCAAAAGTTCGATCAGCGTGAAACGTATCGAACGCTTTGCTCTGGGATCTACGCCTCGGCACGTCTGAAATTTGGCCTGCATAAAGAGCCTGTTCGTTCGATGTCTGCGGGGCTATGGGGTCGGGTGTGCCACAACATTAGCCCATCGATTGCCCGTAGCGTGCCACGTTATAGACACACTACATCATAATCTATCCAACATATGTATGAAAGTCATTCCGGACACTCACATAAATCGGCAACGCCTCGCGCTACCGATATGATTTTTTTTTGGGGGGGGGAGGGGAGGACGCAATGTAGTGGTCAAGACGCCATTACTCCATCACTTCATCGCTCTATCCGCGCGGATCGTATGGTCTTCATAGTCCATGAACTCGAAGGTCGGATCGACGCGTTCGGACAGCCATTCCTGCGCGTTGCATTACTATTGGCGTTGGATTGCGGATACCGCAAATTCGGGTTGATACCAAATCCGGCGCGCCCAATCATTCCGTGGTAGAGCTCGTGTATCAAGGCTCGGCACAGCCGTCCGATTTAGCGGACTGGGTCGATTGCGGATTCCCCACATCCGTGTCGATTGCGAATTCGGCGCGGCCACAATCGGTAGAACGTCTGCCATGACGCGCAAAGAATCGCCGTGCGAAGCGCGGCTATTTCTCGTCGCTGTCCATGGCTTGGTTGGGAGATTCTTCCAGTGTCTTCTTTATGCACTTCTTCAGGTCACCCAGGTTTGCTCGACGAATGAAACTCCATTTCGGTTCAGGCCCTTTGATGACCTCGATGCCCTTTGGCATTCGTACCTCGGGCCAGAAAGTCGCATACTTCTTCCCTTTGAGCTCGTCAATCGGCATCCGGCCTCGGCCGGATGCGTAGATTTGGTTCCTTTTCTCTTTCTGGTTCCGCGAGACAAAGAGCAGGATTGTCTCACCTTTTTTGGCTTCTGAAACATCACATGTCCACGTCTTACCGACATTGAGGACAAGCTCTTGGCCGGGCGCACCCTTGAGTATCTCCAGGACCTCGACCGTCGCGTTCTTGCGAAGAGAGACGGACTTCACTTTCCCTATCACGATGAAAGTTGACCCTTTGACCATGTGTTCAAACTCGAAGGCGCCGAGTTTCGCATGTGCAGTACCCAAGTGTGTGAGCATGATGCAGAGCACCACGAAGAGTGTTTTTGCGTTTCTCATTGTGATCTCCCAACGTTAAGTGGTGGGGCAGCAGCGACCTTAGGAGCGGCGTTCCAACACACGAGTGGTTCGCGTCGCTTTTGGCTTCGGTCGCTCATGTTTTTGCCGCCCTACAAACTTAAACCTAAACTCTAAACGTAAACCTTGCCCATCCTTCATCTTCTTGGCAGCCTGGATGACCGGCCCGAATTCCTTATCCTTCCTGCGCTTCTGGAAATACGAGAACTCATGGAATTCGCCTCTTCCTTGAGTTTCAGGTAATTCCTGTAACGTTTCTCGCTCAAGATTCCGCTGGCTACAGCCTGCAAGATTGCGCATCCAGGCTCTCGACCGTGGATGCAGTTGGAGAACCGGCAGCTAAGCGCAAGCTCGCTCACGTCAGCGAAGGTATCGTGCACCACCTCGGAGGTTCCGATGAGCCCGGGTTCGCGCATTCCCGGGGTGTCGATCAGCATGGCGCCCCCTTCGAGGACCAGCAGATGCCGACGTGTGGTTGTATGCACCCCTTCCCCGGTCGCGCCGACCGCCTTGGTTTCAAACGCATTTCTTCCGACCAGCCGGTTGATGAGCGAGGTCTTGCCGACTCCAGAGGAGCCAAGGAGACAATACGTCTTGCCGGGAGCAAGGTGAGCCTGGAAATCATCAAGTCCGAACCCGCTAACGTTGCTTAACGGAATGGTCGGAACGGAAATGCCTGCATCGGCAATCTGCACAACCTTCTGCTCAAGCTCCACTGACGAGACCATGTCCGTCTTGCTCAGGACGATCCGTCCTTCAGTGTGGCCTTCGGATGCCATCATTAGGTAGCGCTCGAGCCTCTCCATGTTGAAATCATAGTCGCAGGCTTGAACGATAAAAGCGACGTCGATGTTCGATGCGAGCATCTGGAATTCGGTCGTGCCCGGGCGCGTGCGCCGCAAGTGCGTCTTTCTCGGCACGACTGCGTGAATCAGCACAGGCCCCTCAGACGCAGGCCACTGCACACACACCCAGTCCCCCACGCATGGCAGATCCATCGCTGACTGGGTTTCAAAACGCAACTTGCCGGCAAGCTCAGCGTACTGATCGGCGCCTCGGCTTCTGATAAAGAAGGCGCCCCTGTCGACCGCCGTGACGCGCGCCATGCCTTGTCCCGGCTGCAGGAGGGAAGTGGCACGTTGCTCAAACCAGCCGTCGAATCCTAAATCGCTCAATTCCATAGTTTCTCTTACGCCGAACGTCAAGCACACCGACGGCGGGGGAGCGATGGCGTACCCGCCATTCGTGTGGTGCGTATTGGTTGTAGGTTCTGTTGTGGTTGTCGTTTCAAGCGTACCATGCCGTGATTATTCTGTGCCGTCAAGAAAGGCATCCATTTCGTCTCGGTCTACGTATCCCCTGGATTTGAACCGCTTTGATCAGCCGAACCGCCGGATACTGACCGGTACGTACGGTGGTGTGGGGATCCCCTCAGTGATGAGGGGTCCCATCCCGATGGGCGTACGGTTCTTGTAGTACATCAATCTCGTTTCAGAATCAGTCTTTCATTGTAGTTGGCAGCTGCTTACGGAGCGGAAATACTCGATGGCAGATCGTAGAGAGCATAACGCTTCCCAGTGGCCGCGTCGTATAGCAAAGCACGAGTATCGTCAGCGACAACAATAGTATCATCCTCAAATACCGCCCATCTGAGCACCTGCTGCTCAACCCCAATTCGGCGTCGATCTTCCGTATACACACCCAAATCAGATTGTACACTCAGCCCAATCTGTCGCGGATCCTGCTGCAGTTCGGACACGCCTATCTGGCGGGCGGACTTCGCGAGCAGTTCTGAGACGTCACGCTTAGTCGGGTAGGCACCATGGAATGTGCCAGGCGTGGGCCCAAAGGCACGGACAAGTGTTCGTATCGCCGCATTGTTCGGAGTATGAGTCAAGACCTCCGTTCCCGTAACGATGCAACCTGACGTGCTTCGGTGGCACCGTGCCTCGCGATCCAGATTCCAAAATTCAGGGCCCGGAAGCCCATAGCTCCGAAGTCGCGCTGTGCCACAAAAATAGCCAATAGTACCTGATGCCAAGGAATAGACAGGTAAGACAAAGAATGGACTGACGATGAGGCTCAAGGCCGCGCAACGATAGGACATCGACAGACTCTTCACGACCGCCGCAGCAGTAACAATCAGTGCGACTGGCCAGGCCACGATGACTGTCACCCACGACAGCGGAATATGCCAAATGAGAACACGCCACGGCAAGGTACTTGGCGCGGCAGCATCTTTTCGTGATTCTGGTTGCTGAAGGTCGGCAGTCATTTCAATGAGAGAACATATAAGTCACTTGCCTTTTTTTGCGATCCGAGGGTACGGTGTCTTTCACAGCGTTTCTTGGATGACATGAGCGCAGCTTGTCCCCGGGCGTTGTCGTGGCAATATCGGCCAGGTTTTCACGAGCCCTGTAAGGGCAGCACCAACGCAGCCCCCGGCATCGGGGGGGGGGGGCTTATCCCCCAGCCCCAGCAGGGGCGAGGACGAATAGCACCGCGGTTGTGCCCGGCGTCTTCTTTGACTCGAAGGCGTCGGTCTTGAGGTTCTTGGTCGCGGTATGGTCCGCCTTCAACCAAATATGGACGTCACGATTGGCCTTGCCCTCAGCACTCCGGCCCTGGACCTTGAACAAACCGCCGTCGGCAAGTTCCATGGTCTGCGGCGCCGTGATCCATTCACCCATCGGCACGCCGAGATGGTCATGCAGAAAACGGAGTTGGGCGGCAGCCACGTCGTTGCCGTTGTTGTCCACCACCCGCACTGGCACCTTGATCTTATC
>CAJWLW010000360.1 GCA_913042885.1 uncultured Lentisphaeria bacterium | reverse complement strand
CAACCTCGGGCGTTGCAACCTCGGGCGTTGCAACCTCGGGCGTTGCAACCTCGGGTGCTTCAACCTCGGGTGCTTCAACCTCGGGCGTTGCAGTTTCCGGCAGCTTTGGGACTGTTGCCCGCGGCTTCGGAGCGGTCGGCTCGAGAACCTGCCAGACGATGGGCTTGCGCCCGACATGGGCAGAGGATGAATCCTCGACCGTGACAGCGGGCTCCGGGGTGGAAATTGGTTTGGGCGCTGGTGGCGCGTCCTCGATCGGGTCGTCGGCATCCGGGACATCGATCAAAGGCGCATCCAATTCATCATCGTCGGGTAGCGGGTCGGCAGTCTCGACTACGGGTTCAGGCGGTAAAAGTTGTTTGACTTCCACCGGCTTGTATTCGATGCCCATTGCCGCAGCCAAACGCTCATGCGCCCTATTCATCTTACCGAGCCGCTGCGCGACCCTCATTTCGGCATCCGTCAGGTGTGTCTGTTGGTGTTCAATATGGGTCGTTGCCTTGGCCAGTGCCCGCTGATCGCGTTGCAATGACCGGATCAATTGGAGGCGTTCGGTTCGGTTGTACGCCTCGTTAGCCATCTCGGCTTTCGATTGAAGGTTGTCGTGCAAACCAAGGGCTTCCGATTCCAGAAATTCGATTTCCGACGTCAAGCGCGCCATTCTGTCGACAGTCGACGAAACCTTTTTCTGTGCCCGTTCAACCTCGGAGATCAGTTTCGAAATTTCCCTCTCCGACGTGGCCGTCGTGATCCCGATACTGAGCAACAGCACTGCGGCAGATAGTGGGAGTAGTTTGAACATGGCATTTACCCCGCATAATATGGGTTGTAAGCCGCGTTGCATGAACCTGGCCGGTCATCCCGTCTTTGTATTGGGCGGCTTTGGTCATTAAGATAACCGCGCTCTGCGCCCACTGCAAAACAAAAAGAACCGGATTTCTCCTGAATGCGTCCTGATTCATGAAACGCTATGCGTCAATTTTTGCCGGTCTCGTCGTCGTTCTGCTGCTCCTGCTCGCGTTGACTGTGATGCTGGACATTGATATTCTCAACGATCCCGAGCCGTGGATGAGCGAACGTTCGGGCGAGGTCGCCCTTGTCGGGGTCGGGCTGCTGCTGGCAGATGTAGTCTTTCCGGTGCCATCTAGTTTCGTAATGACCGCGCACGGTCGCCTGTTCGGACCGGTCCTTGGCACCCTGCTTTCGCTTGTCGGCAGTATCGGATTGACTATGGTGAGCTACAGCATTGGCCTCGCCGGCGGTCGCTGGATGATACGTGTCGTACCTGAGACGGAGCGCGCCGCAGTCGAACGGCTGCTCGGCCGGTGGGGCATCGGGCTGATCATTGTGACCCGGCCGCTGCCGCTGTTTGCGGAGTCCGTCGCGGTCATGGCCGGCGCCTCGAAGATGTCGGCCTGGAAGGTGTTGCTCGCCGGTTTTGTTGGATCGTTGCCGGCTGCTGTCTTCTACGCGATTGCCGGGGCACAGGCGCAGGATGCGGTCAGCAGCACGGTTGTGATTGCCGTCGTCTTCGTGGTGGCTGCTGGTTTATGGTGGTTCGCCAAAGGCACTGAGGTCAGCCCGACATCAGAATGATGCGACGACGTCATTGGCCGCCATGCGCCGGCCAACGGTGAGGGAAATACTTAGGGAAGGACAGTAATGACAAAAGACAATGCCATCCCATCCGATCAGCGCGGCGAGTTGCTATACAACGGCATCCGGCTACCGGCGCAGTGGCCCCCGCGAGCGGTTGATCGATCCGGTCCGAGGTCGGCGCCCTACCTGTCCGATCCGCCTGAGGTGATTCCGATCGATGTCGGCCGCCAGTTGTTCGTCGATGATTTCCTGATTGAAGCAAGCGACCTGGAGCGCACGTACCACCGGCCGACGATCGATGCGCGCGGTCCGGTGTTCAAACCCGAGACGAAACTGGAATTGGAAGGCGTGATTCCCGGCGGTGACCCGGCCATGTACATGCGGGACCTGGGGCTTCCCTGGTCTGCCGGCGACGCGGCGATGGATCGGGTGCCGCAGCGCTCCGTAGCCGCGCCGAACAGCGGTGGGGTGTGGTTCGATCCGCAGGACCGATTATTCAAGATGTGGTACATGGCGGGCTGGTTCTCGGCTATCGCCTATGCGACCAGTGCCGATGGCATCATCTGGGAGCGTCCACCACTTGAGTTCGTGCCTGGAACGAATGCCTTGTTCGAGGACATGGGCCACACCGACTCGACACTGGTCTGGCTCGATCACGATGCCGCCGATGCCGAGGAGCGCTTCAAACTATCGATCTACCGTAAAGGGCCACGGCGGCGCATGGAATTCTGCACCAGCCCCGACGGTATCCACTGGCGCATTCGCAGTTGCGTCTACTATAAGTACGATCCTCTCGGCACGGTGCCGCAGTTGCAGTATTCCTCGCTGGACGGCGTCAACTGGTCTGCCGAAGACGTTGTCAGTCGACTCGATGACCGCACGACGTTTTTCTACAATCCCTTTCGGCAGAAGTGGGTGTACAGCATTCGCGCCGGCAACATCGCGGGCGTTCGCACGCGCCACTACCGCGAACACGATGACTTTGTCGAAGGGGCGAAGTGGACTGACGACAATGCCGTATACTGGACCGCCGCCGACGAGTTGGACTTGCCTGAGCCGGGGATCGACCAGGCAGCGCAATTGTACAACGTCGATGCCGTGGCGTACGAGAGTGTCATGATCGGGCTGTTCGCGATCTTCCGCGGACCGGACAATGCCACCGCATTTGAGCTGAACGTGCCGAAGCTCAATGACCTTTCAATCGCGTTCAGTCGGGACGGTTTCCATTGGGACCGCCCGGATCGGCGCCATTTCATCGCCGGATCGCGCCAACCGGGGGAATGGAACCGCGCCTACATCCAATCCGCCGGTGGGTGTTGCCTGGTCGTCGGCGACGAATTGCGCTTCTACTTTTCTGTTTTCTCGGGCGTTTGCCCCGACGGCAGAGCCGATCTCTATGCCGGCGGCAGCACGGGGTTGGCCGTCCTGCGCCGCGACGGCTTTGCCTCGATGGACGCTTGCGCCGGCGCCGGTACGCTCACCACGCGGCCGGTGACGTTCGGCGGCAAGTACCTGTTCGTGAACGCGGACACTTCCGGCGGCCGACTGGAAGTCGAGCTGCTCGACCGCGAGGGCAGGGTCATCGAGCCGTTTACCCGGAAGGGCTGTGTCCCGGTCGCAGCCGACGTCACGCGGCAGCAGGTCACCTGGGTGAGCGTGCAGGACCTGTCCGCCGTTGTGGGCCAACCCGTGCGGTTCCGCTTTCACCTGAACGCCGGCCGACTGTACGCTTTCTGGGTCAGCCCCGACCCGTCGGGCGCGAGCCACGGTTATGTCGCCGCCGGCGGTCCCGGCTTCACTGGCGCGACTGACACCGCAGGCGCAGCGGCGAATACTGACGCGTAGCCGCGACAATGATTCCCTTGGCCTTGAAACGCCTCTTCAGGCTACCCTCCAAGAAGCAATTTCATATCTTTACGGCGTGTTGCCCAAATCTAACGCCTCGGATTCAGACGCGTAAACTATTGTCATGAAATAGATTACGTATGGGGCGAGGCGATTGCGGTCGATGCCCGGAATTTCACCCGCTGAGTTGCAGGATCAGTTTGTGTGCAGGAGCGTCAGCAGCATTTGCTCGACCGCATGCGTGCGCCGACTGTCGTTGCGGCGGCGATAGACCTGACGGAGATTGTTCAAGGAACGCAACAGGATGTAGCGCGGCGTTACCGGCTTCAACTGGCTGTCATCGAACGTATGACCGGATTGCTCGACCAGTTGGATGCAGTCGAGATAGGACAGGCACATGCCGCGGCGGAAGGGGTCGTAGGCCGCCAGTGGTTCGGTGGATTCCAGCAACACGATGAAATGCCCAGGCAGCCCGACGCCCCGCAGGGGTACGTCGAGACGTTGTGCTACCAGCAGATAAATCGCCGAGAGGCTGACCGGGATGCCAACGTGCTGGGAGAGGACGCTGTCGATGAAACTGTTCTCGGGATCGTAGTACTCCGCCTGGTTGCCGGTGAACCCGCTTTGGTCACCCAGCACCTGTGCAATGGCGTTTGCTTTCTCCAGGTGATTGTTCGCGTCGCTCCTGTCGAATTCCTTGCCGCAGGCATCCGCGAGATCTTCCAGGCAACTGTCGATACCGGTTGGATCAAAGTCGAGGTGCGCAAACTCGCAAAGGAAATACATGACGTCGGTGAGTGACATCGGCTGCTCGCGCCAGTCAAGCAGCCGGGTCGTGAGGCGTTGCCAAATGCTGTGGTGCAAGGCGTAATCGAGTTCGGCCGCGATATGATCGGGCTGCAGTCGACTTTCATTACACAACTGGCGGAGTTGAGCTTCGGGCATGCCCGAAAGTTTCGTACGCATCAGTTCGCGCACATCGCTGGCATCGTCTGCGAGCAGCGTGAAAATCGCCTCGACAGTCTGTGTAGTCGCTTCCATCAGAGTATATCTCGGGATTGGTTGGGCGTCGAGAATCGACTCAAAAGGTACAGTACGACGTAACCTATTGTCATACAAGCGGTTATTATGGAAGAAGTGGCCCTGAACAAAATGGTGATTTATTTTGGTTTGTTCCTTGCGCGGTGGCGGTTAAGCATCTATAGTTCGTTTTCCCTTACGGAAATTTGGCGGTTTTCTGCGCTTTTCCGCGAGGGTTTTTTGATCTTTGACAACTGAACAGTGCGATGTGCGAGCGCTTCTGATTAAGACCTAACGGAGAGAGTGCTTGTCGATGCATGCGGCTTTGGCCGTGTGTGTTACAGGTTGCTTTTTCTAGGTTCAATATTGCCATGGAGAGTTTGATCCTGGCTCAGAATGAACGCTGGCGGC
>CAJWLW010000359.1 GCA_913042885.1 uncultured Lentisphaeria bacterium | reverse complement strand
CGCACATGTTTTCGCGGCTGTCGTTGTAGGAGAGCTTGACTTTGCCGCAGTCGTCCGCTGCTTTGGCATAACCGATGATGCTGTCGCGGTCGGGCTGGGTGTCGGTGGGGCACTCTGCCAACACATCCATCGGACAGCGCAGGACGGGCGGGCGGAAGTCCTCGTTGCAGTCATCGACTTCGCCGTTGCAATCGTTGTCGATGTCGTCGCAACGGGTACCTGGAGCCAGCTCGGTAGGCTCACAGGACCGGGCTGCAGGCACCATGCCGAGGACACAAAGACAGACAGTGAGCAGCAAGATGGAATGGAGTTGCTTCATGATGTATCGTGACGTTCGCTCACCCAGCGACCGTATCCGACGCCTGGATGACTTTTAGTCGCGCCACCCCATTGCACAGCCGCTTAAATTAGACTCCAAATACAAGCCAAGGTTACTTTCTCAACTGATTTTATTTGGTCTCCGAAAACAAATTTTTCGCCGCAACCGTATGTGCAAGGTAACGTGAACCGCGCTAAAGTCAACGACCTCAACGTACTTTGGGCCGGCAGTGGGCCGGGTATTCAGTGCCTGATCAGAAACTGCACAATGACTCGAAATCCGACTCACGGGCAGGTTCCGTTCAGGCACTATTTCACACAGGAGAATTCAGCGCATGGGTCTGTCGTTAGTGACTGGCGGCGGCGGTTTTCTCGGCCGCGCTATTGTCGAGATGTTGCTCGCGCAGGCGGAGTCGGTGCGGGTCGTTGCGCGCGGGCAGTATCCCGAACTGGCGGGCCTGGGGGTGGACTGCAGGCAGGCTGACCTTCGCAACGCCGATGCGGTCAGTGCTGTGTGCCAGGGCGTCGACATTGTTTATCATGTTGCGGCGCTGGCCGACGTCTGGGGGCGTCGCCGCGACTTTTTTTCAGTCAACGTGGACGGCACCGACAATGTCATTGCGGCGTGTCGCCGTCACGGCGTGCCACGGTTGGTGTACACCAGTTCACCCAGCGTGGTGTTCGGCATGTCCAGCCTGGAAGGCGTCGACGAGAGTCAACCGTATCCGCAGCGCTTTTACGCCCACTACCCAAAGTCAAAGGCTGTGGCCGAGCAACGAGTCTTGGCGGCAGCAGACAACGGTCTGGCGACATGCGCGCTGCGGCCGCATTTGATCTGGGGGCCCGGCGACACGCACATCGTACCGCTGCTGGCGTCGCAAGCAAAGGCCGGTAAACTGATCCAGGTCGGGGACGGCAGCAATTTGGCGGACATGACGTACATCGACAACGCGGCAACGGCGCATCTGCAGGCGGCGGCGGCGCTGACGGAGACGTCCCCGGTCAACGGTCAGGCGTATTTCATCGGTGATGCGGCGCCGGTGAATATGTGGGAGTGGATCAATGAGCTACTGGCGCATCTGGAGTTGCCGCCGGTGCGCCGCTCGATATCGTACGCGGCTGCGAGCCGTATCGGGCTGGCAATGGAAATGGTCCATACGGTGTTGCCGTTTCTCGGGCAACCGCGGCTGACGCGATTTTTGGCGAGCCAGTTTGCGACTTCCCATTATTTCGACCACGGCAAGGCCAAACGGGATTTCGGTTACGACCCGCAGGTCAACAACGCCGAGGGCATGCGGCGGACGGCGGCGTGGTATAGGGGCGGGGACGGGTGAACGGGCCGTCCGATGGGGATGGAGCAGGGCGATAAGTATAGATCAATACGGACCAATACAACGGATCAGAGCCGGGCGGAATCCAGGCCTTCGGTCTCGTCGCAGTTGAGGCGGTGGTTCATTTCCAGGGCTGGGTTATCGCTGGTCGGGCGACCGACGATTCTGGCCGGGACACCAGCAACCGTACAATGGGGTTCGACCGGATCGAGCACGACGCTGCCGGCGCCGATTTTGGCACCCTCGCCGATGCGGATATTCCCCAGGATCTTGGCGCCGGCACCGATCAGCACACCCTTGCCGATCTTCGGATGGCGATCGCCGGTCTCCTTGCCGGTGCCACCCAGTGTGACTTCGTGCAGGAGTGAGACGTTGTCCTCGATCACAGCAGTCTCGCCGATGACCAGGCCGGTCGCGTGGTCGACGAGGATGCCGCTGCCGATTTGGGCAGCCGGATGGATGTCAACTGCAAAGACATCGGCCATGCGGCTCTGAAGCATGAAGGCGAGAGGCTGCCGGCCCTGCTCCCACAGCCAGTGAGCGACGCGATGGGATTGTAGGGCCTGGAATCCCTTGAAATAAAGCAACGGCATAAGATAGCCGCGGCACGCCGGGTCGCGCTCGCGAACGGCCTGCAGATCGGTGCGCACAGCGGCCCGCACCGAGGCATTGGTGAATGCTTCGTTGATCAGCTCCATCAGCGATATGGCTTGCAGCATCGGGCTCGCCAGTTTGTTGGCCAGGTGAAAGCTGAGGGCGGCTTCGAGACTGTTGTGATTGCAGATAGTAGCGTGCAGGAAACTCGCCAACACCGGTTCATTGGCGGCCTCGCGCTCTGCATCAGCCTGTGCTTCGATCCAGATAGAATCGTCGGACATGGTATCATTGACCCCTTTAGTTGCTCCGGGCGCGCAGAAGGCGTATGAAGTCTTCGCGGCGTTCCTGCCATTCCGCCGTGCCACGAAATTCCCTATCGGTTTTTTCGAAGAGTTTTTTAGCCTTTACCTGTTTGTTGCCCTCGTCCAACATGCGATTTATACGGCGGAAATTGCGCTCGATTTCCAGTTTGCGGCTGGGGGCCTCGTATGTCGAGTTGCCGGCTTCATTGGCCAGGAATTGTTCACCGGCTGCGGCCAGGATATTGGCTCTTATGTGCCCGGTGTAGAACAGGTAAATCGCTTTTAGCCGATCGAAATCGCCCATATCGCCGCCCTGATCCAGGAACACGGCAGCGGCGAGGCGCAGAAATTCCTTTGTGCGAATATCGCGCAGCGGGATGGGAACGAGTTTCTTGATGCGGTCCTGGGTCTGCTGGTCGAAGACGGAAGCTTCGACAATGATGCTGTCGTTGAGGATGTTGCTGACGGTGACCATGCCGAGTCCGAGCATGTAGATCTCCACATTGGTCTGCTTGCCTTTGAGGCTCTTCTGCGAGCCGGACAGGACTTCGTACATTTCCCGATGGGCGCGCAGGGCAGTCTCGTGCTGACCGATCCACTGCATCTGAGCAGCCCGGACACCTTCGATCTCGTCACCCGCGGCGCGCAGGTCTTGGATGGCCCGATCGAAGCCGGCGTTGCGGGCAGCGTTCTGCAGTTTGCGGCGGATTTCTCTTTCCGGTAAGTCGTAGCGCGTCGAGATCGTCACTCTTTCTTCGTCCGCCTCATCTGGAAAATTGCGTTCGGTCGTACGCTGTATCTGGAAGAAAATACGGCGGTCCCCCTTGTCCAGCCTTTTGATCGAGAAAAACTTTTCGATCTCAGCAAATTCGAAGCTACCGCTGTGGATCATGACCTTCCGGCGCATGTTGTCCCGGTCCTCCATGGCAGCAGCGTTGACGGCACCGAGCTGGCGTCGGACTGTGTCGGTAAGTTCGGTGATTTGTCCGAGCAACTTCTGGACATGCGCTTCGATATCTTTCTGGGCAGCGATGTTGCGCAGCATCAGGTCGTGCTGGTAGCGACGCTCCTCGACCTTTTCCCATTCAAGCTCGAATTCTTGCTTACGCACCAGCAGAATGAGCGCCTCGAGATAGTCATAGTGGTGTTTGGAGACGATGCCGCCGAGCGGCACGGCATGCTCGTTGATGCGCTCCCGGTGAATCTTGTCGAACGGTGTGAACATGCCCAGCTTGGCGGGATATCCGTCCTTTCCCGGCGCCTTTGTCAGCAGGCTGTCGGGGTAGTTCTGAATGAACTTAGCGCCCCGCATCGTGACTTCGCGCAATGCTTGTTCATCGTCGTTGATGAGGCGGGTGTAATAAGCTTTTATCTCCGCGTAGTCGGCCTTTTCGCTTTCAGTCACCTGGCGGCGGTGGTTGAGGTAAAGCACCTCGGCCTGGTATGTGTTGTTGAACAGGAATTTCTTGTAGAATACGCCGAAAAGGACGACCGGCGTAATGAAGATGACGGTGGCAAAGAAGATCAAGCAGCCCATCATGGCTTTGTTGGTCGTTTTCGGTTTGGCGATTGCCTGTCGGGCGGCCTCGCCGGCGCCGGCTGCATTGATCAGTGTCGTCTTTTTTTTCCCTGCCGGTGCGGCCTGCGCTTTCCCTGCAGCAGCGGGTGAAGCAGCCGTCGACAGCCTGGTCTTCTTCTTGTTGCCGAGTCTGAGCTTGGTGCCCTTGCCCTTGGTACGAGCGGGGGATTCCCGGCTGAGAACGGTCTTCGGGCGCTCCTTGCGGAGTGTCAGTTTTTCCTTGGTCCCGGGCTGGACGGCCGGTGCCGCTGGTTGGTTGATTGTGCCCTGCGGCACATGACCTTCAGCCCCCTTCGATACCAGACCGGGCGTGAAATCCACCGGGACACGGCCTTGCAGTACGTCGTTGATCGCGGTTTGCAGTACGTCGGCACCAGAGAAGCGGTCCTCAGGCTTCTTTTCCATCATCGTTTCGATGATCCAGCAAACTTCGGCCGGCAGATCCGGAATGTATTCGCGCGGCGACTTGAGCGGTTCAGTGAGGTGCTGTGTGGCGACTTCGGTCGGCGAGTTGCCGACAAACGGGAAGTACCCGGTGATGGTCTGATAAAGGGTTGCGCCAAGGCTGTAGATGTCGCCGCGTACGTCCATAGGGTGGCCCATGAGCTGCTCGGGGCTGATATATTGCGGCGTCCCCATTATCTGGTCGCCTTCATCCGTACGCAGCTCGGCAGCTACCCGGGCCAGGCCCAAGTCGGCCAGCTTCGCGAGACCGTTGCTCGCGAGCATGATGTTGTCCGGCTTGACG
>CAJWLW010000358.1 GCA_913042885.1 uncultured Lentisphaeria bacterium | reverse complement strand
ATCCGTCGAGCAGCAGGATAAAAGCCGGCAGGCCCTGCCGGACCAGCTCGGGGTCGGGCTGAGCCTGCACGGAGGTGAGCAGGTGTGCCATGGTATCCGTTCCGGAAGAGACCAGGGAGCGTCTGATGATGCCACAGCCGGTCGCTGTGACCAGCGCCACGGTCAGGACCAGGACCAAGGACCGGCGCGCGGTTGCCAACCGGCGGCGAGTGTTCACCGCATCGTTCACATAGGGTAGAGCCATATATCAGTCCACCAAGCCGATGTTCCAGTACATCTTACCGAGGAAATCTTCCCAGGACTTCGGTACGTTCGACTGCGTCGGACGCTTGAGCTGCGACCAGTTCGGTTCAAACGGCCGGCGCACCAGTCGCATGTGCGCTTCCGTCGGTGTCCGGTTGCGCTTGCGATGGTTGCATGGGATGCACGACAACACAACATTCTTCCACGATGTCTCACCGCCGCGTGAGATTGGCATGACATGGTCGATGTTGAGTTCCCTGGTGTTGAAGCGCCGGCAGCAGTATTGGCAGGTGTAATTGTCCCGCTCGAAGACATTGCGTCGCGAAAACTTCACCTTCTTGTGCTGATAACCGGCGTAATTCTTGAGGATGATGATCTCCGGAACGACCAGCTGGAAGCTTGGGCATGCGACGACACGTTCGGTCGAGACTACGGCCAGGCTGGCGGCGTCGCGCCACGTCTCGATCCACGACTCGAAGTCGTACATCGCGTAGTTCTCGTCAATGATCCGTGCCTTGCTCTGGTATACCTTGCATACCGCTGCCAGTGCAGTCACGATATTGACCGCCTGCCAGTGCTTGTTGAGCACCAGAACGCGTTGTGTCAATGCCGATGCCATTTTCTACATTTCCTCTGCTTTCGCCCAGCGAGTTGCAGTATAAACAAAAAAGCCCCTGAGCCCGAAGTCTCAGAGGCTGTCCCAGTCGAATTGACGCGTTATTTGTTTACAAGGCACCACGCCGCGACACCTGGTTCGCCACAATTGGGCGATCGATGTTCCCGAAACATGATTCAGATTGTGTTGGTTCGCAGTCACAGGTCTTTTCATTTTCAAGTTTGCTTACCATAGCGACAATAGTCAGGGCTTTCAATTTGTCACCGTTCGAATTTTCGTTAATTACATACGGATAAGGGAATTGCATCACATGCAGGCACCTCCGATGAATGACCGCCGGAAACGCCTTGTTTCTTGTCCTTTAGGTGAGAATTTCTGCAAAAAATTTCAGTTTTTCCATTGCAGCGGACGGCTGACTCGTTAAGTTCAACTGCCATGTCCAGTGATGATTTATTGAAAATCCGCAGCCTCAAACTCGACCGGCCCCTCGCTGTATTCGATCTTGAAGCTACTGGTGTAGCGGTCCAGTACGACCGCATCGTTTCTGTCTGCGTTGCAAAAATCATACCGGACGGCGGCATGGAGGTCAAGAGCCGGCTGGTTAACCCGCAGATCCCGATACCGGCTGAAAGCACCGAGATCCATGGCATCACCGACGAGGATGTCGCGGACCAGCCGTCTTTCCCGCAGATTGCCCGCAGCCTCAGTGCCTACTTCGACGGCTGTGACCTGGCCGGGTTCAATATCATCTACTTCGATATCCCGCTGCTGATAAGCGAATTCAACCGGGCCGAGTTGCCTTTTGATATGCGCGGACGCCGCGTGCTCGACGCGTTCCAGGTCTTCCGCCGCCGCGAGCCGCGGTCGCTCACAGCCGCGATGCGCCACTACTGCAACGCTGAGCTCGAAGAAGCACACAACTGCGAAGCCGATGTGCTTGCCACGATCAAGGTCCTCGAAGCCCAGCTCCACCGCTATGAGGACCTGCCGAAGTCGATCGTTGAACTGGATGCCGAGTTCAATCCGCGGACCAATTCTTTCGTTGACTGGGACGGTAAACTGCGCTGGGAAAAAGACCGGATCGTTATTGGATTCGGTCAGAAGCGTGGTACAGCTTTGAACCTCCTGGTGCAGGAGGACCCATCGTATCTCGAGTGGATCCTTGGCGGTGACTTCAGCACCGAAGTCAAGACAATCGTCGCCAACGCGCTCAACGGCGAATACCCGGATCCCCCCGGCGGCGCGACGCCCGAACCCACGGCCGCGCCGGAACAACTTCCCCCTCCGAATCCGTAGGCACTGTCAGCATCGCGGTCCCAGCCAGCTTGATGTTGTCGGGCGCAATCCCTTGGCGTAGCCCCTACTTACTCCACCGGCAGCGACTCGATCCCTTGCGCTTCCATCAGACGGTGCAGAGCCAGAAACGTCTGCAGACTGTGCTGCACGTAGTCGATCCGTACGCTGTAGCTCTCCAGGTGTTTGCGGACACCGCCGAGGCAGCGGTTCGGCAGCTGTGCGTACATCGCATTTTCCGGGCGGAACTGATTCTGCATCTGGAAATGTACGGCCCGCACAATGACCGGCAGCATTGCGTCGGCCTCTGCCTCGAGACCGTGATCGCGGAACAACGGGTAAGCCGCCAGCAACCCCTCCGAACGCGTCGCCGTCGGAGTTGACTGCGGCCGCTCGTTGAAGCAGCCGTTGTAGTCGGGAAACTCCGAGTCCACCAGTTGATGATGGACAATAGTCTCGGTGATGCGCCGGGCGTGCTCGAGATACAGCGGCTTCGGGCGTTGCCGGTAGAGTTCGTTGATCCCGTACAACAGCCAGTGGTCATGGATCAGCTCCAGTGTCGCCTTTCCGGCGTCGCGTTCAGTGATCAGAAACGACGCGCTGCCTTCGGCGACGTCGAGCCATTTGTCCTGCGGGTCGATGCCGTAGATGCGCATCAACGCCAGAATCGCTTCGCCGGGATAATACTCCGACATGAACGGCAACTCGTGACCAGTGCTCGGCCGGCGCTGGTGGATGAAACTGCCGTTGTCCCGCTGTGAACCGCGGATGTATTCGCCAAGCCCGATCAGTTGCGGCTGGTAGCGATCGTTGCCGGTCACTTCGATGTGTTTGGCCAGGGCGACGGCAGCCAGCGCCACACCGCC
Source organism: uncultured Lentisphaeria bacterium (assembly GCA_913042885.1). The sequence continues at coordinate 1,860 of CAJWLW010000358.1, read as the reverse complement.
GAGCTTGATTTTTCCCGCGTAGGCGAGGGCGATCATACCGCTGTCGTTGTCGCCGAACGCCTGCATCTGGTCGACAAGATAGCCGGTGGCCCGTTCGGCGGCACTCAGCAGCCGTTTATCCTGGGTGGTGGCGTACAGGTCGAGCATCGACAAAATCGTGCCGGCGTGACGCACGATGTTGTACTCCCTGGCCCGGACGTGCTGCTCGCCGAGATACTTGTAGACAAAACGGCCATCGGACAGCACGTTGATCTGAAGGTAGCGGCCGGCGCTGAGCGCTGCTGCCATAATATCGCTGCGTTTCAGTTCGCTCCACATACGATGGCCGCGATAGAGGTCGAGCAGCTCGCCGTTACAGGCGTAGCTCCGGGTTGTGAACTGCCGGATCCTGAAGCGCCGATCCAGAAAGCCCAGGCCGCGACTCCGACCACGTTTGTTCAAGGCATCGCGGATCGCGACCGTCTGCAGTTTGTCATCGTCGACCAGCGATAAGCTGTACAGCTCCTCGGGCAGGAAGGCGATGCCGGTCTTGCCGGCGAAAGCCAGGCCGTGAAGGCTGGGTTCTTTGGTCAGGCTCATGCTGTTCTGCACCGGCACCTGAGCCTCGACGCGGTCGACGATGTCCAGCTTCAGTATGATCGGTTTTTTCGGTTGTCGCGCGTTGAGCTGCGCCCACGCATCCAGCAGCGCAGCGCCGAGGCCTTTGCCGGCGCCAATCGCCGGCTGTGCCCGCTGCCTGCCGTTGGTAATCGACAGGAACACCAGGCGCGGTGCCTTGTCCTCGGTCACTGCAGCTGGCAGCGCATCGGGTGTTTGCTGTGCCTTGGCGGCGGTCAGCAGCGTCGTCATGGCGCTGCCGATCGCACTGCGGTCGGGTAAGGGTGCCGGCGAGATCGTGTCGAACCAGATGCCGGTGCGCGCGAACACTGTTTCGACGGGTGGGCTGTCGTCTGGCTTATCTTTCTGCTTGTCGACATCGCGCAGTGCCCTGCGCACCAGCGACGGCACCCTCATGCCTTTCTTTTCATGCTCCTTGGCGACATACAGAAAAACAGCGGTGAACACCGCCATCACGCCGACCATGATACCCACCGGCAACATGGCTTTCGGGGTCAGCAGTCGCGATGCGAGTTGCAGCTGCTTCTTGCGCTCATCCGACAGGTCCAGGGCGATGTCGATGTTGTAGTACACCACGGAAGCCATCAAAAACAGTGCACCGGCCATCTCGAGAATTTCCTCGGCCAAGACCTGTGCCGAGTACCAGGCGTCGCCGTATTCTTTGAACAGCAGGCGCAGGCCTTCGAGGAAGAACGCCAGCAACCAGCAGCTGAGACCGGCGAAAGCACCTGCCTTGGCACCGCGACTGGCATTGAAGCGGTTCGAGAAAAACAACAGCATGTACGCCGCCATGAGCAGGATCGGGACGGCATAGAGCACCTGCCATTGTGTCAGGTAACGCCAGGTGCTGTCGACTTCCGCGGTCGCCTGGCGGACCTCCTTCCAGAACATGTTTTCATGCAGGATAGTGATCTCGTCCAGCGACATCCCGAGCCCTGCCAAACCAACGCCGAGCCATAGCAGCGGCATTTTGAAAACCTGTGTCTGCGTCCGGTTGATGCGTCTTTCCCAGTAGCACGCAACAAAGGCTGCACCACCGAAGATGAAGAACAGCATGCCGGAGAACCACGTCGGAAGGTTGCGTTCCTTGTCCAGGTTGAACCAGTAGACGCCGCCGGCCCGGAGATCGGCGAAGAGACAGTGCAGCAGTCCCTGCACCAGCACTGCCAGGATCAGCACTCCGAGATAGACGCGCACGGCGCGGCGTACGCTGTCGCGAGCCGTTGGATTTATGAATGTTTC
>CAJWLW010000357.1 GCA_913042885.1 uncultured Lentisphaeria bacterium | reverse complement strand
TTGTGCATGAACTGGGACACGCGCTGACGGCACGCCGCTTCGGCGGCGGGCAACCGCAGATCGTGCTGCATTTCATGGGGCTCGCTACGAGCGGCGCGCTGGCGCAGTCGCGCGAGCGGATCATCCACATTCTCGCCGGCCCCGGCGCCGGATTGATCGTCGCCGCGATCATCGCGCCCCTGTTCTTTCTGCAGCCGATCAACAACTTCTGGGTCATCGCCTGTATCCACACGATGTTCATGGTCAATCTGGTGTGGAGCCTGGTTAACCTGGTTCCGATTCTGCCGCTCGACGGCGGTCAGCTCGCGGAAGAGTTGATCGCCCGAAAACGCCCGGCCGGCAGCCTCTATCGCGCTGCCAGGCTTTCGATCATTTGTGCGATCATCGCAGCGGTGATCTGTCTCGTCTGCGCCATTGTTTTTCGCAGTGGCTCCTGGTTCTTCGGCGTGCTGATGGCCGGACTGCTGATCTTCTACAACGTCCAGATGCGCCGCTACGGCTCAATGATAGAGCGCGAAAAACTCGACACGCCACGGCAGTCCTGGGAAAAAGATCCCGATTGGTGGCGCTGAGGAGACGGCAAGACGCCACATCCCGTCTCCTGTTTGCGGCGGACTCATTTTCGGGCATCCAGGATTGCGCCGGCCAGCACAAAACAGATCTCGCCAGGCGAGGATTTTGCCGTCAACACCACCGCGTTCGAGCAATTCACCCGCACTGTCCGGCGGTACCATGAAGGGCGTGCTGCAACGGTCGCTGCCCGGCCACATGCCGCCCCACAGGACGTCCCTGAAGTATTTCAGACCCAATACCATTTTCTGCCATCATTCGAGAGATCTCCGGAGAATCCAGCCGGGGTATTGTATTTCTGGTAAATTCACTGTATCTTACGTAATATCAACAGCTAATGCTACTCAATGGTGCTGTTCTCTGCCTGTATCCGGCAAAGATTTCCGGCAAAGATAGATGATCAGCATTGTAGCGACATCATGGCAACTTGCAATTTGAAGCCAAATTTCGTACACTGCCATGAGGGGGCAGAGCCACATCTAGAGGTTATGGAGCATCCCAACATGCCCTTCAACATCATGGTGATTTGCAGGCTGCGCCCGGTGCCAGTGTGGATGTGCACCCATGAGTAAAACGACCATCGTCGCAGCGCTCCTTGTGATCGTTGGCGCAGGCATCGCTTTTTGGCAATTCAGCACAAATGTGGAGGAAACCAACACGATCGACATCACCGAACCGCCACCACTGCTGGAACAACCTGTTGTCACAGAAACGGCGACGACAGAATCGCCCGAGGCAATACCAGGTGCGGGAGCAACGCCGATGACGTTCACACGCAGCGGCGGCGTCGCCGCCATCGTCACTGCCGTCGAACGGGCTGCAAGACCGGGTAAGACGCGCATGGCGCGGACCGTCGCGGGCGATGCACAGCAGCTTTGCATCCTGGTGGACGCGGACAGACGCTATGGCGAGTTCGACAGCAACACGCCGCAGCGACTGGCGACGATGCTGGCTGAGGCCGGTTTCGAAAAACCGCCGCAGCATGTGTCGAAATCCATGAGCATTTACCGGTCGCTGGCGAAAAACGTAATGGACTACGAGGCAGCACGTGGTGACACGGTCATTGTGCTGCTTTGCCCACAGGCCGAATGGGACAGCCTGCATTTGAACTGGATGGGACCGCAGAGAAAATGAAACAATTTTGCGCCGACACAACGACGACAGTTAAGAACAGCCGCTAAGGAATTTGATCCATGGTGGGGAGAAAAATCAAGACAATCCGTTTCCAGCGCCTTCGAAGGTTTTGCCTTCATTGGGCGGTGATTGGATGTTGTTGTGCAGGCGTGCCAAGCGCACGCGCGGCCCTGGGTGCACGCATCGGCACCCAACTCGATGACCTGGTAAGCGCTCACCAGCAGGCAGGCAACGAGATATGCGAAGAACTGGCCGAGTACTACGGACAACAGGTCTACTACAGCAACGGCAAGCTTCTGTTGCCGGTCATCCTCGAACCTGTCGATGGCACGGCGCGCGATGAAGATCTCGACGCCCTCGAGCGAATCGGCGGTCAAGTGGATGCCGTGTCGGACTCGTTCATTCGCGTTCTCATGCCACCGGACAAAGTCCTGCAGTTGAAAGGCAACAAGCACTATCGCGTAGCGCGGATGGCGACCCTCGCGCTCGCCGACATAGGTCCGAACCTGTCGGAAAGCGTCGCGCTGACCGGTGCCGATATCGTGCATGGTGCGGGCATCGACGGCACTGGGGTGAAGGTTGCAGTCATCGACCTCGGGTTCACCGGCCTGGCGGCCCGTATCGCGGAAGGCGAACTGCCGAACATCGTCATTGTCAACCTGCCCGGTACCAACGACGACGCTATCGAAACGGGCAGTAGCCATGGCGTTGGTGTCGCCGAACATCTCGCGGACATGGCGCCTGGCGCCGAGATCCACTGCATCAAGGCGGTTGACACCGTCGATCTGCAAAACGCCACCGCCTACATCGCCGACAACAACATTCGCATTGTCAATCACTCCGTCGGCTGGGTGCTTGCCAGCTACTACGACGATACAGGTTCGGTCAACGTCGTCGTCAACAACTCACGCGACAACGACGGCGTATTCTGGAGCTTGTCCGCGGGCAACTCCGCGCTGCGCCACTGGCGCGGTGGATGGGTGGATGACGACGGCGATGACTTCCTCGACTTCGCGACCAACGACGACCGCCTCGATATCACGACGCAGTTCACTACGGTGCAACTGTTCCTCAACTGGAATCAATACGGCAATTCAGAGACCGACCTCGATCTCTACATCTACGACAAGAACGACCTCGTGGTGGCCTCGAGCACGGGACCGCAGTCCGGTGCAGAGACGCCGTCCGAAGCAGTCACCTTCACCCTCGACACGAACCTCACGCCCTACACCATCGAGGTCCATGCATTCTCCGGCCCCACCGCCGACCTCGACATCACTCTCTTCAGCTTCAACAACAATGTGGAACATGCCGTTGCCGCATCGGCTTTGATGGACCCAGCCAACGCCCACGGCACCTACACCGTCGGGGCAATCAACCAAGCGGGGTGGACCAATGCGAATCCGTCCGTGGCAAACTACTCGGGCAACGGCCCGACCAACGACGGCCGGCAGAAACCAAACATTACCGCGCCCGACGGCACGGACAGCAGAACCTACGGCGCCTCCTTCGGTACATCCTTCAGTGCGCCGACCGTCGCCGGGGCAGCCGCGCTGCTCCTCGAAGAAGATCCAACGCGAACCGCCGGGGACCTGGAGGCCCGACTTACGGCGCTCGCCCAGGATATCGGCGCGCCCGGCATCGACATGGTCTCCGGCGCCGGCAAACTGCATATCGAGCTCGACGATCAAGGAAGCCCGATCACGATCAGTAACGTCGCCATCGACGCGCCGGTCAATCCACTGCAGACGCCACGGCACGGCAAGCTGGAACTAGACATCACGCTGGCAGACGTCGTTGCGACGAAATTCTTCAACGCCGACCCTGCTGACAATGGCATCGACCTCAACGCGACCTTCACGGGACCCGACGCCAGCGATTGGGACGTCAATGGATTTTTCGATGGCAGCGGCTGGCACCTTCGTTTCTCTCCCGGACTGACCGGAGCATGGACCTTCACCGTGACCGTCACCGATGCCAGTGGCACAGACACATGGGTAGGCGGCAGTTTCACCTGTGTCGATCTGGGGGACCCCGGCTGGCCCCGGCTCACCGACCGATACCTGGAACTATCCAGCGGCGAGCCGTTGTTCGCTGTCGGCCACAACAACGGCTGGCAGTACGACCTTGAAGTTCCGAGCTTTACGGACATGGCAGCCAACGGCGAAAACCTCATGAGCTACTGGATGGGAGTGCCGTGGGCCGAACGGGCCTCGACCTCAGCAGCCGAACCATACTGGGATGATCGCACGGCGATCGAGAACCTGGAGCAGGGCCTCGGCAACTATAACCAGGAAGCCTGTCAGTATCTTGACGGTCTGGTCGAGCGCGCCGAGACGAACAACGTCTACCTGCTGCCCGCCATCTGGTCACATGGCCAATTGCGTGACGAAACGCACCCCTGGAGCGGCAGCGCCAATCATTGGTGGTACAACAACCCTTACAATACCATCACGACTCCCACCGATTTCTTCCTCACAGACGCCGGCGGTGGCAACGACACGGAGCAGTGGAAGCTTCAGAAGCATTTTCTGCGCTACGTCATGGCGCGCTGGGGCCACAGCCGTGCCATCGCCGGCTGGGTGCTGGTCGTCGAGATCGACGGTACCGTGGGTTTCGTCCAGAACCCGACACAAACCAACGCCTGGATCACTTCAGCGCAGGCATACTTCTCCGGGCTCGACCCGTATCGCAACAACGCCTTGTCAGAATATCCGATGACCGTAAGTAATTATAATGACGCCTCTTACGACGCCGGGCTCGATATGCGATGTTCCGATTCATTCTCACAGCAATTCGACGATGTTGCCGTCGGCAATACGATCGCAACTGAAACGCGCACCATGCGGACGTCTGGAAAGCCTGTCTTCCACGCCGAGATCGGTGGCGATACAACCGGTGGCGCCAGCGAACCGGCACACATGCACAACAGTGTCTGGGCCGGCGTCGCAGCAGGCGCCGCTATGACCCCGCTCAAATGGGCCGACGGCGGTAACTGGCCGTTGTTCGACAATTCGACGACTGGCCAGGCGATGGTAGCACACCTGTCGATCCTCTCGGAATTCATCAATGGGCTGGGCTACATAACCGATGCCGCACTCGTGGAGTCAAATGCCAGCGTTACCGGTGCCGGCGGACTTGCCTGGGGCATGAACCTGAGCAACAAAGGCTTCGCCTGGATCCAGAC
>CAJWLW010000356.1 GCA_913042885.1 uncultured Lentisphaeria bacterium | reverse complement strand
TTCGAGCTCGAACGCAGTGATGCGCACTGGGTCGATATCAGCATGCACCTGAAAGTCTACGAGGAGGAGCACAGGGGAATCGAGTTTCCAGCTGACGTGCTGGTCTGGATCGAAAAGAAATTTGGCACCGGCGGCAAAAAGGATTTCCTCAAGGAATGGGACGCCTTGTCCAATTCCAAGCGCCGTGCTTACCTGAAGTCGATCCCTCTGGAACCGTAGTCGTCGCGGTCTGTAAATAGCCGGCGCGACCACCTCCCTCCATCCACGAGGCCGGCCAGCACGGCGGCATCTATGCCGTGCACGCCCTTGTCCCCGTCTGCCCCGGCGATTGTCGATGCCGATGACCAGTACGAGTGGCGGTATCCATTGCGGCCATCATACCGAGCCGTCCCGTAACGATGCCCCCCCCTGTCGATCGCTTGACTTCAGAGAGTTACAGTAACGAACAGGCGCTGGTAAGCCTGGCGGAGGCCGAAGCTTTCGAAGGGTTCGAGAAGAATCGTCGCCGGTCGTTGTGGAATGTCTATGGGCCGGCGACCGACGCGCCGGCGGAGTTGTCACTGGCGCTCGTTGAACGCCAGCTGCCAGAGTATTGCCGACGCTGCAAAAACAGGTTATCTTCCGCCATGAACCTGCTTTCCCCGGATGATGAAACCTATATGCGCATGGCGCTGCGCGAGGCCGAGAAAGCCTTCGAAGCGGAGGAAGTGCCGGTGGGCGCAGTGATCGTGCACGACGGCCAGGTCGTTGCCCGAGCCTATAACCAGGTCGAGCTGCTCAATGACGCCACGGCACACGCGGAGATTCTGGCGATCACCCAGGCGTCGGCGCAGTTGCAGGACTGGCGCTTGGTCGAAGCGACGATGTACGTGACCAAGGAGCCGTGTGCGATGTGTGCCGGTGCCGCCGTGAATACCCGCCTGGGCCGCCTGGTTTTCGGTGTCACCGATCCGCGCAGCGGCGCTGCCGGCAGTGCCATCGACATCACCGGATTCAGCGGTATGCTGCACAATGTGCCGGTGGTCTCCGGCGTGTTGCAGGAGGAATGCCTGGCACTGCTGCAGAAATTCTTCAATCAGCAACGGTCGGCCGAAGAATAGGGTATTTCCCAGTCCTCGTGAATCACCAGCCCGGCGGCTCGTGGTACTCAGGAATTTCGTTCCCGGAACACCCCGTCTTCGTAGCCCTGGATGGTGCGGTTGGATTCCGCCAGCTCGAGGCGATACTCGGCCAGTAGACAATAGGTCTCGTCAATCTCCACGCCGATGTAATCGCGGCCCAGTTTCTTCGCTGCTACCGATGTTGTTCCGCAACCCAGAAACGGATCGAAGACGACATTCTCTGGATTCGAGCTGGCGAGAATGATCCGGGCCAGAAGCTTCTCCGGTTTCTGCGTCGGGTGATCAGTGTTTTCCGGCATCGACCAGAAGGGCACGGTGAGGTCGGTCCAGAGGTTGGACGGATGCGTCAGTCGATAATTGCCGGCGTCGGACTGCTGCCAGTCCTTGGGCTTGCCGTCGCTGTCGGTGTATGGGGCGATGACACGTCGACGCAGCTTCACGTCGTCGACGTTGAATGTCCATGACCTGGACATCGTGCAGAACCAGATGTCTTCACAGGTGTTTTTCCAATTGGTCTTCGCCCCGCGCCCCTTGTCACGTTCCCAGGCGATGCGGTTTTGCACTTTGAAATAGCGCTCGGCGACGGTCTGGATCGAGGCAGACGAGCGCCAGTCTCCGCAGAAGTACAGGCTGCCGTTTGGTTTCATGAGCCGCGGCAGTTTCGCCATCCAGCTATCCAGCCAGGCGCTGTAGGTTTCTGTATCGACGGCTTTGGTGCGGCGGGTGTTGAACGTCTTGTCGAGGTTGTACGGCGGATCGGCGAAGAGCAGATCGATGGAGGCATCCGGCAACGCATCGAGAGTTTCGAGGGTGTCGCCGCAGATCGTGCGGTTGCGGATTTCATCCAGCTCGAAACGACGTTGTGCAGTTCGCAGCCGCGGCTTCAGGCGCTCGTGGTCAGCGGCGCTGAGAACGATCGTGCGGTTGCGGGGGGCTCGTGGCTTGGTCACGGATTGTCGATGATGCTGAGAATGCGCCAGGGATGGAATCCAACTTCCTGCGGCTGGTACAGCTGTTGTTTGTTGAGCTGCTCGATGCGTTCGATGGCGTAGGAGGCGTATTCCGATTTGGGATAGCGCCGCAGGATTTCGCCGTAGTGCTTTGCCGCGAACGGAAAGTCCTCGGTCTGGTACAGCTTCTCGCCGGTGAAGAACGCGGCGGCCGGTGCGAACGGCGTGTGGCGGTGCGAAGAGTAGAAGTGCCCGAGCTGCATAGCGTCTTCCTCCCTGCGTTTGGTTTCGTAGACCGCCTTCATCTCCACGTACCGGCTCTTATAATCGTCGATGAGTTTCTCCTTTTCCTGAAGCAGTTCGTCGAGCTTCGTTTCGAGGCTTTTGATGTCCTCGTTGGAAACGGCCAGGGAATCCCGAGTGCCGCCGATTTCCTCTTCCAGCGTCGCCACTGCGGTTTCGAGTTCGGCGACCTTGGCCCTGGTAGTTTCAAGCCGCGGCTCCAGCGCGTTGTTCATCCCAATCAGCTTGGCCTGCTCAGTGTTGTTGTCGTTGATATCGGTACCGGTTTTGAGTTTGAGGCGGTTCACTTGCGAATTCTGTTTGGCGATCCTTGCCTGCAGTGTTTTGTGGAGCTCGGCGTGATTCACCCCGATCTCCGCGATCTTCTCACGCCTATGGGACAGCGTGCTGGTGCATTTCCAGCACAAGAACAGGAACAGCAGCCAGCCCAGTGCTGCGAATGTGACCGCCACCGGCGACTTATTATCCCGCTTCCCGGCGGCCGAAAATCTTGGTTTGATCGATGCCATAGCGAAGAATCTATTCTTTCGGTGTCACCGACTTGATTGCCTGGCGCAGTTTGCCGACATTTTTCTCGGCGTGCGCGATCGAAGAGCTCACTTGCGCCAGGTTCTGTTTGCCGTCGATCTGGTCGCTCTTTAGCTGCTCTTTCTGGATCTCTAGTTCATCTCTGCGTTCGGTCAACTCTTCGTTGCTGGCCCTGGCGGCGGCGAAGTCCGCCTTCAGTTGATCGGACGCTGCCTGCAGCTCGGCCGTTGTGGAGATCTCGCCGGCCAGCAATAGTTGGATTTCTTGGACTTCGGCCCGGTGTTTGTCCAGTTTTTTCTTGGACCGTTTTTTCTTGCCGTCCATGTCATTGTCAACCAGCGTTTGCTCTGCGGCGATTTTCTTCTTTGTGGCCGCGGACATGCTCAAGTACATGGCGATCACAAAAACGGCGAGTATCCATCCGATGAACTTTACCATGATCTGATATCCCTGATGTGCCGCGCTATGTTCTGCGGCAGCAATCCGATCCGCCAAGCCGGGGTTTGGGAAAGATAAGGTTGGTGCAGTTGTTATGCAAGCAACAGCGTTTGATCGGTCTGTTCCATCACAGCGGCAGTCGCGTGCCGGCCTCGGTTTCCACCGCACGCCGGTAGATTCGAATGGCAGTTGCCATGTCTTCCAGCGCGATGCCGAGATTGACGCTGATGGTACGCTCGTCGTCGCGTTCGCGTCCGGGCTTGCGACCGGCGACAATCTCGCCAAGGTCGGCGTATGGTTGCGGAGTCTCTTCGAAATACCCTTCGCTGCGATAGTATTCCATCTGCGCGAGATCATCGGTCGCCAGTTTGTCGGCCTGCTGCAGGGCGGGGCCCTGCCAGTAGGAATCGAAGTCGACGGGGCTGGCGAAAGCGCCCGGGGCGAGCCAGTCGGCTTCGATCACTGGCTGCGGGTGCTTGAGGATCGGACCACTGGTGACGACCAGGTCGAGATCGACGACTGCCTGCTCGGGCGTATCCACCACTTCGATCTCGGCACCGACGACCGGCGCCATGTCGGTGGCGAACTGGTCTGCCACCTGTCGATGCATGTCGTAGACCTTGACGCGGCTGATCGGAAAAATGCAGGCCAGGGCCTCGAGGTTGCTGCGGCCCTGTACCCCGCAGGCGATGATCCCGGCACTGCTGCTGTCGGGGCGCGCCAGGTGTTTCGCGGCGACAGCAGTGGCCGCGCCGGTTCGTTGCGCGGTGATCCAGGTCGCATCCATGACAGCGGTCGGCAGGCCGGTGTCCGGGTCGTTGAGCAGCAGCAGCCCGTTGATGTAGGGCAATTGCTTTTGCTGGTTGCCGGGATAGCCCGAAATCCACTTCACACCCGCCGCTTCGAGGCTCGGGATATAGGCGGGCATGGCGTGAATAAATGCGTCGGGCCGTGTATGAATGCCCGGCTTCGGCGGCATCTCGACGCGGCCTTCGCCTTTCTCCGAGAACATCGCCTCGACTGCATCGATGATCTCGCGCATCGAGAAGTTCAGGCTTTCAACATCCTGGCGCGACAGATAGAGAATTGTGCTTGTGCTCATGGGACATGAAAATAACTGTTGTCGGCGATTTCGCCACTGGCCGTGCTGTGGAACGGTCGGCTTCGGCCGTCTATGCGAAAAGTTAAGCACCGATTTTCGTTTTCGAATTCGTACTGTAGAGTTTTCATCAACGGCCGAAGACGATCATTCTACGCGCCTCTACACCATACCGAAGGAATATCATGGAATTCATCAAATTGAATCCCGGCTTGCCGTTCAGCTTCGCCGTCATCCAGAATGTCAAAGTCCTGGAGACCGTGCTTACGGCGATCCCGCCGGGCGGCCGCGAACCGTTTGCCGGCGGCTACGGCGTCGCGATGCAGAAGGGGATGCTGGTGGAAGCCGGATTCGTGTGTGAGGTCCCGGCGTAACCATGCGACTCGCACTCGCCATCCGTCCGTTGACCGACGAGAAACTCGTTCTCGCCCGGCAGATCGGTGTCACCGATATCG
>CAJWLW010000355.1 GCA_913042885.1 uncultured Lentisphaeria bacterium | reverse complement strand
TTGTCGACACGACGGCGCCTTCGATCGAGTGTCCGGAAGATGCGACGGTCGAGTGCGGCGAGGCGACGGATCAGGAAACCCTGGGCACCGCGACCAGCAGCGACAGTTGCAGCAGTGTGAGCATCAGCTCGATCAGTACTTTTGTGGAAGACTGCGAGAATACCGGTGTGGTCACGCGCACTTGGAGAGCGGTCGATGAGTGCGGCAACTGGAGCAGCTGCACGCAGACGATCACCGTCGTCGACACGACACCGCCGGAAGTGGAGTGCACCGTCTACGACATCACGGAGTTCGATGGCGACGACGATGACGACGATGACGACGACGATGACGACAGTGTTTCCTTCACGGCGACCGCCACAGACGTGTGCAGCGACGCGAGGGTTCAAATCGGTCAGGTTGTCTTTGTACCTCCCGGCGACGACGACGACGACGACGACGATGATGACGATAGCAAGGTAAGGATCCGCGGTGCGACGATCACGATCATCAACAGCGGCGCTCCCGGCACAGTGATCAAGTGGACGGCGAGAGGGACCGATGAATGCGGCAACACGACCATGGTCGACTACTCAATTACGGTGCTCGAGGATGAGGATAAGGATGACCACCACCACCACCACCACTACTACCACCACGGTCGCCCGTGGTGGTGGTGGCGGTGGCATCGGTAAAATATGAGTTCGGCGCCGCGTGGTTGCGGCGCCGGGCCAGTCAGTGGTAGTCGTTCAAACCCAACCAGGTGCTCTACCTGATCAACGTAAATCGTCCGAACCAGACTGGAAACGAGCTTGGGTATACGAAGTTCATTTCATAGATGCGAGCAGTAAGTCGACGGACTGAAATACGAGAAACTTTTCCGCCCGAACATTGTTGAAACAGTGTTCGGGCGGATGCTTTTAAGGATTGTCGCCAACGTGCCGGCAAGTGCAACCGCGGCCGCCTCTTTACCGTCGCTGAACTGGATAACGTCGAGCGAAAAATCGGCGAACTTCGGCGGGATTCGCACATTTTCGCGTCACCGAAGGGGATGTTGGAAAAATGCCTTTTTTGCCTATTTTGACGACTGACACAGGATTTTTTTACCGAATGGATTGCAGGTAACATGCCAGGGGGGGGCGCAGTGGGTTCGGCATGCAATGAATAGAATTTACAAAGATATTGCTGGGCAACAGTTGACGATCAGATAAAGCGATAGTATGATTGCCGTTCCATGTCTGGACCAAAGTGGCGGAATTGGCAGACGCGCTAGGTTCAGGTCCTAGTCCTCGATAAGAGGGTGGGGGTTCGAATCCCCCCTTTGGTACCATCCATGCATGGCCCATGATTGATCCATCAGCCTCAATTTCAGCTGACTGCTGGTGATTGAACTCGCGGCAATCCCGTTTCCTTTATCCCGGCTCGGCGCAGGCTGCATGGGCTACGGCGGTAAGTGGAATAACGCCCCGCTGCAGCCCAATGCCGTGAAGGACGCCCGTGCCGCGGTTGACGCTGCCCTGGAAGCGGGTATCAATCTCTTCGATCACGCCGACATCTACTGCCTCGGCAAATCAGAGACCGCCTTCGGTGAGGTGCTCGCCGACAATCCCGATCTACGAGACAGCATGGTACTGCAGACAAAATGCGGGATTCGCCTGCCCGACACCGCAACCGGTGAACCCGGACACTACGATTTCAGCCGCACCCACATTGTCGCAGCGGTCGAAGGCAGCCTGAAGAGGCTACGGGTCACACATATCGACATCCTGCTGCTGCATCGACCGGACCCGCTTGTTGAACCGCTGGAGGTCGCTGCCGCATTCGACGAACTGCAGGCAGCAGGCAAGGTGCTGGTGTTCGGTGTCAGCAATCATACGGCAGCACAGATCTCTCTGTTGCGCAAATACTTAAAGCAGCCTGTCGCGGTTAACCAGATAGAGTACAGTCTCTTGCATACAGACGCGATCGACGGAGGAATCTGTACGGTCGAACGGGCACCGAACCCAATTGGTACCACGGGTATAATCGAGTATTGCCGTGAACATGATATACTGATCCAGGCTTGGGGACCGCTGGCCGGCGGGCGTCTTGCCTCGACACCGCCACCCGATGACGAGCATTTGTGTAAGCTGCACGAGCTGCTGACTGAAGTCGCTGCGGCGCATGACACCCAGCCAGAAGTCATTGCGTTGTCGTGGATTCTACGCCATCCGGCGGGCATCCAGCCGATCATCGGGAGTCGGCACGCGACGCGCCTTCGACAGCAGGCGCAATGCCTCGACGTCGAGATCACGCGGGAGGAATGGTATAATCTGTTTGTCTCCGGCCGCGGCGAGTTTTTACATTGACCAGTGACCAGACAGAGCCGGCAACGGCAGCACCAGCCGAGGCACCGGCCCCACCGGGGCCCGTCCGCACGTATGTGCGCAACACCCGGACATGGACATACAGTTTCCTGGCTATCCTGCCGTTGCTGTTTGCCTACGAGTTTCTGATTCTCGCCTGCAACAAGGACGACGCGGTGATGATCCGCGTGAGTGCGGATGTATGGTTGACCACGGCGTTGTCGAAGATTGGCGGCCAATGGCATTTATCGATGGGCACCATCGTGCTGCTGATCGGCATCTTTATCATCCTGGCAGAGCGCCGCAAGAAAATCGATATCCGTCTGCGCTATCTGTCGTTGATCGTCCTCGAGGGCCTCGTCTACGCGATTTTCCTGTGGCTCGTCTTGTCGTTTGCCGTCGGACAACTGTTCGCGCATCTGCCGCTGGCCGACGTGGAGAGCGACTTTTCGAACCTCGATCTAGGCCTGCAACTGGCCCTGTCGATCGGCGCCGGACTGTACGAGGAGATGGTGTTTCGCGTCATCGTCGTCGTCGGTCTGGCCTGGCTGCTTTGCCTTGCAATCGAGCAAAAGGCGCTGGCATATACGCTGGCAGCGATTGCCGGGGCTTTTGTCTTCAGCCTGGTGCATTACATCGGGACAATGAGCGATGTCTTCGATGCGTCGTCCTTCGTATTTCGTTTCCTTTTCGGACTGGCTCTGAACATAATCTTGCTGACCCGCGGATTCGGGGTCGCGGCCTGGACCCACTCGCTGTACAACATCGTGATCGTGATGGTGATGTGGATCAAGGCCGGGTAGAGCAAGTGGGGGTGTCAGGTTTCAGGTGGTGGGTGAAGACAAATTGAAGATTTAATGGGAGCTTGGGGTAGAGTTCAAATTTTCGTATCCCTGCCCGTGCCTCAAATTTAGCTGCTCCAGCACGGTCTTCTCTTCACCGAAATCTGAAACCTGAAACCTCCTAAACTGGAAATATTACCGAGCCGACAATAGGGTATGTGCTCACGATAAACCGTTTAGCTCAATTTCAAGGACGTTATGTCAAGCACCTTCGGCACAAACTACATTGTCTCGACCTTTGGCGAATCCCATTGTAAAGGGATCGGCGTGATCGTCGACGGCTGCCCACCGAATCTCCCGCTGACGGAGGCTGATGTGCAACCGCAACTCGACCGGCGACGCCCAGGGCAAAGCATTGTCACGACGGACCGCAAGGAGCAGGACGCGGTGACGATCCTGTCCGGCACGGAAAATGGAGTGACACTGGGCACACCGGTCGCCATGTTCGTTGCGAACCGTGACCAACGCCCCGGCGACTACAAAGAGATGAGCAACGTGCCGCGGCCGTCACATGCCGACTACACCTATCAGATGAAGTACGGCATCCGCGCATCGAGCGGCGGCGGACGATCCAGCGCCCGGGAAACCATAGGCCGGGTTGCGGCGGGCGCTGTAGCGGAGAAGATTCTGCAGACCTACTACGGCATCGAGATTGTTTCTTGGGTAAGTTCTGTAGCGGACATCCCGACCGGGCCAGTGGACGTCAACACGCTCACACGTGAGCTCGTCGATGCCAATGAAGTCCGGGCTCCGAGTGCCGTACATGAACAGATGCTGGCAGCGATCGTCAAAGCCCGTGAGGCGGGTGATTCTCTGGGCGGCACGGTCAGTTGCGTCTGTCGCGGCGTCCCGGCCGGCTGGGGCGAACCCGTGTTCGACAAGCTGGAGGCAAAACTGGCGCAGGCAATGATGTCGATACCGGCAACAAAAGGTTTCGAGATCGGTTCGGGCTTTGCCGGCACCGAATTGTTGGGCTCCGCCCACAACGATCCTTTCGTTGGCCGTGAGGGGCGGCTGGGCACAACCACCAATAACAGCGGCGGCGTTCAGGGCGGAATTTCCAACGGCGAGCCCATTCACTTCCGTATCGCCTTCAAACCGCCGGCAACGATCAGCCGGCCACAGGAGACCGTGGACTTCGATGGCAAGCCCGTGACCCTCGAAGCGAAGGGCCGTCACGATCCGTGCGTTGTACCACGCGCCATACCGATTGTCGAAACGATGGCGGCGATTGTCCTCTGCGATTTCGCGATGCGTCAGAAGACACGGCAGTTCGAATAAGCCGCGGCGATTTACCACGAAGCTACAAAGCGCCCGAAGTAAATCGACCCAGACAGAGTGCGAATAGGCGCCCAACGCCGGACCATTTATCGGTGCCGGGTAAATTGCCACATCGGCTTGACGATGACCTTCTCATAGAGATGCCATTCAATCTGTACTGTAATGGTCGCCATCTCAGGCAGGAATGCGCCGCGCTACATTGGCATATAGTGCGCCGGCCGGGTAATCATCAACACCCCCGACCGGTTCTGTTGACCTTTCATCTCCAACGACTGGATTACCGACGGTGTACGCGAGTATTCCGCATATCGAATATCGCGGCAGGTCTTGCAATCCGCCGGCTGCGGCGCTATCGTTACCAATGGAAACGATAGCGCCATAGCATGCCGAAGCTCGAACAGAACAATCTTCACGAGCTCGAGATCCTCAAGCAGATTGAGGAAAGCCCGATGCTCACCAATCGGACCGCCGCGACCAGGCTCGGCGTCAGCGTCAAGCTCGCTCAC
>CAJWLW010000354.1 GCA_913042885.1 uncultured Lentisphaeria bacterium | reverse complement strand
CACTTGCGCTATTGCTTCACGAGAATCAAGCCTGGCGGGTGGCTGTCATTGTCCACGCCTTGTGTGTCGTTGCACCTGTATCCCGGGTACATGTTGCCGGCGTTGATGGTGATGCCCGGTCGGTGGTATAAGCTGTGCAATGCACACCGTTACTGGCAGGAAGTGTTGCCCTTGCACCCGGCCTTCCGGCCCTTGGTGTTGGCCGAGATGTTGCGCGAGACTGGTTTCGAGGTCTGCCGGCATTTCACTTGTCTTTGGTTTTGGGAGACGCCACTCCGGCTGGAAATGCGCCTTAGTCGTTTTCTCGAACTGCTACGTGTGCGGTCGCATCTGGGGCTGTTGCGACGGGCATCGTTGGCAATGCCGAAACGGATGATTTTCTGCACTGTCCTTACCTTCATGTCCTTCATGCTCTTCATGGTTAAAACCCGCCGTTGAAAGCTGGGCGGGCCTCGAGTGGCGCGGCACGTCTTACCTGACGCTCCAGCTTAACGCTTACGTAAATCTTTGGGTAACGCACAGCCATCCCGGCTACGGCGTCCAGCGGATCAGCACGCCGCCGACGTTGTCTCGGCCATAGCCGGTGAGGATGGATCCGTCAGGTAACAGGGTCGAACTGAGGTGTCCGCAGGCGCCGCGCATCCAGTCTTCGCCCTTGCAGTAGAGGAAATCGTCGAGCACATACAGGTGCTCGACATCCCAAGTCTCGCCGTGGTCGCGGCTGATCACAGCGTCGCAGCCGCGCCGATAACTGACCAGTTTGCCGTTGCTGAAATCGATCCGGCGGATAAGGACCATGACCAGGTCGCCGTTGGCCATGCGCAGCAGTGTGGGGTGGTGGCGACCCCCTTCGAAAAGCATCTTGTTCGGTGACCACGTGGCGCCGTCGTCCTTGGAAATTGAAACGGCCGTTCCTTCCAGGCAGTCGACGAAATACGGATGGTGGTGAAACTCCGGTGGCACCCAGGTACGCAGCGCCGCCACGAGGTCGCCGTTGGCCGCCCGGACCAATGCACCTTCGTTGCAGCTGAAGTCGAACGTTTTGCCGTCATACGTCTCCGTGGTGCGCCATGCCTCGGGCGAATCGACGCGAGGCCAGGTGCGCCCGCCGTCTTCCGACCAGCGAATGTATTCGCGGATTGTCCAGTTCGGCGACGCGCCCTCCAACGTCTGTCCGGTCTGGGCGATGCGGATGGCGTTGCCCTGCTCGTCGCGATCGACCAGTGGACTGCCTTCAAAGCCCAGCGTCTGGCCGTCCGGCGCCGGCTGCGCCGCAACGCGCTCGTCCCACGTGCGCCCGTAGTCGTGGCTGTACAGCCGCAGCTGCTCGGTGGTGTCACCTGATTCAAACGTGACCTCGCCCCGGCCGAGGTACACCAACATCATCGGTCGCGTGTGAATGCCGTCCAGCACAATGTACTCAGCCCAAGTCGCGCCACCGTCAGCACTGAAGGTGATCAGCGTCTGTTCCGGCTGTCCGCCAACCAATGGCTGAGCAGTAGCAGCGCACATGACTTCGCCGTTGTCCATGGTGGCGAGGCCGTAGGGGACGGTCGGGCAGCCGTCGTACAGTGGCAACACCTGCTGCTGAGCCGCCAGACACGTGTAACCGCCTTGACCGTCGCCACGCTTGACGAAATGTTCTTTCCACGAAAGCTCCTCAGCATCGACGAGGATACGGTTCTCGCTGAGGCAGCGGCCGCTGTCCGGCTCATGCAGCGAAACATGAACCAACCCATGGTTGAACCCGTCGGGAACGGGAAATTCGATGTTTTCCAGGTGGGACGCGCCGGCGCTGATCCGCAGGCGGCGTTCTGTCCGTGCCGACGGCGCTTTGCCGGCTTCGATGAATTCAGCGCGCAGATCCACATCCTGCACGGTGTTGGACAAATTGGTTGACACGACCCCTTGAAGACAGACCATTCGGCCGGGTTCAGGGCTGGCCGTATCGCCACTATTCTGGCGTAGCCTGCCGCGCCCGGCGCGGCGGACGGCCCAGGCATACGCCTTGAGTCGCTCGGGCTCTTCAAACTCGGCTTCACCGGTGGCGTTACTCGGCCGCCAGAAGTGGATGTTTTTCAGTGCTGGATAGGACAACAAACTATCCGGCGCTCCGTGTGCACGCAGCACCCGGGACACATTGAATTGGATTCGCTGTAGACCTTCCTCAACATGAGCGAGCTGACTGAGCGGCACTTTGAGCACCATCGACCACCCGCCGGCCTGCAATCGGGAGCCATACCCGACCTCGCCCAACCATGCTTCCTTGCCATCCGCTTCGAGCTCGATCGCCGACGAAGCCTTGCCATCCGTGTAGCAGACAAAAATGCCCGATCGCAGTCCGCGGCGTTCCGAATCAAGCTGGATCTGTACATTCTCGCGAGCGAGCTCTTCTGGCGCTTCTCCTGCAAGCGCTTTACACTTGACAGCGAAGAAGAGACTGTCCCCGTCATGGGCCATGGCAAAGGACGTGCCCGGCGTCGGCTGGGCGTCAGGCCGGGCGGGCGTAGTGAACTGCTCATGCCACAACAGCTTCGCCCAGGCACCAGTCGAAACATCCCCCGTCAGTTCAGGAGTACGGGAAAAATATTGGATCGGAGTCATTGAGTGAATAGGTACATCTTCGTGCCAACAAATCAAGTGTGCGAAACACAACCATCCCATAGGCGGCCGATTTCGATGTTTTTTGCAGCCTGCCACGCTCAAAATCATCTGCGTGCGAAAATGACCATGTTGGATTACGATGCTACTGGAGGGAAGATGACTAATGATTCGTGTCCTATGGTCAAAATCCCGGGAATACGTAGGCCCGGTGCCGCTTTACAGTTCTCATTCTACCGCAATGTGTTTCACGAAAACTCTACCCCACAAGCGGTGAGTCGGGCACCGCTTATGGCGGCTGGTTGGGGCTGACCTGGGGACATTCTCTTGTAACTCTCCGGGCGCTTGGGGAACTTGCAATCAACTCATTCGCCTCCTGGCGAGATTGAACCCCGAATTCGCCAGGTGATGCGGAATCAGCAATTGCAAATGGATTTGCGGAACCCGCGATCCACGTCAATAGTAATGCCAATGCGAATTCCGCATTCGATGCGAAACCAAACGCGGAATCCGCAACAACATCAACCGTCGCGCCCGCCCGCCAACCACGTCGATCCACCGAACGCGGAACGCCGCTAAGGCGGCGCCCCGCCGGTGATCTCCAAGTTGAACTAAGCGCTTCGCGCAACTTTTTCATTGCAGAAGCGCACCTGTATAGGCGTTGATTTTCTTCGTAGTGTCTATCACCCTCTCTGACAGTGCTTTGCTGCAATAACGCGGCTGGCCAAACGATTAAACGCGGGATTAAACGGGCCTGTCCCTTAGAATTTCCAATCACTTAGAATTTCCCTTAGAATTCTTGGCCATAGGATTGCTCCCGGACAGATGGGTGATTGGGCGTGGGGGTGGTAAGCCGCGGCGCTTCGCTTGCGGGTCGAAGACTCGCCAGTAGCCGACCGGGCCGGTCTTCGACAGGTCGGTAGTCGGCGGCAAAGAGGAAGTTGCAGCCGGCGTTGAAGAGGACGCGGTGGTCACTCGGCTTCATGGGAGATCATCGTGGCAGGGGGGCTTGGGCTGTGGGGTGCCAAGCCGAAATTCCACCGGGGCGGCACAGCCCGTACTTAAGTTCTGACCTCCGACGCCGTCCGTAAAGTCAATATCCTCCAGCCACGACGGATCACCGCCGGCGTCGATCGCGAAGCCTTTGCCGGGCCACACCTTATGGACCGCCACGTGTCCGTCGACAAAGCTGAAGGGAAACCTGTAACCCCCATGTGGATCCCAAGTGCCGAAATCCTGGTTGTACGGCGAGCCATAGTGGCATGACCCCATGAGATGATTTTTTGCTGCTTGATTCGCCATAAAAACCATCGTCGTAGGATTATCGATACTTTCGACAGTAGCCGATTTCCAAGGCTTATTTTTGCCGTTAGCGTTCGGCAACGGCCCGATTTCTTGAATGCCGCATGGGCTGAGACCGGTGAAGATATGATCAGTGGGCGACCCCACAAAGGAGGTGCCGTAGCCGTCGTAGAAATTGTGCTTACCTTCTCTGAGCCAGCTGTAGTCCATCGAGCATCGTGCGATCGGGACTTCCTCACCGTCAGTGTCGTAGCCGAGGTACGTGTTCAAAGGGCGCTGGGTGACCCCATTGCCGCCAATGGTTCCTTGCTTGCCGAGCCACCTCGATGGACCACTTGTCCACGTTTGACCGTAAATATTTAACGGAAAGTGCATGTTGTGATCGGTCGTGTACAGAGCGCCCGCAACCCCTATCTGTCTGAGATTGCCACAGTCGGCGATGAGCTTGGCCTTGTTTTTAGCCTCCGTCAGCGCTGGCAAAAGCATGGATGCCAGGATAGCGATGATGGCGACAACTACGAGTAATTCTATGAGTGTAAAAACACGCATAGAATTACGCTCTTTGAGCCTGCGCCCGAGTAATTCTATGCGTGTGAAAACATTGCGGGACGCTGCGCTCGCAGCTCCATGCCTGTTCGTTTGAGATCGCCTGCGGTGTATGGGTTGTGCCACAAAGTTATCTCTGATGATAGATGGATAGGCCCTTGGCTTTCCACGCCGCGAGTCCTCTACACACTACTCTATCCAACATCTATGTTAAAGACCCTTCGGGATTGCTCGGGATTTTCGAATTCGAGAAAGAAAAATACCTGACGGTTGAACAAGCCGCCAGTAGCCGGCTGATACGCCGCAACGTGGGATTTGCCACGCGATTCGCATGGCGTGCAAACCCGTTGCTAATTTGTCCCTGCGTTACACTAAATATCCCGTCCAAATTTGGGATCTCTCGGCATTGCACTAAATATCACGTTCCTAATTTGTCCCTAACCGAGTGTCAATGTGTGTTAGGACGAATCCGACAACCCAATCGATGCACCGACTGCGGAAGCTCG
>CAJWLW010000353.1 GCA_913042885.1 uncultured Lentisphaeria bacterium | reverse complement strand
ATCGATGCATTGCCAGCCCAACGCCGCGTACGTTGTGCCAACGTCGTCAAACTGCCCGGTGAGGATTCCCGACAGAATGAGGTGACCGTCGTCGGCGACGTACGTCACGAGCTCGGGGGCGATAGTGACGAGGACGTCGGCCAGGATGTTGGCGACAACGATGTCGAACGGCTGCTCCGGCTGCCAGAGACCGGCGGTTCCGTCGCACAGTTCGACCCCGCATCCGGCGTGTTCAATATTTTCGCGGGCGGCGGCAACCGCGGCCGGATCATTGTCGATGGCGGTGACCCGGCTCAGTCCGAGCTGCGCCGCGGCTATCGACAGAATGCCGCTACCGCAACCGGCGTCGAGAAAGGCTGCTCCGGGGTGTTTCAGACTGAGCTCGTCGATGTATTGCAGGCACGCCTGTGTGGTGCCGTGCCGCCCGGTGCCGAAACTCATGCCGGGATCGAGCTCGATGATGCATTCGTCCGGGCTTACGGGCACGTAGTCTTCCCAGGAGGGCTTGATTGTCAGCCGTTGCGACACCCGCTGTGGATGGAAGAAAGCTTTCCAGCTTTCCGCCCAGTCCTGGCGTGCCAGCGATCGGATGGCGGGACCTTCGGTGCTGCCTGGAAGCAGTGCGTGGTGGCAGGCAATGACTGAAGTGACCCGGGTGGCGACGGTTTCCGCCTCCGCTTCTGTGTCGGTGTAGATCGTGAGCACGGCGTGGCGGGTTTCCGCATCGTCCCAGACGGTGCCGATCAGTTCATGGGCGATCAGCAGTTCGTTCAGGACTGCTGCAGTCGTTGTGTCGGTGTCGATAGTGACTGCGAAGATGGCAGGTTCGTCGGTGCTGTTGGTGGGTTGTGGCATGGTCATGTCCTGTAGCGCTCCCTCGAAACGTTTCGGGCTACTGCGGGCGGGCGAGCTCGGCGAGAGCCCAGATGTATTCGACAAACACCGTGATGTTGGTTGCGACGGCGGCTTTGAAGGCGGCGCGTGCGGCAGCCGGTTTGCCGTTCGCCAGGTGCAACTGGCCAAGAACGAAATATGCCTCGCACAACTGCCCGGCAGCAATGGCCGGGGTCGGTGCTTTTCGAGCGGCGGCGAGCAGTTCCTCGGATTTGATCTCCCCGAGGCAGGCGGCGAAAAGGGAGCCTATCCATTTGTCGTCACCGAGCTGGCGGCATTCCCGATAATCGCGGACCCAGCCGCTGGAATCGAAACCGGTGCGGCGGTAACACAGATACATCCACAGGAGCAGGTAATCGGGGTCGCCGTCGTAGTGCATGGCTTTTTCGAAATTGCGTGCTGCTTGGCGGTAGTCGCCTTTTTGCGCCAGTACGAGGCCGAGGCCCTCGTAGCATTGTCCGTAGTGCGTTGACATTTTCAGGACATGCTCGAAGTCCTTGACGGCGTCGTCGTAGCGTCCGAGGCGCTCAAGGGTGAAGGCTCTGGAGAGATAGCACTGCGGCGCTTCCGGCGCCTGCCTGATTGCCTCGTTGGCGAAGGTGAGCGACTTTTCGAACTCCATGATGTCGCAGGTGATGGAGGTGGCGCGGAGGTTGCCGTTGCTATCGTTGGGCGTGACGGTGATGGCTTGTTGGCCGACGGCGCGCAGTTCGTCAATCATGTGCGCTGATTTACAGGCGTCGAAAAGCAGCATGTAGGCAGGCTCTGCTTTTGGCTGCAGGGCAATGGCTTCACGGCAGGCGCTGATTACGGCGGTGTAGTCCTGGCGCTCACGGGCGTCGGTGGCGCTGACTATGAGGCGGGAGTATTCGGCATTGGCAGGGCGTTCGCGCAGGTCCTTGATGAGTCCTTTGAGATTGGCCAGGGTGATGCCGGCAACGGCGCGCTGTACGTGTTCGGAGTCCTCGATGCGCTCGTAGTAGCCGGCGGCGCGGCCATAGTCGGCGATTGTCACATAGTAGTGGGCGAGCGAGTAAGCGGCACGCGTGTCGTAGACGGTGTTATCGGGTTTGAGCGCGAGAACGCGGTCGAGCATGTTGATCATTTGTAAGCTGTCGCGGCCGTCGAGCAGCGCTGCCAGACGCAGGCACTCGATTTCTTCATCGGCGACTTTGTCGATGGTGCTCCAGAATGCCTGGCGGTCGTCGTCGTCACCGGCGACCGCCTGCAGATAGAGCAGCGGGGCATCGCCGGTGTCTTCAATGAGGGTGGCCAGGGCTTTGGTATAATGGTTGTCGCTGAGGAACTCAGCAATGGGCTCAAGGCTGGCGGGATGGGCACCGTCTGGAGCGGCGATATCGATGAGGTGGGTGATGATATCGGGGCTTTTGAGTTTATGCCCGAGCACGACATAGAAGTACAGCGTATCACACAGCGCTTCGACGTCGTCCTGATAATACAAGTTGGTGCCAGCGGCCGGCCAGAGGTCCGTCTGCGGGGTTGCGTGCATCATGCAGTAAGCGACTTCGTTGATGATCATTTCGCTTTGCCAGTGGTGCCACAGGTCGGGACCGTAGCGCTCGACCCTGTCGACCGCACCGAGCAGGGCGTAGAGGCGCAGCCGGTTGACGGCGACGGTGACGCTGCCGTTGCGCGTCGGCAGGCTATCCATGAGCGACAGCATTTCGTGCGGTCGGTCGCTGACCCGCGGCATGAGTTCGCGCTCGATTGCCATCGTATCGAGCCAGTCGAGAAGGGTGATCATGCCGAGCTGCGATGCGACGATGAGGTTGCGCTCCTGACGCAGCTCCAGGACGAACTCGACCATCGGTACTCCGTGCTGCATAATGACCTGCTCCCACGCGTCGACAGTGACTTTCCTGCGCCGGATGTTCTTGAGCAGGCTGGCGACGTTGCCATCGGTGTCATCGACCACTGCCCAGCGCAGTTTTTTCCAAAGCTTGCGGGTACGGGCGCGGACTTCCGGGTCGTCGCTCGCGATTGCCTTGCGCACGGCGGTGCGGGCTCGATATCCGAGTTTTTCGAGAGTGGCTGATGCTGCCTCGCGCTCCTGGAATTCCGTCGATCCGAGTTGTCGTACCAGAGCCTCGGCGTCGATGTCGGTGGTGGCGGTCTGGGCGGCGGCCGACAAAATAGCGGTAAAAGCTGCGACAGCCAACAGTTGTCGAATGAATGTTTTCATGGAACCATCGTTTTTAGAGATTGTCGAAGTATACTAACACAAAGTTGTTATATCGTCCCTGAAACAAGACCGTATTCGCGATGTAAAATTCTTTTTTGCCATACATTGGGGTGTTTTCGCCAAAAAACGGCTTGGATCAGGGTATCGAACGGCTAAAAGTGCGGTGCATAGTTATCGCAAAACAGTTCTGTATATGGCCACAAGCAGCAAGTTTCTTGATTGGTTCAGCGAGGCGAAGTCGCGCACGACCCTTCGCCGTATGGAAACGGATGACAATTTTCACTTCATCCGTAACAATTATCTGTTCGAGCAGTTCAGTCCCGATGCGATCGCGTTTATCCTGTTGCATCTGATCGAACGCCGCTACAACAACGATGACCTGATCTTCAAGGAAGAAAACCCCAGCATTTGCTTTTTCATTCTCAAGCAGGGCAAAGCGGAAATCTTTGTGACTCCCAGCCCGGGCGTCAAGATTGTTTATGAGACCCTCGATCCGGGCCAGTTGTTTGGTGAAGTCAGCGTTCTTTCCTCATCGTCCCGGACGGCGAGTGCACGGGCACTGGAGAATGACACGGTGATGCTGCTGATGTCGACCTTCGATCTCGAAGAGTTGTGCAGGGCTTATCCGGTTGACGGACTGAAGTTGTTGCGGGCGATTGCCGGTCGCATCACTGACTATCTGGCGACGACGACTCGCAGGCTGCGGGTGGCGCAGGCTGAACTGCACGAGCTCAAACAGAAGCTCGATAGCCATGACGGGTAACCAGCAACTGCGCAACCTGACGATTGCGATCACCACGGGTATTGTTCTCGCTGTACTGTCTCTTTCCGTTCTGTATGGGGCCCGGCTTCTGATCCGCCCGGTATTGGCGGGATTGCTGGTGGCGCACATCCTCTACCCGGTGGTCAAAATGGCGCGGCAGGCCGGGGTGCCAAAGTGGATCACGATCGTCGTGATTTTCCTGCCGATGGTATCGGGGTGTGTTTTCGTGGTTTCATCCCTGGTTCCTGCGATCGCCGAGGAGATCGTCGCGTTCAAGGGCAGCCAGGAGGGAATGGTCGAACAGCAACCGGGGCTGTTGACAGAGAAAGGGCTGTTGGGAACGCTGCTGGACGACAGCGCGCCGGACGGGAAGGTGCTGGAGGAGAAGCCGGTAAAGAGACAACCGATTGGCAGTGACGTCGCCAGGTCGAATTTGGTTTACATTGGCGAACAGATCTACAAGACTCTGGAACGCTTTGGGCTGGTGCAGGCGACGGAGACGCACACGGAGATGATCGAGCTGGTGACGGGCTACATCACGGAGCTGTTTACTGATCTCGTCGCCTGGCTCGGATCCGTAGCGCCGGAGGGTGGGCAGTTCCTGCTGCTTTTCTTTTTCGTGTTGATTTTCGCGTTGCTCGACGGCGACAAGTTTTACAGGGGCCTGCTCAGCCTGATTCCGAATACCTATATCGAGCCCGGCATTTTCATGCTGCGCAAGACGATCGACATGTGGGGCTATTATCTGCGCGGCCTGATCGTCGAAAACATGATCATGTTCTTTGTGTCGTTCGCGCTGCTGCTGATCCTAAAGATCTTTGTCGAAATCACCTTCATCATGGCGCTGTCCATCGCGCTGATCATTGCAGTGACCAACATCGTGCGCATTGTCGGCCCGGCTTTAGGTGCCTGTATCGGAGTTATTCTGGTGCTTGCCAGTCTCGACGTCGGCGCCGTCGAGGATGTTGAGGCCGCGCGTCGCAACTTGATGCAGGCGTCATTCGGTGTGCTCTGCATCGTCGCCTTCGTGCAGTTGCTTGACAGTGTCGTGATCCTGCCGCTGGTTATGCGCGATCAGGTCAACATCCATCCGGTGATCTGTCTGCTGGG
>CAJWLW010000352.1 GCA_913042885.1 uncultured Lentisphaeria bacterium | reverse complement strand
TGCCCATGCTTACGAGCCCGCTGGTGAGGGCGGTTTCGAGCATGTATCCGGAGATCCGGGTGTCTTTCCCGATGACAGCGCGTTTATTGCCGTGCTCGGTGGCTTGGAAGGCTGCTGCGATGGCTTTGCCCAGTTGCAGGCAGACTTCGGGTGTGATTGGATAACTGTTGGTTTTGCCGCGTATGCCGTCGGTACCGAAGAGCTTTTCCATACTTCACGTCCTTGCGCGGTCGCTCAGAGGTTGCAATTGCCCAACGTTCTGTCAAATAGAATTTGACAGAACGCCAGCTCTTAAATATAGTCCCAGTATAAACTCATTCAGAAACTCTGCACAGAATTCGCCCATTCAATGCGTTATCACGCCGTGGTCGTTCCTGCTGTGAGCGGATTTCTGAACGTAACGGAACCATAGAGGGGAAGCCAGTCATGGTCAATGCATTCATTCTCATCAACATCGAGGGTAAGGATGTCCGGGAGATCGCAACCCGACTGCTGGAGGTCGAAGGGGTGACGGAAGTCTACCCGATCGCCGGCGAGTATGACATTCTTGCTGTCGTGCGCGTGGCCGACAACCCCACCCTGGCGAACATCATCGTCGACGAGATCATTCACAAGCCGGGTGTGCGCCACACCAAGACCTTGTTTGCGCTTGATTCATACGCCAAGGTCGACCTGGAGGAAGTCTATCGACTTTGACGTCATGCAGGAGCTCGGTGACTGGCCGACCGGCAAGGTCGGATACGTTGCGATTGTCGGCCGCCCGAATGTCGGCAAGTCAACGTTTCTGAACGCCACGCTCGGCTATCATCTGGCCGCAGTCTCATCGTGCCCGCAGACGACCCGTCGCCGCTGGCGCGGCATCCTGTCGGATGACGACAGTCAGATTATCTTTGTCGACACCCCCGGTGTCCACGAGCAGAATACGCGGCTCGGCAATTTCATGCTCGAGTCCGTGCAGCGCTCACTGCAGGATGCCGACGTGGTGCTGTGCGTCTGCGACGGCCGGCGCGCGCCCGGTGCGGAAGACGAGATGGTCACCGAACGCGTTGCTGCGGCCGGGCAGCCGGTTATCCTTGTCGTCAACAAGACCGACGTCGCCACTGCCGAGCAGCAGGCGGAGATCCGGCAGTTCTACACCGATCGCATCGACGGTATTTTTGCGCAATTCGCAATTTCGGCATTACGCGGCGACAAGCTCGACGAGGTGCTGGCGCTAATCCGCGAGCAGATGCCAACCGGTCCGTTTTTCTACCCGCCGGATCAGGTTTCGGATGCGTTCGAGCGCGATATCGGCGCCGAGATGATCCGCGAAGCGGCGCTGCAATACCTGCACCAGGAACTGCCGCATGCCTTGGCAGTGGAGATCGTCGAGTGGCAGGACACCGGGAAGAAGCTGAAGATCATTGCCAACCTCTATGTCGAGCGCGATAGTCAGAAGCCGATGGTGGTCGGGAAGAACGGCGAGATGCTCAACCAGATCCGGGCGGACGCGGTGAAGCTGCTGCGCGAGCTGTCCGATATGTTCGTCGACCTGCGCATCCACGTCAAGGTCGCGGACAAGTGGCGCAACAAGAAGCGGTTTCTCGAGGACATGGGATTGATGGACGGGTGAGAAATCCCATCGCCGCTTAATCCCATGCCCAATCTCTCCCTCCACGCTTCATCGTTGCGCTTCATCGTTCCGCCTTATCAGGCCAAATCCAGACGATTAAGAGGGGCGATGAAGGGACAGATGGACGACGGACAGACATAAAAAAAGCCCCGGCCGCGAACGGCATGGGCTTTCTTGAAGCAATGTCAGCGAAGGCTTACTCGTTTTTGGTCTTCGGCAGGCCGATGACCTTGTCGCCTTCCTTCCAACGGCCGGTCTTGCGCAGGACTTCGATACGCTCGTACCGCTTCATTACGTTGCGACGTGCATGAATCTTGGTACTGCCCTTGAGGCTGCGATGCATAGACATGATAAAATTTCTCCACAGTTCAGAATGCGAAACAAATAATGTAAGGTGGTTTGCCTGGGTGTCAATAGTGGATGAATTCAGGCATTTGGGATGCTGGACCGCCGCTGCCGCGCCCGAGAATGTTGCCGGTACGGTCGGCGATAGCGCAGCGCGCGGCTGAATGGCCGGCATGTATGCCCAGGATGTAGTGTTCAGGTTTCACGATTGGTTGGATTGGTCGGTTTGATCGCAATAGTCCGGCTATAATAACGGCGTTTCTGCAGTTCAACTTTATCGGGAGTATTGACATTGGGACGGAAACCGACATAATACCGGTGATGACAACCGCAAATTCGGATGCGACATGCTGATCGTGCTTTCTCCCGCGAAGACTCTGGATGAATCACCCTGTCAGGTGAAGGGGATGACGCAACCAGTGTTTATCAACAAATCGTCACAGTTGATTCGTAAGCTGCAGAGGCTCAGCGTGCCGAAGGTCAAGACCTTGATGGGGCTGAGCGACAAGCTCGCGGAGCTGAACAAGAGGCGATACGACAGTTTCTCGACGCCGTTCACGGCGGACAATGCCAAGCCTGCGGCGTTGATGTTCATGGGCGATGTATACGAAGGCCTGCAGTTCGGACAATTCAGCGGGCGCGACCGGGCGTGGAGCCAGGATCATCTGCGGATTCTGTCGGGGCTCTACGGGCTGCTGCGGCCGCTGGACCTGATTCAGCCCTACCGTCTGGAGATGGGTACGCGCTTCAGCGTCGGGCGTGCCGGGGATTTGTACAAGTTCTGGAATGGCTCGATTACGGAACAGATCAACGCGGCGCTTGTCGAACAGGACGATGACCTGCTGGTGAATCTGGCGTCGAACGAGTATTTCGGCGCTGTCCAGCCGAAGCAGGTGAGCGGCCGGATCGTCACGCCAGGGTTCAAGGAGGAACGCAAAGGCACCTACCAGTTCATTTCGTTTTTCGCCAAGAAAGCCAGGGGCATGATGGCGCGTTATCTGTTGACGTCGAGGGTGTCGGATTTCGACGGGCTGCGTGCCTTCAGTGAGGCGGGATACGGCTACAACGAGGCATTGTCCACCGATGAGAAGCCTGTGTTTACGCGTGTTTCATGACAAAAACCATTTCGTGGGGCAGGCCCGCCGAAACCTGTGGGTGCCGTGTTGCTTTGATCGTGAACTGAATTATACTCTGTGACCTATTCTATACCTACATAATGCAGGAGCCCATGCCGTGAAATATGCCGCTGTCTACTTTTTCGCCGCTGCTTTTCTGTTCACTGCCGTTGCGCCGTCGGCCAGCGCCGGTCCGTTCAGTTTTCTCAATCCGAAAAATCCGAAACGCATCAAGACGCTGATTGTCACCGGCAATTTCGTCAAATCGAGGATGCTGGCGGAGCTCATCCAGTTCCGCACCAACCAGCCGATTCTGTTGCTGCCGACCGGCAGTGAAGAGACCACGATGTATTTCCTAGGCCCGGACCTGCAGGCGTACGAGATCGACCTGGACGACTTCAAGGACTTTGTGGCGTTCCTGCAACCGAAGAAAGTGCTGTTCCTGGGAGACAAAAACTATGCGCCCCCGGAATATATCGACGAGTTGGGAGAGGTGGCGACGACCTGGGTGGTCAACAGCGGTGACTGGGAACAGATCGCGTTTTCCGTGGAAGAAGTCATGAGGATCCGCAAACTGACTTTTGACTACCTGGTGCTGCTCAAGCAGCTCGAGGAAAGGGACCGGCCGAAGCCCTCGATCATGATCAACCCGAAAGGCGAAAAACGGGTTGTACCGACAGACAAGGCGGAGATCTTCAAGAAGTACGAGACCAAGGGCAGCTCTTGGGAAAACGAGTGATCTATGCTGTCTGATCGGTGATTCGCCGGATCCGTCGAACCAACAACCCATCTTGGCTTGGTTAGTAATCGCGTGTTACGGGTCATTTTCCATATTGCACGGAATACGTTCCGGGAATGCCTGCGGCATCCGATCTATATCATCCTGCTGCTCAGCGCAATGAGCATCATCGGGTGGTACCCGTGGTTGTCGCTGTTTGTCTTCCGTCAGCAGGAAAAGATGGTGACCGACGGCTCGCTGGCGACGATTCTGCTGTTCGGTCTGATGACTGCTGTGCTCTGTGCCAGCCACGCGATCTATCGAGAGATCGAAACCGGCACCGTCCTGCTGGTGCTTGCGAAACCGGTTGGGCGCGGGCCCTTTATCATCGCCAAGATGCTGGGCATCATCGCGGCGTTGACGATTTTCGTTTTTCTGACCTCGATCGCGACGCTGTTCTCGGTGCGCGTTGCCGTTGATCAGTTCGAGCTCGATGCCTGGGTTTGGGGTTGTCATTGGTTCGGTATCGTCCTGGCCTGTGCCGTCGGTGCCTACCGCAACTTTACCAAACGGATCACCTTTCCCGCTTCTACCGTCAAAGCGTTGGTTGTGATCTTTTCTTTTCTCGCTGTCGTTGTGTACTGGTCGCCCCCGTACAAGTACCGGATAAAATGGGGCGAACATGCTGGGTACAACTGGGATCTGGTGGCAGCCTGTGTGCTGGTGCTGTTTGCGGTCTGGGCGATGTGCGCTCTCGCTACAGCGCTATCGACGCAGTTCAATTTGCTCAGCAACCTCAGCATCTGCCTGGTCATTTTCATGTGCGGCCTGATTTCGGACTACCTCTACGAAAAAATCGTGGCGATGACGGTTGCCGACTCGATCCGCATGATGCACTCGTGGTTCTATATCCTTATCCCGATCGGCTTCGGGCTGTGGCTGCTGAGCCTCAAACATTTCAGCCTGCGGCGGCAGACGCGGGTGAGGAAGTGGCATATCAACACGATCTTCGGGCTGGGCCTGGTCGCGATCATCAGCCGGGCAGTCGTCAACAAGGTCACCTATGCCGAGGCCCGCGATCCGGCAGTGTGGATGCAGACAGTTGGAACCGGCATATATCGGATCAAAGAAATCGTAGCGGACACGATACACGCGATGCTGCCGAACTGGCAGAGATTCTTTATGGCGGACG
>CAJWLW010000351.1 GCA_913042885.1 uncultured Lentisphaeria bacterium | reverse complement strand
GTCCAGCAAGGACGACGACGGTACGTGACCAGCGGAAAGCGGCCTGGCGGCTGTAAAGGGCCATGGCCAATGGCACGGACAGGTAGCCAATGAAGCCGATAGTACGTTGCCAGTCGGCCGGCTGGCGGAGCAAATTGATGATGACAGCGACGGCGAGAACGGTCAGGCAGATGCGCCAGCGTCTCTGGACGTGTTCCAGGCCGGTCAGGAGGATTGGAACGGACAGGAAGGTGAGTACGACGAGGGCTGGGAGACGCATGTAGTAGGAGTCGCCGCCGCCGAGCCGATAGGGAATGAGCGCAATCGGGTAGGTGCAGAAGGTGAAGAAAGCGATAGCAGCGCCGAAGGACCGGTAGGCAAAAGTTGTCAGTCGTGTTGACATCGAACCAAAATATTGTAATGAGGTGCGGTGACGCGCGAGCCGTTGCCGTTGGCCGCTGGATGATGCCTAATTCGGTGATGCATTCGGGAGCGACCTTTAAAAAAGAACGAGGAGGCCGGATGGCCTCCTCGTTCAAGAGTCGATGATAGGACGACCGTGGTTACGGCTTCCCACCTTTGACATGCCCATCGATGAAGAGCGCATTGACCCATGCGTTATCCGGATGGTTGCCGGATTCGTCATAGGCCAGTGAGCTCGTGGTCGGGCTCTTGTTGGTGTCCTTAACCCCGCTGCCAACGAAAGTGTAGTCGCTGGGGTTTGAGGTGGAGGCCGGGTTGTCTTTACTCGGGCAACCGTAGACCTTACCATTTGACAAATACTTCTGGTCGGCGAGGTCACTGAGGTTTTCGTCAGTTCCGTCAGGGAAGAAACCGCCTTCAATGTCGTCACCAGCGTACATGATCAGGGCCAGGCCGATCTGCTTAAGGTTGCCGGCGCAGTTCATGCGGCGGGCCTTTTCACGTGCCTGATTAAGTGCCGGCAGAAGCATGCCTGCCAAAATCGCTATGATCGCGATAACGACCAGCAGCTCGATGAGGGTAAATCCTTTCTTACGCTTTTCCATTGTGCCTTCTCGTTGGGTTGGGTTGAGTCGGTTGTAATGTCGTCACCGGCGACGACGGGATAATCAATTTCGCCTGACCTGCGTCCGAGGCGAATCAGGCGAACCGTAAATTCATGTCACGGTACACCAAGTCAATTCCAGAGGATCACAGGTGAGATGCAACCACCGGAAATGGTAAAAAGCAAAACTTGTCGATCCCTCTCACCTCCTGCGTTTGAGCGTTTTGTCTTCGATTTCCCCAAATCGGTTTTGCCAACCTTATGGTCCGAAAATGTGAAATACGGGCGCTACTATAGCCACGCACATCGCGGATGCAAAGGCGACACACAAAAAAAATCAATCACCTTGGTTTTTCCATGCAGCTGCACCACCAACACAATCAATGTATTGTGGTTTGTGCAATGTCGACTTAGCACAAGGCATACCAAACACTATTTTTTTCGACGTAACTAATTATAATTAGCCCTGTTAAAGAATAATTCTGTTTGCCGGGTCTCACAGTCAGGTTCAAATCTTCACACAAAAAGTGTGAAATTCACGCAGCTATGTGTCGCTGCCGCGATCACAAAAAATCACGGGGCCAGCAAAATGTCAGACCAAAGCCCAACCGCTTCACCACCAGCTCAGTCGTTGGTGTCGATGCCCAGTGTCTCCATCTGATAACGCAAGGCATGCCGGCTGATCCCAAGACGCACCGCAGCCTTGTTCAAGCGCCACTTCGACTGCTTCAAGGCCTCGATGATCTGTGATCTCTTGAACGCCTCTACGGCATCTTTCAACGGCAGGTGGCTAAGCGACGCATGGTCAATCGGAGACGCGGCACCCTGCACCAGGTAATCGATCTCATCGAGGTTGCCGAGGATCACCACACGTTCCATCAGGTTTTGCACTTCCCGTACGTTGCCCGGCCACTGGTATTGATCGAGCCGGGTGATTATTGCCGGTGACAGCTCGATATCGTTGTGTTTAGGGAACTTGCGCTTGGCCTGATTCAGAAAGGTCTTGGCCAGCAACGGAATGTCGCCGTCTCGTTCACGCAGCGGCGGGATTTTGATATTGATCACGTTGAGCCGAAAATACAAATCCTCGCGAAAGTTGCCGCGCACGATTTCTTCCTTCAGATTCTTGTTGGTCGCTGCAATGATCCGCACGTCAGTGTGTACTGCCTCGATGCCGCCGACGCGGAAGAAGACTTTTTCCTGAATACCACGAAGCACTTTCGCCTGGACCGACAGACTCATGTCGCCGATTTCGTCGAGATACAGGGTGCCGCCGTCGGCGATTTCGAGCTTACCCGACGTGCGTTGATCGGCTCCGGTGAAGGCGCCTTTTTCGTGACCGAATAGCTCGGACTCGAGCAGCGACTCGGCGAATGCGGCGCAGTTCACTTCGATGAACGGTTGGCCGATGCGATCGCTGTGGTAATGCAGACTGTGTGCAACCAGTTCCTTGCCGACTCCGCATTCGCCTTCGATGAAGACCGTGGCGTCGGTCGGTGCGACCCGCGCGACGGTGTCTTTAAGTTGCCGCATCACGTCCGATTCACCAATGATGTCGGAGAGATTGTAGCGGCTGCCGATCTCGTTCCGCAGCATCAGGTTCTCGACCATCAGGTTCTCGTAATCGAGAGCCTTCTTGACGGTCACCAGAAGTTCCTCGGGCTGGAACGGCTTGGCCAGATAGTCGAAGGCACCGCGCTTCATGGCGTCGACTGCCGATTTCATATCACCGAAGGCCGAAATCATCATCACAGGAATCGACGGGAAATTCTCTTTGATGGCGGATAGAAACTTGATCCCGCTCATGCCGGGCAGACGCACATCGGATATGATCAGGTTCACCGGCTCTTTGTTGACGACATTGAGGCCGTCGCGGGCATCGCCCGTGGTGAGGACGTCGTAGTCCTCGGTCTCGAGGATGGCTTTGAGAGTCTCGCACATCACGGCTTCGTCATCGATCACCAATACACACGGTTTTGTCATTTTCGGCGTTTCCCTCTGTCGTCAGCCTGGCTTGTCCATGAATTTTCACGGTTGCATCAAGAAAACGCATGAATAGTCCAAGGCCAAAGTGGCCCTGTCTACCTTTTTACATTTGTTCAATTTCCGTCAAAATTCAATCGTTTCGTATCACACCGTGGAACTGATGACCAGCGGGAAACGGATTTCCACCAGTGTCCCATCACCGACGGTGCTGGCCAGATTAATCCTGCCGTTGTAGTTCTCTATGATATTCCGGACAATCGTCAGGCCCAGTCCGCTACCGGTCGATTTGGTCGTGTAAAATGCCTCGAACACCTGCTCGAGATTTTTTTGAGTGATGCCTTTGCCGGAGTCTTTGATCGTGATGATAATGACGCGGTTGATCTCGTCAAGTCCGGTTTCTATTGTCAGGCGTTTGCTGCTCTCATCCCCCATTGCTTCGAGTGCGTTGTGAATGAGATTAATAAAGACCCGCCGGAGTTGCCCGGCGTCGATCAGCAGCGGCGGCAGTTGCAAGTCATACTGTTTCTTGACGATCACTTTGTTGCCGTAGCCGGAGTCGCCGTATAAGGCCATGGCCAAGGCGCTGTCGATGTTCTCGTGCACATCTGATTCCTCGATGCGGCCTTCGCGTAATCGCGCGTAACCCAAAAGGTCTGTAATGATGCGGTCAGATCGTTGCACTGCGTCGTCGATGATATCCAGATGCTGATTGACTTTTTCGGCGTCCGACTTTCGAACATCGCTGCGGGCCAGGTACAGTGCGTTGGTGATGATCGCCAGCGGGTTCTTCAGTTCGTGTGCGACCTCCGAGGCAAGCTTGACCTGCGACGAGAATTTTTCGCGCCGCAACAGCAATTCCTGACTGGCAAGCCGCTCCTCCTGTTTCAGGTACAACTGGTTGAAGACGCCCCAGCCGCAGAAGCTCAGCAGTAGCAGAAGAATGAGTCGGAAATAGAACTGATTCGCGCTGAGAAACGCAAACGAGGCCTTGAAGTCTGTCGTCCAAAGATCCTTTTCCCAGTTCACCCCCATGTAGACAACTCCGATATATAGCGCCACAAACGAAATGTTTAGTACGGTCTGCCGGGTCAGCGACGGGAAATTGGCTGAATTCCGCGCAATCAGCGGGCAGTAAAACCAGTACAGCGGGCTGTTGATACCACCGGTCATCTTGATTATCCAGCACAGGAACAGACTGTCGATGAAAGCCAGGCCATAAGCCGAGAAGCGCACCGCTGCCAGGTTACGCCGAACCAGCTCGACTCGCAGCATCAGCACCAGGAAAGAGCTTGCCGCATAAATGCTGAGTGCCGTACGAAACTCCATCCAGGGTTCACCCGCATGGTCTGATACCTCGGCGGACTGCAGATACAGAAAGGCCGCCAGACAGACGACGACCTTTGCCGGCAACATCACCCACAGCTCATTCCGAATGATCCGGTTGATCTGGGTAAGCTCATCCTGGGCATAGATGCTACGCTTCCGTTCGCGGTGCTCACTGCTCTTTCCAGATGCCATCAGTTCTCAAGTCTGTAATCGTTACCGTTTCACCAACAGGACCCCAGATATCGGGATTGGTCGCTAAAAATACAGCCTCGGTGGGAATTGCCAAAGCGGCCGCCAGATGCGTCACGCCGGTGTCGTTACCCAGAAAAGCCGTAGCGCGGCTCGCCAGCGCCGTTCTCAAAGCTGTCACGGTGGGCGGCTGCACGACTTCGAAGGGCACCCCGGCAGCGGCGAAGCACCTCGTCAGCAGCGGTGCCACAGCTTCATCCGCTGCGCCAAATGAGATAGTCACGCTGGTCCCGCCTTGCGCCAGGAATTGTTTTGCGGACTCCGCAAACCATTCCGGGTCGGCGTTTTTCGCCGCAGCACCACTGCCGGGATGTATCCACAGCACTGCTGGTCTGCCAGTGGTCGTTTCGTCCGGAGGCACGGGCCGGCGCAGATGTGACGTGGTCAGCACGTCGGGTTCGGCGGACAGGCCGCTGTCCAGCAG
>CAJWLW010000350.1 GCA_913042885.1 uncultured Lentisphaeria bacterium | reverse complement strand
ATGGCCTGCACTCTCGGGCAGAGCAAAGGAGGTGCGTGCCCAGGTGTACCGGTCTTGGCTGCCCAGGGGAATAATGAACCTCTGCCATTGTTCATCATCGACCTCGCACTGGAAATGCCCACTCTTGAAACCTGTATCCTCGTCAGGGTCTGTGTCGGAGGGGTCTGTGGTGACCTGTTTCCAGGCCGTGAGCTCCATGCGGGAAATTGCCGTGTCGATCCAGAGCCTTAATTCATCGCCCCGGCCGAGGTTGAGATGATCTCCGGTGATCTTGTTGGTGATACCAACGGCACGCAGGCTGCCCGATTCGGTTGTGTCAAGCTCATAGGAGAATTTCTGATTGTCAATGCGCAAACTGGATTCGTTGTTGCTCATGGCAAGTCCTCATACTGCGATAGTCTCTATCGTTATCTTCTGCCGCGACGGTACACACCGCAACCGTCAGCACGATCAGCGGCGTTCGACAGAACGGCATTAGATGCACAGGTTTGCCCCACGATGTTTTCATCACTGCCTCCCTGCTGTTAACGCCCATACCTCGACGCCGAGTATATCATCCTGAACATCTTTTGTGATGACCACGAACGCAATCTCGTTTCCTGGTGCGACATGCGCGGGGGCTCGCGCACGCTGTCCGGCTTTACCAGACCGCATCTGCGGGTCAACGTCGGTGAGGACAAATTCGAAGAATGCTGTAATGTATGCACGGAGATCGGCCGATGACAGGAAGGTCGGAGACAGATCATAACGTGGCCACTGCGGCACAACGGATAAAGATGAGGCCTTACTGTATCTTCGTGGCGGCCGGCATCCAGCGAGTTGCTTGCGTTCCTCCCCACTACAGCGGCATGCAAGGAACTCCGGGTGAGCCCGTTTATCACAACCGAAGCGCGTTGATAGCAGGAGAAAGTCCCTCGTGACCGATTCATGCAAACTTGTATCCGTAAAGTACCGTGACACGCCGTTGAAGCGCCCGTGCCGGTCGAGGTTCACCCTCATCGAGCTGTTGATCGTGATCGCCATCATTGCCATCCTGGCCGCCATGCTCCTGCCAGCGCTGGGACAAGCGAAGCAAGCTGCCTTCCAAACGATCTGTGCGAATAACCAGAAACAGATTTACATCGCATACCACATGTACGCCTCGGACAACGAAGATTACTTCACTGCGATTGGCAACAGCGGAGGCCAATACTCAACTGCCTTCCCCCGAACATGGCCCTACGGCCACTGGGGTCAACGGCTTGGCCAACTCGGTTACCTCGGCGGCGCCACCGACACAAACGGTCCGGTCATGCATTCGTACGCAGACTGGCCCTTTCTCCGGTGGGAAGTCTTCAAGTGCCCGTCAGAGACGACGGAGGGAGCCGAGGAGATGTTCGGCCATGTGGGTGACTGGACAGGCGCGGAATTGACGAATTACGACAACGACTTCGTGAACCTTAGTTACGCCCAGAACCTGAGCATCACAGTCTATCCGCACGGGGATTATATGAGGACCGAGCGCAGGGGATTCTCCAGTCCCCAGTTGGTGAGCCCCTCG
The DNA here is from genome assembly GCA_913042885.1 of uncultured Lentisphaeria bacterium. The sequence goes on along the minus strand of CAJWLW010000350.1, from coordinate 3,457 downwards.
GCAGCATCCTACATCGTGGATGCACCGCGGTGGAGTTGGGGCTGGGCCTATACCTACTACGGCGGGGACATCGATGATCCGCTTGAAATGAACGAGTACGACGTCAGCTACATGTGGCGTCACCGTTTCGGGGCGAATTTCCTTTTCCTGGACGGGCACGTGAGTCACCAGGGCGCCTACACGGACAACTGGGTTGAGATCTTCGATATACACTGATCCCGCCACGTCATTTTTTCACGCCAATGCTTAAAAAGACAGGTAATTTATACTAACTTCTGCCGTTCATCGCCGAAAATATCGTAGTACGCACTGATTAACGCAAATACCCTATATCTGTTTTGCGTACATCTGCTATCTTTAGTATGTCAATCAGCAGAATGCTGTCAACCGAAGACCCCGTCGGCTTTGCCGAGCGTGACCCCCGTCGGCTTTGCCGAGCGTGACCCATGCTTTTTGCCAACACCCAAGACATTGCCGGAATACCGTGCACGGTATATAGTGACGGCCAGGTAGCTGAGACGCCAGTCCTCGTTTTCTATCACGGTTGGACCGGAGACAAGAATCACGAAGACCATGCGCCGACGATGGCTGCAGCCGTGGCGGCAGGGTTCGTCGTGGTCGCACCGGACTGCGTAGAACACGGCGACCGCATTTCCGGAGTGCATTTTCGAGCGGTGTTCAACGGTTGGGCGTTCATCTGCGAAGCGATGGACCGGACTAGGCAGGAGGCCTCGCGCTTGCTCGACGCGGTGCTCGAATTGCCGTTCTGTTCATCGACTCGCCCACAGGTCGGAGGTGTCTCGATGGGGGGCTTGATCGCGCAAATGGTTTTCGCCGAGGAGAAACGCTACGCGACCCTTACCTCTATCGTCGGGCGCTCGAGTTTCTACCAGGCCGACGAATGGTGTCGGCGAGCGCAGGCCGGCACGTGGTGCGATGACTGGTGTGCGGCGTTCGCAACGCAGTCACATCCGGAGCGCTTCGTCGATCGCCCCGTGTTGTTCATCGATGGCGGTGACGACCCCGACTGCCGGCCCGAGATCGACGCGGAAACCGTGCGACTGATCAACGCGGCCGGTGGTGCAGCGGCACACTTCGTCGAGGCCGGGTACGGTCACGGGATTTCGCCGGTCATGACGGCGCGTTTTACCGCATGGCTGGTTCAACACCGGGATGGCTGATGCCCAAAAACCGGAGAAATCTATGAACAATGCTGCAATCAAAAAACGGTCATCATTCACAACGGCGGGTTATGGCTATATATTGTACCCGTCCATCACAATGCTGGGCAACGGCGAATGGCTCGCGGCGTTCAACCACTCCCGGCGCCACGAACCACCGCTGCATCCACCCGAATACCCCGGTTTTCGAACCCTGCTGTGACGCAGTGCCGACAACGGCGTGACTTAAAATGATACCAAACTGTTTTCCAGAACTATCGGACGATACAGCGAGGACTGCTGAAATGCCAACCGGAACCGAGCCAACCCTGCCCCTCTCCCGGTGCCAGGACGGTCCTGACACCGGAAGATCGGGAGAATTGCGCTCCGAACAGACTTTGGCTGAGTGGCGCCAAATTCTAGGACCCTATGGAGGCGCAGATCTTCGGCGTAGTCTGACCCAGCTCTTTACGTCTGCGATCATGTTCTTCATTCTTTGGTACGCGGCCTACCGTGCCCTTTCGGTCGGTTATTGGCTCACCTTGCTGCTATCGGTGCCGACCGCCGGTTTCGTAATGCGCCTCTTCATGATCCAACACGATTGCGGGCACGGATCATTCTTCAAGTCTCGGAAGGTCGCGGACCTCGTTGGTTTCTGGATCGGTGTGCTGACCCTCACGCCATACCGGTATTGGCGTAAGACGCACGCCCATCACCATGCTCACGCCGGCGACCTTGCTTTCCGGGGCCTCGGTGACGTCGAAACGATCACCATATCGGAATACCGCAAAAGGTCTTTTTACGGGCGTCTCCGATATCGCATTTACCGAAACCCGTTCGTGCTTCTGGGCTTGGGCGGGTTATTCGTGTTTGCCTTGAAACACCGCTTTCCCTGGGATATCCCGAAGCAATGGAAGCGGGAATGGGCCAGCATTTGGAAGACGAATGCGATGCTCTTGGTGATCTTGGTGCTGCTGGGCCAGACGATTGGCCTCAAGGCGGTCCTCTTGGTTCACCTGCCAGTGCTCGTGGTCAGTGCGTCCGTCGGTGTGTGGCTCTTCTACATACAACACCAGTTCGAAGATACGTATTGGCATGAGCATGCCGACTGGGCGTACTTCGATGCTGCCCTTCAGGGCAGTTCTCACCTGGTGCTCCCCAAGCCTCTCCAGTGGATCACTGCCAGCATCGGAATCCATCACATCCATCACCTCAGCGCTCGAATTCCGAACTACCGGCTCCAGCAGTGCATGAATGAGAATAGCGAACTCCAGCACGTGACGCGAATCACCATCTGGGAGGGGATCAAGACGTTAAATCTTTCCCTCTGGGACGAAGATTCCAGGCGCCTCGTCAGCTTTCGAGAGGCACGGTGTTTGGGCCGAACCTAGCCCAGCCACATGGCTCAGACGATTCGATTCGCTGCTGCAACCGACGCCACACAGATCCTGGACATCGACGCGCCGATCGTCCACGCCCGCGATCGCGAAACCAGCCTGCAGCAGTTCCGTGAACAGCCATTCGTGCGTATCCAGAATCTGGGGCAGGTAATCGTACAGGACCGAGGCATAAAAAATCCAGGGACATCCCTCGGCCGGCGTGTGCGGTAGAATCACCAGTCCGTTGCGTTCGGCAATGTCGAAATCGATCCGCACCTGGCCGATACCGATCGTGACGGCATCAACGATGCCAACGACGCCTTCCCCCCTCGATGACATGGAGGATGCGGACATCGACGGCGATGGAATCGGAGACAACGCAGACTCCGACGACGACAATGACGGCATCATCGATGCCGAGCCGCCTATCGAAGTCGACGTCGGTTTTGAGCCGCCTGGCATCGTCTTTGAGTAGTGTGGCCTACCCATCCCGACGGTGCTCATGAAAAAACCGATGAAGAGCCTCGTGAAACTTGTGCCCTTCAGCCAATCCAGTTCTATTGCCTGCGTGCCGGTGAGTACGTCCACGCGGCCCGCGACCACGTCGTTGATCTCCTCTTCGGCTTCGCCGCCGGCATTGTGTCGGGCGGGAGCAAGTTCTTCGACCGGTAACGCCGAACGGCATCGAGTCGAGCGATAGCCCCCCCCGCCTTGCAACGAATCAGGCGACCGATGATACCTGCGCCTGTTTCGTGGGTCGCCGACAACAGTTCGGGTGCATCGCCCGGATAAACATGATGTTAGACGACTATCGGTACCTCGCGAATGCTCATTGCAACTCCTGAGTTACAGGGAACAGGCATGACCTAAGGACCTCCAACGCGTTACACATCGAGCACCATCCCGTCCTCGGCGAGA
>CAJWLW010000349.1 GCA_913042885.1 uncultured Lentisphaeria bacterium | reverse complement strand
TTCGGCACCAACTGGCCGGTCGACAAGCTGTACAGCACGTACGACGTCCTGATCAACGCCTACACCGAGCTCGTCGCCGACTTCACCGACGACGAGCAGGACGCCATGCTTTCGAAGAACGCCTCGACACTCTACCGCATCTAAATCCGGAGCACGGAATGCCTGACCACGCCAGAATAGCTATTATCGGGACCGGTTGGTGGTCCTCGACCGCACACTTCCCAGCGCTTGCGGCACACCCGGCGGCGCAAATCACCGCAATATGCGATACCCGTGAAGAGGTGCTGGCGATGATGGCGGCGAAGTTCGGCGTCGAAAAGACCTATACGGATTACCGCGAGCTGCTGGCGAACGAAAAACTCGACGGCGTCGTGGTCGCCGTCTGGCACGCCGCGCACTATGAGGTGACCCGCGCCTGCCTCGAGCATGACCTGCATGTCATGCTCGAGAAGCCAATGGTCCTGACCGCGAAACATGCCCGTGCCCTCGTCGACTTGGCAGCAGCGCGCAGCCGCGAACTGATCATCGGTTATCCGATGCATTTCTCACCGCGCGTACTCAAGGCACGGGACCTGATTCAATCCGGTGAACTCGGTAAGGTCCTGTACATCAACTGCTACTTCGCCTCCTCGACCATCCACATGCTGCGCGGCGACGACTCGGTTTATGGCAACGAGCACAATTACCCGGTCATCGGTCCGGGCGACGTGTACAGCGATCCCGCCCGCTCCGGCGGTGGCCAGGGACATCTGCAGATCACGCACAGCGCCAGTGTCATGCATTTCATCACCGGCCTGCGCCCGGTCCGCGTTCTGGCGTTGATGAACAATCTCGACGTACGGGTCGACGTGATCGACGCGATCACCGCACAAATGGACAACGGCGCCCTCGCCAATATCGGCAGCACCGGCAGCCTCCAGGTCTCCGACGGCGGCCTGCTGCCCCTGCACATCGACTGCGAACGCGGACGGATCAATATCGAATGCGTCGCGGGCGTCATGCATGTCCGGCATCCCGACGGAACCGACGAGCAGTTCGAACCGCTGCCGGTGGATGACACCCCGGACGGCGCCGATCAACCGGAAGAGTCGTACCCACTGCAGGCAACGGCAACGAATCTTGTCGACGTGATCATAGGTACACAACCGAACGGCTCACCAGCGGAATGCGGCTGGCACACCGTCGAACTGCTCGATGCTGCCTATCGCTCGGCAGCGCAGAACGGCCAGGCAGTCAACGTCGAATCGCTGTACGAATGAAGTCATGACCAACGGAGAAAAGCCGATGCAACGAATATCATTTGTTCTAAACGTCAAGGACGGGCAGCAGGATGAATACATCCGCCGTCATCAGGCGGTCTGGCCCGAGGTGCTCGACGATTTGCAGCGCGCCGGCATTCACAATATGAGCATCTTCATGCACGGTCGTCAGATGTTCCTCTATATGGAGGCAGACAACTACGCCGACGCTGTCCGAATCCTTGAAGACAGTCCGGAATCCCTGCGCTGGGAAAAATACATGGCACCAATCATGGAAAACGAAGCCGAGGGCGCCTACGACCCGGAAAACGCCTATCCCGATGGTCTGCCCGAAGTTTTTCACTGGGAAACTTCGTCGGAAGATTAGGAATTTTGGGACGGACACCTTGAAGGCGCAGCCCGGTTGAGCGGCAAGACACACGTGAATCCAGAGACAACCCGCACAATCAGTTTGCCATGACTTCTACGACCGGCAGGTTCCTCAGCAATTTTGTCCAGCGCAGCAGGTAGTCGTAGCGCGCCTCCACGTCGGGCTCGACAGAAAAAGTCAGGAAGGCGGAACGCTCTCCGAAAACCGACCCTTTCACAACTGTAACCCACGTCAGCAGTGTCCTGCACACGTACGAAAAATTTAAGTGGAAACTTTCAGCGGGATGCTCACCGTAATCCAACAGGTAATAGACTGCGTTCTCGTCCTGCGGCCCGGCATTGCCTTCCGGTGCACTGCTCCCGTACCAGTTGTTGACAATGGCGATCCCGTAACCCCCGGAGGGATGCACCAGCCCAATCCACGGAATGTCGGCTTTCACACGTTTGATCTGCCCGTAAATTTTCTTCGGATTCTCCGGGTCGAACAAACGGCCGAGCTGCGGCTTCCCGGTGTCATCCGGCCAAATGCCATGCGTATGGATTCCACGGTTGAACACCAGCTCGTTGTGACGTACCGCACCGATGTCCGTATCCTTGGTAAACTCCATGCGCGACGTCTCGAGTACGAACGGCATGCCCGCAAACACGGTGTAGCTGACCTCTGCCAGCGTCTCGTTGGAATATGGCATGACGCCCCGCCGCACTGACCGGTAAGCCAGCGGCCCCCGGCTTTCGCTGAAATCAGGTGTCAATTCGGGCTTGCTCGTATCCCAGTCGCTGACATGCCCCCAGGATGCCGGCGGCATCCACACGTCAGGGTTCCAGTGGATCGGCCTGCGCCGATCCTGAACAAACCCCATCTCCTCGCCCCTGCCGTTTTGTTGTGGAACGTACGACATGAACTGTCCGCTCACCGAATCGAATGCAAACTCCGCAGCCCCGGCATCTACCGTCGTTCCAAACCGTTCGCCACTGTATTGCAACTCCGGCGCACCCAGCCTCGCTTGCTTAGGCTTCACAACGAGATCAAGATCAAAGCGACGCATGCCGCAGCCGCTCAAGTCGGTGAAAAAACAAACATCCACCAGTCCGTCATTCGCGTCGGCCACATCCGCCAGGCGCGCAACGTCCGGCTCAACCACAGCAAGCACTTGATGAGCGACCGGCTCCTGCCGGCCTTCGCGGCGCAGCACAAACACCGGATCATCAATGCCGACCGGCAATTGGACGCGTGCAAGAATCGGCCAGCTTCCCCGGTCAATATCGACCGAATCAGTGACCACGATCGACCACGACGCAATCGCCGAATCGTTCGCGTCCAGATGCCCGCTGCCCATGCAGGCAAGCCCCAGCGTTACAACAAAAATACGGATGTTTTGCATTTGCCGTTTTCCGGTTTTTCTTTACTGATGCTGGAACGCTGATCGGCGCCTATATAAACTCATCCATGGCGGACGCCTATCAAACATTGCATCGCCTCGATCGCCGGTGTGACGAATTTCCGAGGCCATTCTGTTCGCAGCACAGCTGTGGCCCAGATCGCCGTCGCATTCTTGATTTTCTCCGGGGTCGCCCTACCCTACCACCTGTCCAGCACACAATACCCCACAATCAATCAGCCGGCACACCTATGGAAAATATTCGAGAACTGCGTCAGCGTCTACGCAAGGGCACACCATGCTTCGGCACATTCCTGGTCGAAATGAACAGCAGCGGTGTCGTCGCAACCATGGCAAACTGCGGGTTCGATTTCTTCATGATCGACCTCGAGCATGGCGCTCTGGACCTCAGCGACGTCACCCGCATGATCGACGTCGGCAAGTGCCGCGGCCTGACCCCGCTGGTGCGAGTCCCGCTACGCAGCCCCGGCCTCTTCGCGGCCATACTCGACGGCGGCGCTGAAGGCATTATCGTGCCGCAGATTCGCACCATGGCCGAGGTCCAGACTGCCGTAAAACTGACGAAATACCCACCGCTCGGTGAACGCGGCGTCCACCTGCTGCTGCCACACACGAATTTTACCATACCGCCCGACAAGGCAACGTACCTCAACGAGGCCAACCAGCAGCTGGCAACACTGATCCAGATCGAAACCGTGGAAGCTGTAACCATACTCGACGAAATCGCCGCGACGCAGGGCGTCGACGGCTTGTACATCGGGCCCGATGACCTGGAAACCAGCATGCGCAACGCCGGCAACACCGATCCGGATTTCCTGATGAAGGTCGTCGCAAACGTCGGAACCGCCTGTCGTCGGCATGAAAAGATCGCCGCCATCCATATTCCGAAACCCGACATGCTGCCCCAGCTTATGGCGCATGGGTTCACTCTCTTCGGTTATGCCGCCGCCCTGCGAGTGTTCGCCCAGGGGGCGACGGCTTTACTCAACAAAATGCGCGAAAACCTGCCATAAATTGGGAGATGGAGTTTCTCGAATGGAATACCGCAAACTCGGTTCCAGTGGACTGGAAGTTTCCGTCCTCTCCTACGGCACCTGGCAGCTTGGTGACAAGACTTACTGGGGCGACAGCTCGTGGGAGGACGATGCGGCATCTGTGCAAACCGCTCTCGACGCCGGCATCAATCTTTTCGATACCGCGGAGGGCTACGGCAACGGCGCATCGGAAGAAGCGCTCGGCAAAGCATTGGGCAAGCGCCGCGATGACGTGCTGATCTCCAGCAAAGTGTTCCCGGAACATTGCCAACCTGACCTGCTGCGCCAATCCTGCGAAGCCAGCCTGAAACGCCTCGGCTCCGACCACATCGACCTGTATCACATTCATTGGCCGTTCTACGATGTACCGGTCGCCGATGTCTGGGGGCTGCTGCAGGAGCTCGTGACTGAAGGCAAGGTGCGCGAAATCGCATTGTCCAATTACGGGCCGCAGAATTTAGCTGAATGGTTCGCTGTGGGTACATCCGTATCGAATCAACTCGTCTACAATCTGCTGACCCGCTGCATCGAGTTCGAGATTATTCCGGCATGCGAGGAAAAGGGCATGGGCATTCTGGCGTACATGCCGTTGATGCAGGGCATTCTCGCCGGACGCTGGGACAGCATCGACGACATTCCCGAATCGCGCCGACGCACCCGCCATTTTTCATGCGAACGTTCAATGGTGCGCCACGGCGAACCCGGATGCGAAGCAGAACTGTGGGCGGCCTACCGGGAAATTGGCAACATCTGCGATGGCGCCGGCATCCCAATGGCAGACGTCGCACTCGCCTGGACCCTGGCCAATCCGGCGATCACCTCGGTCATCATCGGGGGGCGCCGTCCCGAGCAGGTGCTGCGCAACATCAAGGCTCTGAATTTGAGACTCGATGACAGCCTGATCGCCGAACTGAACGCAGCAACCGAAACAGTCAAGCAGACACTCGGCACCAACAA
>CAJWLW010000348.1 GCA_913042885.1 uncultured Lentisphaeria bacterium | reverse complement strand
TGCCTGGAGTCGCGGCAAGGCACGCATCGCTTCTTTCATGAGCTTGTCGAGCTGGGCCAGGCCGGCGACATAAATGTGGCAGTAGTTGGTGTGGGGGTTCTCGGCGGCCGACTCGACGTACTCGACCTGGGCCTTGCTGATATTGAACTTGTCCAGCAAATCGTTCCACCAGTGCATGGCGGGCGCTATGGCGGCGCGGATGTCCTTGAGCCGACTGGGGGCGCATATCGAAAAAATCCCGTCAACCGGCTGGCCGATCTCGGCTGCCGCCAGGAGCGCGATCAGGCCGCCGGTGGAAAAGCCACCGAGCACAACATGGTCACAGATGTCACGCAGACAGGCATAGCCGCGCAGATATGTATGCAGCCAGTCCTGCCAGTTGATTTCGGCAAGGTTGTGCGGCGCGGTGCCGTGGCCCCAGAGGCGCACGGCATAGACATTGTGGCCCTGGCCATGCAGGTGCTCTGCCAGTTGCCGCACTTCGGCAGGCGCCGCCGAATAACCGTGCGCCAGCACAACGCCGGTGCGTGAATCGGGCGCCCGCAGGAGGAACGGTTCCCCGACTTCCATGGAGTGCGAAATTTTCGGATCGAAGTACCGACGGTACTGCTGTTCGAAATCATTCTTGTCGGTCACCAGCACAGCGTCCGCCGTCGCCTGGCGCAGAGCCGCGGGATCAGTGTTGATCAGTTTGTCAACGTCGGCAACAACATCGACAAAGGGCTCGAGCTCGTTGCCGATGACGCTCATCGGGTTCTTCACGCGAACGCTGTGGAACATGTGATTGAGCCGCAGCTTTTGGTGGTCAATGACAATTTCATCGCCGTCACGCTTCAGGATCTCCATGCGTTCGCCCAGAGCCAGGATATCCTCGAAAACAGCTGACTCGCTATAGGTGAGGAGGCGGACGAGCTCGAGGTCGAGGGTCGGGTGCATCCGGTACTTCGGGTCGTTGCGCAGTTTGAATCCGGCCAGGCAGACCGCGCGCCGCAAGTGGTCGAGCGAGAGGCGATGGCTGGTCGATTTCTGCAGGGCGGTGCACACCAGGTGGTCGATGTTGATCGCGGCGTTCGAATACATCGAAGTCATGAAGGACTCGGTGATCTTGCGGCTCTGGGCGCGCAGCAACAGATTGCTGCGGTCGAGCGAACGCAGGACCGGGATGAACTTGCTGGCCAACATGTAGCGTCGCACATAGTCGCCAATCTCCAGCGGCTTGCCGAAGTTGATGTCGATGTCGGTGTCGCGCAGGAACAGATTACCTTCAATCTCCAGTTCTTCCTCCAGACGCGGCGGCAGCTCGCCGAAGTAGGTCTGGCAGATACGCTTGACGAAGTTCTGACCGGGGCGCAGCGGGTAGTAGCTGATCGTCACGGGCACCAGCACCGTACCGGTAGCCGACAGATCGTCGACGCCGTCGATGAAGTATTCCCGGCAGAGCGCCTCGACTGCTTCGTCGTCGCCCCGCTCGTGCAGCTGCAGAATCTGGCGTTTGCAGATTTCCGATTTGAGTGCCAGCACGGCAGCGCCACGATGCGGCGGGCCGACATGCCCGGGCGTGGTCAGGCGGACCTTGCCCTTGGTAATCAGTTTCTTGGTCTTGACCATGGCGCCCTCGGGATAGATGACCCAGTTGTGGCGCCCGGACATGAGATTGCCGATGATCAGTTTGTCGCGGTCCTTCTGTTTGGTGGAGACCACGCCCATCTGATGGAAGTAATTCGCCAGGGGGCCCTTGAACAGCTTGGCGTCCGCCAGCGAGCGGCAGTAATGGCCGGCGTACTTCCAGATGATATAGGGCATGATGAACGTCTCGGCGCGCGTGAAGTGGTTAATCACGTACATCGTCGGACGCTCCGAGAGGTTCTCCAAGCCGTCGGCGCGGAAGTTGCTTTTGAGCAAACGATCCAGCGCCCGCAGCGTCAGGGCCGTTGTATGGAATGTCGCGTTGGCCATGTCTTTCGTTTGTTTACGTGTTCAAGGATAGACTGGCGCACCTGTGCGCCCGGTGTCTGGCTGTACCGTTCAAGCCACATCACGGCTCTCCGCGACGCGGTCGCGGTCCTCGCGGGTGAGTGCCGGTGCATGATCGACATCGACGTTGTTCATACAACGGGTGCAGTCGCAGACGATGTCGGTCTCGATCCATTCGTACCGGCCTTCGAGCACACCGGTGCTGACACGGGCAACCATGCGGTTGTTGTTCTTCTTTATTTTGCGGAAATGATCGGCGATCCGCTGCCTGGCACCGGCACAGAACAGGTCCGCCAGCTCCTGGGGTGAACGGTCTGCCGGATTATCCGCCAGCATGCGCTCAGCCATCGACAGGCTCGCAGTCATGGCAAACAGCTCAGTACCGATATCGACGTAGCGGAACATCAGGAGCTGTTCCTTTTCAAGCCCCTGCTGGTGCTTGACCATGGCATGGAACAGGCCGCGGGCCATACGCTTGGTCGTCTTGCGGACGAAACCGAGATGCTTGCAGTTGGCACGCGAAAGATGGCTCACGTCGGTGTCGCCAGGCAGGCTGAGCCACTGGCGCGGATACCAGCCGGCGTAGAAGGCTGCGGCCTTGAGGCCAGCCTTGACCTTGCTGCCGAGATCGTTGTGCGGGTCCATCAGCGGCATGAGATTCCGGAAGTGCACGTCCATCGCTTCGCGGGCAATGAACAGGCTCATGATCTCGCTGGTGCCCTCGATGATGCGGTTGATGCGGATGTCGCGCTGGATGCGTTCAATCGGGATGCCTGCCTCGCCGCGCTGACGCAGCGACGACGAGCTCTCGTAGCCGCGACCGCCACGGATCTGCAGCGCCTGGTCGCAAACGCGCCAGACGGCCTCGGTGCAGAAGTACTTGGCGATGGCGGCCTCGAGACGGATGTCGACATTGTGAGCGTCGGCCATAGCGGAAGTAAGCCAGGTGGCCGCTTCGGTAGCAAAGGTGGTGGCGGCCATGTCGGCGAGTTTGTCGGCAATCGCCTGATGCTTGCCAATCTCCTGACCCCACTGCACCCGTTCATTGGCCCATTTGCGGCAATGATGCAGGCACAGCTTGTTGATGGCAGACGACGCGGCGGGCAACGTGAGGCGCCCAGTGTTGAGCGTTGTCAGAGCGATCTTCAGGCCCATGCCCGGTTTGCCGATGATGTTCGCGGCAGGCACCTTGACGTCGGTAAAACTGATGACGCCGTTCTTGATACCGTGCAGTCCCTGGAAGCGGCAGACATGCTCGACCTTGAACCCGGGGCTGTCGGTCTCGACGATGAACGCGGTGATCTGCTGACGTTCGCGGCCATGCACTGTGATCGACTGCGTACGCGCCATGACGATTAGGATATCGGCGATCGGACCATTGGTGCACCATAGCTTGGTGCCATTGATGATGTAATTGCCGTCGTCCGTCGGTTTGGCGAATGTCTTCATCATCGCAGGGTCGGAGCCGACGTCGGGTTCGGTGAGGGCGAATGCGGAAATCTCACCATTGGCGAAGCGCGGCAGGTACTTCTCCTTCTGCTCTTCGGTGCCGAAATTCATGAGCGGCTGGGGCACGCCGATGCTCTGATGGGCCGACAGCAATACCGCGGTAGAGGCACAAAAGCTGCCGACCATGGCGACGGCGCGGTTGTAGTTGGTCTGTGTCAGACCGAGGCCACCGTACTTTTTCGGGATCTTCATGCCGAAGCAACCGAGCTCGGCCAACGCGTTCACAGCATGCTGCGGGATCTGATAGGTGACGTCGATCTGGTCGGGTTCGATGTGTTTGCGCAGGCAGACTTCGAGTTTCGCGAGGAACTCGTCACCGATCTTCTTGTCAGCTTCGGACTGCAGGGGAAACGGGTGGACGTGCTCCCAGTTGAACTCGCCCTTGAACAATCCAGCGACGAAGCTCGGATGCTCCCATACAGTCTCTCGTGCTGCTTCGGCGACTTCGAGTGATTTTTGCTTTTCAGCGTTATCTGACAGTTTCATTGTAGAATTCTCTCTGATTACGAGTCATCTGTTGCAGGCGCTCACACGGCTTGAAACGGTCGCCATATTTTTCCGCGAGCTCGTAGAGACGCGTCCAGATATGGTCGGCGCCGAGCGCGTCGGCATAGCGCAGCAAGCCGCCGCGGAACGGCGGGAAGCCGATACCCATGATCATCGCCATGTCGAGGTGCAGGGGGTCGGCGACAATCTCTTCGTCGAGGCAGCGGACCGCCTCGTTTACCATCGTCAGCAGGCAGCGGTCAAGAATGTCGTCGTCGCTGAACTGACGCGGGCTGATGTTGTTCGCCTTGCGCCAGTCGCCGGCGATCGCCGGGAGATCGGGGTTGACGACTTGCTTCTTGCCTTGGTGCAAGTAGAAGCCTTTGCCGCCTTTCTTGCCGAACAGGCGGTAGTCCTCACACATGCACTCCAGCAGGGTGGCGTTGGTCATGCGCTCCCCGTAGGCAGCAGCCAGAACAACGGCGCACTTGTGCGCAACGTCGATGCCGACTTCGTCGAGCAGCGTGAATGGCCCCATCGGCATGCCAAAACCGGTCAGCACCCGGTCAACGGCCGTTGGATTGGCACCCTCCTGCAGCAGCATGACGGCTTCGTTGAGGTACGGGAGCAGCAGGCGATTAACGAGGAAGCCTGGACAACTCTGCACGACGACCGGGGTCTTGCCCAGACGTTTGCTCAGGGCCACGACTGCAGCAACAGTTTCAGGCGATGTTTCCTTGCCCGGGATGACCTCTACCAGCGGCATGCGATTGACCGGGTTGAAAAAATGCATACCGATAAAGCGTTCCGGATGCGGCAGCCCTTCGGCCAGCTCGGTGATCGGCAGGGTCGAGGTGTTGCTGGCGATGATCGTATCGTCCTGCACGTGCTCGGCAAGCTCAGCCAACACCTTGCGCTTGATGTCGAGGTCCTCGACAATAGCTTCGACGACGATGTCCAGATTCCCGAAACCACTGAAATCGGTGGTGCCGCTGAGGTGGTGCATCTTGATGTCGATCTCGCGCTGGTCGTACTTGCGCAGCTTCTTCAATT
>CAJWLW010000347.1 GCA_913042885.1 uncultured Lentisphaeria bacterium | reverse complement strand
TGCCGGACTCGAAAAGGCAAACTTGCTCCAACATGTCATTCCCCTGTTGTGGTTCGTATTTATTGCCTGATGGCTATAGCCGCGGCGAAGGCTATTGACATGTTTCCACAGGTTCCTTCTCAAGATGTCGGACACGTTCATTGGTGAGCCTCTTGATCGGTGTGTTCAATCGTCTTGTTGACGAATAGGAGTGCCTGCGCTGTCGGCACAGTAGCCGAGTATGTACGGTCTGACAAGCGGAAGGCGGATGGCCGTCCAGGAGGCCGCCGTCGCAACCGGACGACAGGCACGGGAGCGCCGTCAGCGCCTGAAGGGATAGGGGTATGCCGGCAGACCTTATTCGTTGCAAGGCGGGCTCAGAAGATCGGCCACTGACAATCTCCACTCCGCGCATATTAGACGCTCAAACGCTGGTTCCACCGTTGAATCCGTCATCCGTGGCATTAAGGTGGTACGACTTGTCGGGCTTGGGCCTTCCAAGGTATTTCAAAAAGATGGGCTGGCTTGGGCAATTCACAAACTTGCTGCTGCGAGCGCTCAGATGATGCACTCTCGCGGCGAAATCTCATGAACCATCCAAGGTAGCATGTATATGCACGCGTTGCCGATCAAGCATGTTTCGATTGTGATCCCGTGTTTTAATTCCGCTGCTACACTCGGCGAGACGGTACGCAGAATTCGAGACACACTGGCGAATAGATTCGAACTGGAATTTATTCTGGTGAACGACGGCAGCGCCGACAATACCTGGCAGGAGATCCTGAATCTGCAGGTGCAGTCGCAGACGGTAAAGTCAATTGACCTGATGAGGAATTTCGGCGAACACAACGCCGCGATCACAGGACTGCGCTTCGTCTCGGGCGACACGGCAATAATCGTCGATGACGACCTGCAGCACCCGGCGAGTGAGATCTTGAAACTCCTGGACGAGCTCGCCAAAGGCTACGACGTCGTATACGGTCGATATATCGACAAGCAGCATTCACTGTGGCGTAACATCGGCAGCAGTCTGAACGATAAACTGGCCACAATTTTGCTCAACAAGCCGAAGTCGCTTTACATGTCCAGTTTCAAGGCCATGCGGAGACCTTTGGTCGACGCGGTCTGTGCCTATGACGGACCGTTCGTGTACATCGACGGGCTGATTTTCTGGACGACGGAGAATATCGGCCAGGTCGACGTCGAGCACACGGCACGCAGCGATGGTCGCTCCAATTACAACATTCGCCGGCTCGTTCGTCTGCATCTCAACCTGGCAACCGGATTTTCCGTAATCCCGTTGCGTGTAGCCAGTTTATCGGGTGTTGTTATGGCCGTGCTCGGAGCGATACTGGCAGCGTTTTTTGTCTATGAAAAGCTGACGCGGCATGATCTGAATATACCGATCGGCTGGGCCTCGACGATTGTCTGTCTACTGGTTATCGGAGGCATCGTTTTGGCGATGCTGGGAATCATCGGTGAGTATGTCGGGCGGATTTTTCTGTCTTTGAATCGCAAGCCGCAGTCGGTCATTCGCGAGGTCGTCGAGACCGAATGAAGTCTGAGGAGTACCATTGCATGTATGCGGCGGAGCTGCAACACTGGTGGCATCGCAGTCTCTGGAACGAAGTTCGATTCTGGCTCGAGAAAACCACCGAGCAGCGGCCGCAGGGCCAAAAGACACACGTGTTGGACGCAGGCTGTGGTACCGGTGCTGTCCTCAAACGCCTCGATCTGTATACGTCTGTCACGGCTGTCGGGGTCGATTGCAGCGACCTCGCACTGAACTTGGCACGCACGAGAACGTCCTGTCAGCTGGTCAAGGGCGACACCAAGCAGTTGCCGTTTCGCGCCAATGCATTCGATGTCGTTGTCTGTCTTGATGTCCTCTATACGATCGAGGCTTTCCCCGCGTTCCACGCGACTCTCGAGCAGATCCGCGATGTCTTGACAGACCGAGGCGTATTCATTCTCCAATTGCCGGCGTTTGAGTTCATGAGGGCGCGGCACGATAAGAACATCCATACAGCGCATCGATTCAGGGCAGCCGAAGTCCGCAAGGGCCTTATCGATGCCGGATTTACCAAGTGCATCGTTTATTATCGCTGCCATGCACTGCTGGCCGCCGCGTGGCTGTTCCGCAAACTGCTCTTTCGCCATCGATCGCGCAGCGAAGTCTCAACGCCGTCGCGGTTCCTCAACGAACTCGCCTACGGCTATGCGGAAATCGAAAGCCGCGTGACACGTCACTTGCCGGTGCCTTTCGGCCTGTCCGTGTTCGCGGTCGGATACAAGTAATGTCCGACAGCACATGAGCTGACCTATGTCCGCCCGCAGCACCATCAGCCTGACCCGTCCACGATCCCCGCTGCCGAAGCGCCTCGAGACGGTAGCCCAGCACCTGCCGGAACGCGCCGAAAGAAAGCGCTCGCCGGCAACTTCCGCCAACCCGTCTCCTTCAAGGAGCATTACGACTTGACGGATCCCGAGCAGTAGCCCCTTACGAATCGCAGGTCCCCGGAGACAAGGCCATGACACTGACAAGCAAAACACTCAAAGATCTCGAACACATTCACATCTGCGGAAGCGAGGACACGTACTGCGCCCACCCGCGTCAGGGCGGGATATTCAACTTCGGCAACAACGAGATCGCCGTGATCCATAATCACGCGCCCTGCGGATACGACACGCCGGAGAGCGTGATGCACGACTTCGGCGGCTATCACTCGCGAGGGAAAGTCCTGCTGCAGCGTTCATTCGACGGCGGGGCCACGTGGCCGGAGGACCAGGAAGTTGTCATCTACGACGAGTCGCGCCCGATCGAGGAGCGCCGAGCCTTCCTGGCCCAGGAGAGCCCGCGCGAAGAGGTCGATCTCTCGTCGCCGGACAGTGCCATCTACTTCGGCCGGACCTACGCTGGCCCCACGGACGAGAAGCCGGAGATGATCTGTTTCGCGGTCAGGTCAGCCGACCGGGGAAAGACCTGGGATCGGGTGCCCAGCATCGTCGGTCCGCCCCCGCCCATGACCCTTGTCCATAAGGACAGCCACCCCATTCTCAGGATGCCGGACGGGACGTTCCTTGCTGCCATGTCGGTGGCCCCCCCGGGGCAGGTTGTCCTGTACGGCTCCGATGACAACGGGCTGACGTGGGAATTCCTGGCACGGGTGGCCGATGATCAGAGCGGCGACGGACGCACCACGTACGCCGGGCTCCTGCAGCTGCCCGACGGGCGGCTCCAGGTGTACATGCTGAATCTCAACGGGGAGCGGAACGCCATCCAGGTCTCCGAGTCGGAGGACGGCTACCTCTGGTCGCCGCCCCGCCCCATCGTCCGGGTCGGCTGCTCGCCGTGGGCCGCTCGCCGGAAACCGGCCGACTGGAAGTTCGGCATGCATTACCGTTCGCCGTGGCCCCTGCAGCTGAGGGACGGCAGGATCGTCGTGCTGTTCGGTCGTCGAAAGCCGCCCTTCGGGCTGGGCTGTTTCTTCAGCGAGGACCAGGGTGCGACCTGGAGCCCCGAGTTCATCATCCGCGATGACGCCGAACACTGGGACCTCGGCTACCCCGTGGCCACCGAACTCGACGACGGACGGATCTTCACGGCCTACTACTTCAATGTTCTCGGGGACGAGTCGCCGATGGGCGCGCGGCGCTTCATCGCCGGCTCCTTTTTCCGCCTGCCCTGAGCGCGCGGCGGCATGCAGCGCCCGCTTCTCGAGGTGCGCCTTCAACTGCTTATGTTCCAGGGAGGCACTACGGCGACGTGACCGGGCAGCAGCCGGTACTTGCGTTAATCAGTGCGTACAACGATATTTCCGGCGCCGAACTGCAGAAGTTCGAATACGTTTCCGGGCTATGCGCGGTGCATGGCGTCGAAGTATGGGCGTTAACAACAAGGCGGGAATGATGAAAACATCGAAGATCAAGACTGTACGGAATATTGGTCGCACCGAGCTCGAAGATCGTTGAACAAGATGCGACCTCCCTGCTACGATAGGTGCGTATCCGAGGGGGGGGGGGAAAGAAGGATGTTCTCGGGAACGATCCAGGCCGGACATCTTCCGGACGCTCACCACTGCCCCGGCGGACCGTCTTTTCGGAGGATCGCCGAACCAGGTGCTCCAGCAGACGGAGCCGCTGCGCGGGTCCGCTGGTGAGCTTTTCGTCATGTGTAAGAAGGAGGAGATAGAATGAAAGTCGTGTTGATCGGAGACTCTATCCGGATGGGATATCAACCCTTGGTGGTGAAGAAGTGTCCTGAAGCCGAGGTGTGGGGGCCTGTAGAGAATTGCCGGCATAGCCTTTGGGCTCTCGACCATTTCGAGGAATGGGTAGCCCCTCAGGAGCCGGATGTGATCCACGTCAACTTCGGCATCCACGATGCCTCCCTTCAACCGGATGGAGAGCATCAGATTCTTCTCCCTCAGTACCGCCTCTGCCTGGCGCGATTCATCGCCAAAGTCAGGCAACTCGGGGACACAAGGATGATATGGGCCACCAGCACTCCACTCTACCGGCCGGAACCGGAAAAACCCATGGCCGAGTGGTCGATAAAGAAGCAGGCCGAGATCGAGGAGTACAACGCTGCCGCTCTCGCAATCGTGATGGACGAAGGACTGCCAGTGAATGACCTGAACGATGTCATTGTTCGCAACGGCTTCACCAAGTGTCTCACCGAAGATGGATGCCATATGACGGAATTCGGGAACGAAGTCCTTTCCGACGCCGTCGCCACGGCGATCGCCACGCCAGTGTAGCGGACACTCAGGAGGAAATGAGGAAATGAGATTCACAATTCGTCGAACACCCAATATGTGCCGAACAGCGCTGCCGAACGGCAGAAGTTCGAATACGTATCGGGGCTATGCGCGGCGCACGGCGTCGAGGTATGGGCGTTAACAGCGGAGATTGAAGTCGAGTTGCCCTGAGGTATCGGCCGCAGTGCGTTAGGCGGCGCCGGGTAAAAGAAGGTCGTCGAAAGCAGCAACAGCGAACAGGAATGGACCCCATGGAATACACCTGCTTAGGAAATACTGACCTCAAGGTGTCGCGGCTGGGCAT
>CAJWLW010000346.1 GCA_913042885.1 uncultured Lentisphaeria bacterium | reverse complement strand
TTCTCGCCGAGCAGATCGATCAACAGTTTGCCGAGCTTTGGAAACGAAAAGGTCTGACGCCCTCGAAACTTTGCACAGATGGCGAGTTCCTTCGCCGGGCATACCTCTATGTGAATGGCCGGGTGCCGACGCTGGCCGAGGTGGGAACATTCCTCAAGGATGAGACCCCCGACAAACGTAACCAGGTGATCAATGCGCTGGTTGGCGGCCCCGGCTATGCCGAGCACTGGGCCAATGTCTGGACGATCCGGCTCAACGGTCGCCAACGCGGCGGTGACAACGAGACCCTCTTCTACATGCTCTACGACTGGTTCGAGGAGGAGTTGACCAAGAACACGTCCTACGACGCGATTGCAGGTCAACTGATCTCGGCGCAGGGCAGCAGCAGCAAGGACAAGAGCATTGCCTTCCTGGCACGCTGGGCTGAGTCGCCGCAGAATATGGCCGGGCGCGTGTCGAAAGTATTTCTCGGCGTCCGCATGCAGTGTGCCCAGTGTCACGACCACCCGTACGAGGCTGTGAAGCAGGAGGAATTCTGGGAGACTGCCGCCTTTTTCCAGGGCATCCGGGTGCAGCGTCCGCAGCGCCAGCGTCGCCGTAGCGACCCATGGCGCCTGAGCCAGCGCGGCAACGGACGGCTGCGCATTCCCGACACCGACAAGACGTTGTCGGCCCGCTATATCCTGGGTGACGCACCGATCGCAAAACCGGCTGAGCGCCGCCGTGTCCTGAGCAACGCACTGACCGCTGCGGACAACCGGTATTTCAGCCTGGCCCTGGTCAACTGGATGTGGGCTCAATTCATGGGCCGCGGCATGATCAACCCGGTCGATGACATGAGCCTGGGGGCGCGTCAACGACCCATGCATCGGGACGCCTACAACCTGCTGACAGACGATTTCATCGCTGCCAATTTCGATTTACAGCGGCTCACGCGGGTGATCATGAAAACCGAAATCTTTCAGCGTTCAACCGAACCGAACGGGACCAATCGATTCGACCGGACCTACCTCTCGAAAGCCTTGCCGCGGGCGATGACACCAGAGCAACTGATGAACTCCATCGTCGAGATCGGCGGCTTTAACGATATGGTTACGAACAGCATGAGCCGCGGCGGCACAGGTGGCCAGTACGTCCGCCGGTTGCGTCAGCAGATGAAGACCTTTGTCACCTTGTACGACAACGACGAAATGGGCGAGGTCCTCGATTTTCAAGGCACTATCCCGCAGGCGTTGTTCATGATGAACAGCGATATCGCCAACCGTTTTGTCACTTATCAAGACAGCCCAATCAGCAACATGGCCGAGAGTCGTGAAGGCATGAAGACACGCATGGAAGAGCTCTCGCTGCGCATCTTGTCACGGCCGGCGACCGCCGGTGAGCGGCGGCGATTCCGCAACCACGTCAACAACGCCGAGAGCAAGCTGCAGGGGTTTCAGGATGTGGCGTGGGTCATGCTCAATTCCACAGAATTCTTCTACATCCACTAACGCTGAAGCTTCAACGCTAACGAATCGGAGGCTGTATGACAATGGACACACCCGAACATCTATCACGTAAGGATTTCCTGAAGGTCGGTGCTGGTGGGATAGTCGGTGTTATCATGGCGGGCACCAACCCCGTGATGGCGATGCGCAAAATTGCGGCCCAGCAACGGGCGAAGGCGTGCATCCTTCTGTGGATGGGCGGCGGTCCCAGCCAGCTCGACACGTTCGATCCGAAGCCGGACACGATGAACGGCGGTATGTTCAAAGCAATCAGGACGGCTACGAAGGGCATTCGCATCTCGGAGCATCTTCCGAAGCTGGCCGAGCAGATGCGCGAACTGGCGATCATCCGCTCGATGACCTCGCGTGAAGGCAACCACGACCGGGCGTCCTACCTGCTGCACACCGGCTACACCCCACAGGCAACTGTGCAGTATGCCAGCCTGGGCTCGATGATCTCCTTTGAAATGGGCGACCTCAATGCAGAGCTTCCGAGTTTCATCAGCATCAACGGATCGTCCGCCGGCCCTGGCTTCCTCGGTCCACAGTATCGTCCGCTAGTCATCGGCAATGCCGGGCAGATGCCTGGCAATATCAAACCATACGGCATCAACGAAATTCGCCAGTACAAGCGCTGGCGGCTGCTCGACAGGTTCGAAGACAGTTTCGACAAGAGGCGTGACAGCTCGGCGATCGTGGCGCACCGCGACGTCTACGAAAAAGCTCAACGCCTGATGGAGTCGAAGCTGACGAAAGTTTTCGACGTCAGCAACGCTGGATCGAAGCAGGTCCGGCGATATAAGCTGGACAACTATTTCGGCCGCGGCTGCCTGGTCGCCAAGCGGCTGATTGAGGTGGGCGTGCCGTTTGTCGAGGTCCAGCTCGGCGGCTGGGATACGCATTCGGATGTCTTCAATTCCGTCTCTGGCCTGTCCAGCCAGCTTGATCCGGCCTTTGCAGCGCTGGTCGAAGAATTGCGGTCAGACGGTATGCTCGACGAGACACTGGTTGTGTGGATGGGTGAGTTCGGGCGCACCCCGCGGATCAATGAACGCGGCGGTCGCGACCACTTTCCCGGCGCCTGGTCCGTCGTCATGGCGGGCGGTGGCGTGAGCGGTGGCCAGGTGATCGGCAGCACTAGCGACGACGGCATGGAAGTCACGGATAACCCGGTGCAGGTGCAGGATCTCTTTGCTTCGATCGGCCAAAGTTTCGGGATTGATCCGAAAAAGGAACTTGTTACTCCGGAGGGGCGTCCCATTGCGTTCGCCAAGAAAGACGCGAAAGTAATCGACCAACTCTTCGGCTAATCTAACGATAAGATAATCAACAGAAAACGAGGGTAAACGATGTTACGTATCCTGCTTTTACTCATGTGTACTATCATGACTTCTGCGGCATTCGAGAAACCAACGCTCAGGCCGGAAGGCGGCGACATCGAATGGCGCATGGTAGGCCAGCGTACGGTCATCTTTCACGACGCATTGATCGAAGCGAAGGAGCGTAAAATGCCTGTCATGGTGTTTTTCACGTGCGGTTGCGAGACTTGCCAGGGCCTGTGGGGCACGCATTTTTCTGATCCCGACGCCGTTGAACTGTCGGACCGCTTCATTCCGCTCTACGTCAAAGGCAACCACGATCTGGCCCGCGAGTACGACATAGCCGAATGCCCTTACGTCGTTTTCATCCATCCCAAAGGCGATATCATGCGCGCGTACAAAAAGGAAACATTGACGAAGTGGGAGCCCGCCGATTTTGTCAAGCGGATGAAACGCGCGCTGGCCAGGGCAAAATAACTGTAACGTGCGATCGCTGGGCGTACGCACTGCCACGATGCCAGATACACAAATATCCGCTGTCGCCCGGGCCCGCGAATACCTGCAGGTTTTTCGGCGGCTCAATCCGGAGCTCGTCGATGTGGCGATGCCCAAGCTCGAAGCCCTGGTGCCCGAGCTCGGGCCGGCGTTCTTTGACGAAACCGCTGCCTTTGCCGATGAGTTGCTCGCGCTGTATGTCACCAGCCCGGTGAAACGCGCCGAGCAGAATGTCCTCGCCGACTTCCACATTTTTCTCGACCGCGCGGCCCGCCAGCTCGTCGCTGCCGGTGAGTTGCCCGACGTCACGATCGCCGAGCCTGTATCCGCCTCCGTGAGCTTGGTGCCGGCCGACTTTTACACGCCGCTGCAATGGTTCAAGGTCAATGCCAGTTCCGAAGTACCAAAGGACGTGGTGCACGCCGTCGACGCAGCAAAGCGTCGCAACCAACTGGTCCATACCGTTCTCGAGCCACTTTTCCAGTTCATGCTGCAGCTCGATCACGAACGCGCCGTCGCCTGGCAGCTGAAACTGTGCAGCGACGAGAGCACCCCGATCGACCCCGATGTCGCTCGCGACCTCATCCGCGTCTGGCGTACCCGGACGGACCTGCCGGGCGCTGCCCTGCGACAGGCCAAGATCTGGAGCGACGATCGGCAGGCATTCCGTCACTGGCCGTCGGTCGTCGAGGAGGCGGACCGACTGCTGCGCGAATACTGGTTCCGCGCCTGGGTTGCAGAGATGCCGCCCGCTATTGTCCAGGCCCGGCACCTGCAGTTTCTCTACCCGTTCACCGACGGAAATCGGATGCTGCGCTGGCTCAAGAACAGTATCGACCAGACCGGCACCGCAATCGATTTTTTCATCTTCGAAAGCAGCAAACTCGTCGAGACCGGAGAAGACGAGAACAAGGAAATGAGACGCGCCGCATTATACCGGCAACTGCTGTGGATCGACCAGATGATTCCGCCACTGGTCGTGTTGGCGGACCTCATCCTCAATACGCCCAACGGCGCCTACGAGTTCGCCCTCTCTCTCTTTGGCTTCACCACCGAACACCGGCAAGGCTGGGAGCGCGTGCTCGAAAGACACTGCGCCGAAGCGGTGCACCGCCGTTTCCTTGCGGACATGAGAAGCGGCAGACCGCCGGCAAAGACGATAAAAATGTTGTCCTTCGGTGATGAGACTTTCGAGGCCGCAGTGATCGCCGAGCTCGACGCCTTGACCGGCGAGTTCGACTCGATGGAGCAGCGCGATACCGTGGTTGAGAAACTGACCGCGATGTATGCCAGCTCTCGCGAGCAGAAACTGCTGAACACCGAGATCGGACGGCGCTACCGGCGGCTGATGCAGGTCTTGCACGAGGACAATATTCGCCGCCTCTTGTCGGACGAGCAGTTCGAGTCGATCGACCGCGCCAGCGGCCCCTTGCGCGACCTCTCGGCAATCGCCGCGGCCGGCCGCAAATACCTGTCGAGCCGTCGCGCCCTCAACCGCACAACGGAGGAAATCCTCGCGGAAGAGGAGGATTTCGTCAGTGATATCCGCAACCTTCGCAGCACCTATATCCAACGGGTACTGCTGTAATCTCTCTGGGGGATCGCCTGTTGAACTTCATTTTCGAGCAGATTCGCGTTGGCGGTGATCATAATCTCGGCTACCTGCTTGGTGACCGCGAGGCAGGTGTGGCAGTGCTCATCGATCCGTCGTACGCCCCCGAGCGCCTGATCGATCGCGCCCGAGCGCAAAAGCTCGAGGTGAC
>CAJWLW010000345.1 GCA_913042885.1 uncultured Lentisphaeria bacterium | reverse complement strand
GTCGTCGGCTTTCTGGATTCCGGCGAAAGTGTCATCATGTACCCTGCCGGCCGGCTGATGCGCGGCAACCGCGAAGACCTGCGCGGCGCCTCCGGCCTTTATGACCTGCTGCAGCGCAATCCGGATCTGAAGATTGTTCTGGTGCGGACGACCGGGCTGGTCGGCAGTTGCTTTTCGTGGATTACGCACCAGGAACGGCCGGAGCTGGGCAAATGCATAAGGTACGGCTTCGGTCATCTCCTGAAAAATCTCGTGCTCTTCACACCGCGCCGGGAAATCCACATCGAAGTCATCGACGGTCCGGCGGACTTTCCCCGGCACGCTGACAAGATGACGATCAACGCCTGGCTCGATAACTGGTACAACGCCAATAACGAGGAAATCTCGCTGGTTTCCTACAGTTGCTGGGGCGAAGTGCTGTTCGACGTCGAAGCGGCCAAAAAACCGGTTGACCTGCCGGGCATCGCCGAAGTGCCCGACTCCATCCGTTCGAAAGTTTGCATTTATCTGGCGGCAGCGGCGGGACGCTCGCCGGAGGATGTCCATGACAGCCACAGTCTGGCCAATGACCTGGGTCTGGATTCACTGATGATGGCAGATCTGCTGGCCTGGCTCGACGAAGAATTTTTCGTCAGCGACGTCGAACTGACGGATATCGGCACGGTCGGTGAAGTCCTGCTGGCCGCCAACGGTGTGGTGCAGGCACATGAGCATCACGACGTCGAACCACCGTCCGGCTGGATCGAGAGTTCGCCGCGCCCAGATCTGGTCGCGCCCCGTCTCGACACACCAATCCACCATCAATTCCTGGAAACCTGTGACCGCCTGAAGCAGCGAGTGGCGATGGCCGACGAGACCGGCGGCGTGCTGACTTACGGCCGCATGAAAATCGGGGCGCTGTTGCTGGCCGACATCATCGCGGAGTACCCGGAGAAAAATATCGGCATCATGCTACCCGCCTCGCCGGGTGCCAACTTGCTGGTCGTCGCGACACTGCTGGCCGGCAAGGTCCCGGTGATGGTCAACTGGACACTGGGAGACGCCAACCTCGACCACACCATCAGGAGCTCGGAACTGGGCCGTATTCTGACCTCCGGCCGTTTCCTGGACAAACTGCAGCAGCTCAACTTCGATCTGCTGGGCGATTATCTGATAACGCTCGAAGACCTGCGGAGCGCGAAAATAACCATGGGCCGAAAGATCCGCGCCCGCATCAACGCGACCAGCTCAGCGGCGCGCCTTTCCCGCCGGTACGCACCAAAAACGTCTATCGACGACACCGCCGTCATCCTCTTCACCAGCGGCTCGGAGGCGGCTCCGAAGGGCGTGCCGCTGTCACACCGCAACGTCCTCGCGAATATCGCGGCCTGCGTCGAGGCGGCGCAACTCGACAAAAGCGACGTGCTCTACGGCTTCCTGCCGCCGTTTCATTCCTTCGGTTTCACGGTCACTGGGCTGCTGCCGCTGCTGGCCGGCATGAAAACCGCCTATTACCCCAACCCTACCGAAAGTCGGCGCCTGGTACGCGGTATCCGCATGTGGCAGCCGACCATGGTCTGCGGCACCCCGACATTTATCTCGGCCATCTGCAAAGCGTCGGGCGACGAGCGGCTCGAAAGCGTCGACAAAGTCGTGGTCGGCGCCGAAAAAGCAGCCGACGAACTTTTCGACACCGTCGCCGACATCTTCGGTGCGACGCTGCAGGAGGGATACGGCATTACGGAATGTTCGCCGGTGCTGACACTGACAGCCCGCCTCGGTCCACGTGTCGGGGTTGGCCGGCCGGTGGGCGACGTGGAGGTTGCCATTGTCGATCCCGAGACCCATGAGCCGATGGCGCTGACTGAGCGGGGGTTGATCCTGGTGCGCGGCAGCAACGTCTTCGCCGGCTATCTCGGGCGCGAATCCTCGGACGCTTTCTCGATGGTCGGTGGCGAGCGATTCTACATCACCGGGGATCTGGGCTTTCTCGATGCCGACGGCAACCTCTCATTGTCCGGACGGCTCAAACGATTCGTCAAAGTCGGCGGTGAAATGCTGAGCCTGCCGGCGATGGAAGAGGCAATCAAGGCAACGCACCCGGACGATGAAGAAGGGATGTCACAGGCGGCCGTGGTGTCTTACGAAACCGACGGCGAGCGACCGCGGATCGCCGCTTTTACAGTATTTGAAGCCAGCACCAGTGAAATAAACGCGTTGCTGAAGGCCGCGGGGTTTGGCAACATTGCCCGTGTCCAGCATGCAGTCCAGGTGCCGGAGATTCCGCTGCTCGGCACCGGCAAGACTGACTATCGTTCGCTGCAGGACCAACTGCGTGGGCTGGTTGAGGCGGAACAGCCGGTGACCTAGCTAGCCGAGGTGATCGGCAATCATTGCCCCGATTTCAGCCGGCGACTCTGCCACGTGTACCCCGCAGGCGCGCAGTACCTTCATCTTGGCAGCGGCCGATTCATCGGCGCCGGAGATGATCGCACCGGCATGTCCCATGCGCCGGCCTGGCGGCGCGGTACGCCCCGCGATGAAGCCGAACACTGGTTTCCTCGCATGATCCCGGACGTATTCGGCAGCGTGAATTTCCATCTGCCCGCCGATCTCACCGATCATCAGCATCGCTTCGGTATCGTCATCGGCTTCAAACAACGCCAGCAGCTCGGACATATCGGTGCCGATGATCGGGTCACCCCCTATACCTATACAAGTGGACTGCCCGAGCCCCGCCGCCGCCAGCTGATGGGCCGCTTCATAAGTCAACGTGCCGGATTTGGAAATCACACCGACACTGCCCTTCGTGGCGATATGTCCGGGCATGATGCCGACCTTGGCCTCGTCGGGCGTCAACAGGCCGGGGCAGTTGGGGCCGATCAACCGGGCACCGTTTTTCTTGACGAACGCCGTGGCCCGCAGCATGTCGCGCACCGGGATGCCTTCCGTGATGCAGGCGATCAGTTCGATGCCCGCAGCGGCCGCTTCCATGACAGCATCGGCGGCGAACGGCGCCGGCACAAAAATCAACGAGACGTTGGCACCGGTCCCCTGGCGCGCCTCGTGGCAACTATCGAATACCGGCAACCCCGCGTCCAGTGCGGTCTCTCCGCCCTTGCCCGGGGTCACGCCGCCGACAACGTTGCCGCCGTATTCGTGACATTGTGTCGCATGGAAGGACCCTTCAGAGCCGGTAATGCCCTGGACAATGATGCGGGAATCTTTATCAACCAGAATAGACATTGCGGATTTCCAAAGTGAAGATGAGTTGCAGGGCATGGCTGCTGAGAGCCGTCACCCGGTGAGTGCGACGACTTTCTCGGCCGCTTCGTCGAGGGACTCGGCCGGGACGATATCGACCCCCGATGCAGCGAGGATTTCCTTGGCTTCCTCGGCGTTGGTGCCGGCGAGGCGGACGACCACTGGCACCTCCAAAGACAAGTCCTTTACCGCATCGACGATGCCGTTGGCGACGCGGTCGCAGCGCACGATACCCCCGAAGATATTCACCAGCACAGCGCGAACGTTGGTATCGCTCAGGATAATCCGGAAGCCGTCGCGCACAGTTTCGGCGCTGGCACCGCCGCCGACATCGAGGAAGTTGGCAGGCTCACCGCCCTTCAGCTTGATGATGTCCATGGTGGCCATGGCCAGCCCGGCGCCATTCACCATGCAACCGACGGTACCGTCGAGCTTGATGTAGTTGAGATTCGACTCGGACGCTTCGACCTCGGCAGGATCTTCCTCGGCCAGGTCACGCATTGCGGCAATGTCTTTCTGGCGGTACAGCGCGTTGTCATCGAAATTGAACTTGGCATCGAGCGCCGTGACCTCGCCCTGTTCGGTCAGCACGAGCGGATTGATCTCGGCAATCGACGCGTCGGTAGCATGGTAGGCACGATAAAGGTTGGCGACGAGACGGCTCACCGTCTTCGCCTGAGCGCCGCCGAAACCGAGCGCGCCGACGACGCGCCGGCATTGGAACGGCTGCAGGCCGAACTGCGGGTCGACCCATACCTTTGTGATCTTCTCCGGATTCGTTTCGGCGACCTTCTCGATCTCGACGCCGCCCTCGGCCGAGGCGATGATGACATCCTGTTCGCGGCCACGGTCCAGAGTTACTGCCAGATAGTATTCTTTTGCTATATCGATGGCCGGGCAAACCAGGATCTTCTGCACCAGTTGCCCGGCTGGGCCGGTCTGCGGCGTGACCAGCTGCATGCCGAGGATCCGTCGCGCTTCCGCAGCAGCCGTAGCCGTGTCCGGGCAATACTTGACGCCGCCTCCCTTGCCCCGCCCGCCAGCATGAATCTGCGCCTTGATCATGACCGCTTCAGAATCGAATTCCCGCTGAACGTGGTCTATGGTATCATCGATAGCGGCAGGATCGCCAACGACTGTACCCGCCGGGACGGGGACACCGAAATCCTCGAGGATTTCTTTTGCCTGGTACTCGTGAATTTTCAAACCATCACCTCTCCGCCGGGCTGTTGCACTGGTGCGTGGGAATGTGGCATCGCGTCGGGCAAAATCAAATTGTCACCGGCGACCAGAACGGCACGCAATATGCGGTAGAGGCGCGGTATGAATGCCAGCACTTGGACAGGCCTTCAAGCAGGCTATCGGACAACAAAAAAAGACTTGCAATTAGATTGCCAGTTTTGTACAATAGCTGGTGATTATGGCGAAAAGTGGCCTACAGCAGACAAATCCGAATCCGACAATATGTGGCAAATAAACGCGTACCGCAGACAAAATCCGAACCCGACAATGCGTAATCAACAAGACGAGACGTTTCAAATAAGAGCGAAAGGAGGAAACTTTCGAAAACTTTTTTGCGGGGAACTACAAGAAAGTTCTTGCAATAAGTTTTCATTTTTTCTAAACTGGGAAGCGTGACCGGCGGGAACTGGCGCAAAAATCGCCATCAGCCGCAGAAGGAGGATGCCAAAAGCAGCCTCGAACGCAAAAATCTCTGCGGTGGCTTGACCACCGCGATCTGACAACCAAAAACATAAACTGGGACTTACAGACCCGAAAACCACCAACCAAGCAGAGGGATGCACAATGAAGCACACCCAAAAAATCAAAAA
>CAJWLW010000344.1 GCA_913042885.1 uncultured Lentisphaeria bacterium | reverse complement strand
TGCCCTCGTGAAACTTGTTGCCCTTCAGCCAATCCAGTTCGATTGCCTGCGTGTCCAGGATCGGTTTGAGCGCCAAATGGGATCCTCGGCTGTCGAGCCGCGGCATCGTCCGGCTGCGGCTTCCCGCACGCGTTCAGCAAGTCCGGGTTCAGGCAAGATCCGGATAAAATAGCCGGGGTCCTTCGTTGGGATTGATGCCGGCAATCTCATCGCCCCGCCACAGCAGCTCGTAGACGTCGCCGACGGGTGTTGTTTCGCTGCTTCGCCGCTCGGGCAGAGCGTAGGTCATCATCACCGTACCGGGGGGCGACAGGGTATCGCCGGAAATCTGCGCGACCGGGCCGACTCGTTCCACGGGCGTGTCGTCACCGTCGACAGTGATGCGGACGCTTGCGGGCGGGGCCCAGCCGGGGATGCGGATAAACAGGTTGTCCGCGGTGTCGAGCGTGATCGTCAGTCGACCGGTTTCGTCGCGCTCGCTGTGAATAGTGACTCCTTCGCCGACATAGTCGGCGTGCAGGTTGACGTGCAGCCCTGTGGCTGACCGGGTGCAGATGTTGGCATAAACATCGGTGAGTGAATGGAGGATTGCCCCCGGGTAATCCGGCATGCAAGGTTTTTTTGTGGAGTACGGGTATTCGCAGCAGCCCCAGCCGCCGATGTGCTGCGCCGGCACTGCCATACCGGGGTTGTCGATGGCGTCGCTCTCCTGGATCTGGGCCGGCAGAACACGGGCCCGCAGGTAACGCTCGACGTCGTCCAGCAGCTCCACTCTTCCGTCTTCGAGCGCCAGCCATAACGCCAGCTGCACGACGTCGCAGGCACTGGTGCACTCCGCCAGGGGATTCCCGTGGTTGTCATGAAAAAGTGTTGTACCGAGATCGTGGGCGACCCAGCCGGATGGCTTGATCAGGTGATTGCTGACGGCATCGCGGTACGTCTCGTAGACCGTGTCGACGCAGTCACGCCGCCCGGTCAGCAGGCCATGACGCAGGAGTCCGCGCAAGGTGCCAAGGTACGAATGCGTATGTCCCTGGTTGTCCGGGCTGAAGATTTCTGCGCGCGGGCTGCCATCGGCGTTGACGGTGTGCTCGAGGTGGTAGTCGAAAAACAGTTGCGCCAGCTCCAGCGCGAGTGCCTCACCGGTCAGTTCGTAGTGCCAGACCAGCGCCTCGATGAAGCGTCCGGTGACGGCGGTATAGTCGCTTCCGTCCAAAGTGGTATGTGTGCGATGCAACGGCCTGTCTTCGCCCATGTACTGGAAGTAGTCCAGGCGGCGCGGGTCGATTGTGCCGTCGTCTTTGACGATGCGTTTGACAGTCTGCAGCATTCGCCGCGCCGCGTCTGCCGCCCAGTCGTCATGGCGATTCCTGATGCGTGCGGTCAGTGTCAGCAGCCCTTCGCGCAGCGAATGCAACTCGAACCGCGGCGGTGTCCAGTGGAGACCGGGCGGGACAAAAAGGAGGCCATCCGGATTGTCGAACATGGCATGCAGGTTCTGCAGCATGGCGGCTTCGGCTTCGGCCGGCATGACGAAATCGCTGACTTGCTCGTAGCGCAGCAAGGCGTCCCACAACCTGCCGGTGTCATGGGCGATTCCGAAGCCGCCGGTCAGCCTGTAGCCGTGTGCCGGGTCCAGCCAGCTCTGCAGGTTCGCGGCCGCCATGGCCATTGGGGTCGTGAGGTTCATTTGATGTCGGGTAGTTGGTGACGGGCTTGATCATTAGTTCGGCTTATCCTCCGCAGTGCTTACAGGCGATGACGGAAAGCGGGTGTCAATCGAAACAGTCGGTTGTCTGAATGACACTGCAAGCACCTCCCAACCAAGAACCAAAAGGGCAAATGCAATAATGATGGCTAAATAAACTTGGAAAATAACGATAGCCATAACCTGCGCAAGACCGCCGGGCTTGCGTCAGGTTATAGCGTGGTTCGGGGTTTCTTCAATCCCATAGTCCGCTGTCCGCAAAACGTAGCGTCTTCTTTCTGCATCCAGGGCATTTGTAGGAGCCGTCTGTCAGAAGAAGATTCCGCCCAAGCCGTTCCTCCATGTTCCATTCAGCAACGATCCCGTCTCCTGGCGACCCGATAAGCTGAGGGTCGTCATATGGAACGGGATTAGCCGCTCCGCAGTCAGGACATCGCGGTTTTGTTGCCAGCAAGTTTACTTGCACGACCTTGTTGCACCGATCGCAAAGACAAGGAAAATAGCAGGTGGTCGTAAAGTCCATCATGCCACCACCCACGAGTATCTCCGCCTCGACTCCGCACTCGCACTGCGCTGTGACCTGTGAACCCATTATCCTGTTCCCCGAACGGTGCGCGTCAGCCGCCGCGTCCTCGCGGTCGGCTGCACGCGATGGTTGGCACGTCTTCTATGATTGAACGCGACGGCTCCGTAGTGGGTTCTCCCTGGAGAACTCGGTTGCTTTGGGGCAGTGCTTGACGGGCAGCCATGAGCAGTACGGAGTTCCCGCCCCACCTGCACTGCCAAAGTCACATAGACGGACGGTCTTGCCATCCGCCGCCTTGAATTCCAGGAGCAGTAAAGGGGATAGCCAATCTGACCACCGGACTCGCCTTGACTTCATGTTCCTTGCATCGATAGGCGGAATATTCAGCATGCAGGTTACGGGATCCCATTTCTCAACGTCGCGCACCTGTGGCTTCCCCTTTCTTGCATTCTTGAGATTGTACCGATGATCATAGGCCAGCAATATGGGGCCACGATATACGGATGCGAGCCCTTCACACTCTTGCTCTCCGCGCCATAGATGAAGAGACATATCCAACGTGGCATGGATCCTGTCTCCCGCTTTCCATTTGCGGTCAATCTTCAGGTAACTACCCGCTTTTACCGCAGGGATCGGCTCACCGTTAAGTTTGACCTTCGTCGTCGTAGACCAGTGAGGGATGCGCAGCTTCAAGCCCAACTCGCAGGGTCTGGACGGTTTCACGTGTATGACAATCTTCCCATCAAGCGGATATTCTGTCTCTTGCGTCAGAGTCACAGACAGACCCGGCTTTATTCTAGCCGTCAGTGTTGATGGACCGTAGTAGTTCAGAATCAGGCCTTCCTTATCCTTCATCAGTCCCCAGTCGCATAGAATGCCGAATCCTCTGCTTGAGTTCACACTGCAGCAGTTCAGTTCCGGGCTACCCTCGCGTGCCTGCCAGTTGTGGTCAGTAGTGAAACACCTTCGCACACCGTTCATCGGAGTGTTGTATGTACACCAACGTCCGGTAGAGGAATGCATGCCTACGACGGAATTGAGAGTGGACAATTCGAGCTCATCGGCAACGATGCAGTTCCCGGTGAGTTTAAGCATCTCAACACTCATCGCGGTCCACGCAATAGTGCAGCAGGATTCAATTGCCGCGAGATGGAACGGGTTGCCGGTAGCCTTCTCACCGGAAGAGAAGCCGCCGTTGTTGTGCCGGTCAAGTTTTACAATACTCCACCAGATCTGCTCGAAGGCTTGCCGGTACCGGTCTTTGCCAGTGATCCAGTAAAGCTCCGCCAACGCCATGATCGGATGCAGGCTTTCCCATCGAGGTTTTGGGGTCTGGAAGAACTCTCTGCCTTGCAAGGCCTGCTGCAGGTAGTCGCCCGCCAGGGGCTCCCCTTTGGATTGAGCGGCGAATTCGTCAACAATCTGAAGCGCCAACTTGAGATAGCGTTCGGTCTTTGTCTTGCGATACAGAATACAAAGCGAATGCACTGGGGCCAGATTCTTATCCGTCTCCCCTGTGTCGACCAGGCGCGTTTTCTTTCTGCCCAGGTACTTCCGGCAGAGGAGATCCGCTATGCGGGCCGCGCATGCCATGGCTTCCTTGTCCCGTGTCTCTTCGTGCCAGAGCATGAGTCCCAGCATGATGTGGTAGTGGCCCCAGGTGTCCCAGGTCAGGCGGCCTTTCCAGCAATTCGGGGCGCTATTGGTCAGCCTGTGCTCGGAGGGCCAGGGGCCGAGATAGCCGTCCTCATCTTGAAAGCCGACTAAGTGGTGAACGAATTCCTTCAACCACGCTTTCAGCTTCGGGTCGTTGGTTACGCGCAGAACCTGGACAGCTCCTGTCAGGTACTTACCTGCAAACTCCCCCGCCCAAGGCACCATCTGGCGCAGTGGGGACGCGTCACGGTCGCGGAACATCTCAAGCATGCCGGGATTGGCTTCTGGCGCCACAAGCAACCATTGCTCAGTGATGCCGCTGAGGTAGTTCCCCACAAAACCGCCAATCCGCATACTGGATTTTGGGATTCTCCTGCAAATAGATTTCTTCATATTCTTGCTCCTAAGTGTGATGCCAACGTTAAGGTGTGGGACGGCAGCGAGGTTACGAGCGCCGTTCCGCCACCACCGTTTGGTTCGGCTTCGATTTGGTGAGGCGAACAAAGATCTCTTCTGAGCAGGCCTTTTCTGAGCATTCTTGTCCCGGTCATGCCGGCGCTCGCAGAAGTATTATTCATCTTCGTGTGAGGCCGAAACGTCGGCATAACCATGTTCATCAACTCTGACAGCAAAGCTTATCGGGCGGCAGCACACTTCACAATCTTCGATATAGTTTTGCGCAGAGATAGAGCAATCGATGAGAATTTCAATTGTTTCGCCGCAATAAGGGCAAGGGATAGGCCTGGCATCGACTTCATTCAGCATTTTGTCGCCGTCTCATTATTCTGCCAAACCTTATGCAGCAAGGGGAAGGGAGGTCTTAGGCGTAGATTCTTCTAATTTTTGGCCATGCTATGCTTGCGCCTTTTCCAGCGCTGACCGCGCCGGGGAAAAGAAACCAATCCCACTCAGCCGCCTTGCGATACCACTTAACCGCCTCGGCATCGTCCTCAGGCACGCCATCGCCGCCCTCGTACATCAAGCCGAGGTTGTTCTGCGCAACGGCATCTCCCGCGACCGCCTCCTCAACTAGAGTTTGTACTGCGCAGCGGCATCTCCCGCCTCAGCCGCCTTGCTTCCAGATACCGAGTGCTTCCAGATGGGAAAGGTGTTCCTCCAGACTTGAGCTCTGTGGGTCGAAACCGTTGAAGAGGGGTGAGCGCTTCAGATCGTACACCTCGGTTTCCTTCAGCA
>CAJWLW010000343.1 GCA_913042885.1 uncultured Lentisphaeria bacterium | reverse complement strand
CTGATTCTTGGCGAGCTGCTGCCGACGCTGTGCGATCACGCGGCAACCGGCGATATCGCGGAATTTCTGGGGCGGGACGAAAAAGGTCGGCACCTGCTTGAATCGATCGATGCCCTGCTCAACGACCATCGCAAGCAACTGAAGCAGATCAGCGGCACCCTCGAACATCTGTGCTTACAACTGCAGCATGTCAGCGAGATTCTCGATATCCACCGCCAGCTCGGGAAAGGCTTCGGCCGCTGCGAGCGGCAGCCGATCACTATCGCCATGGAAAATGCTGCCACGCTCATGGCTGCAGCCCTGCGACGCGATTCCATTGAACTGCATCGAGAGTTTGAGGAGACCGACGAATTGCTGATCGACGGTGCCGTCCTGGTCCAGGTTTTCACCAACCTGGTGCGCAACGCGATCCATGCATTGGCACCTGTGGAGAACCGCGACCGCCACATCTGGCTGTCCACCGGCATGGAGAAAGGATATGTTCTCGCCCGAGTGCGCGACAATGGCGTCGGTATCGACGCTGCCGCTCTGCCAAAGATTTTCGACTACGGGTTCACTACCAGAACCGCCGGCAGTGGCGTCGGTCTGCATTACTGCAAACACGCGATCGAAGAGATCGGGGGCCGCGTCGAAGTCACAGCGGAATTGAATCAAGGCGCAACATTCACAATATATTTGCACGACGCATGATTTTTTCCTACACTATCAGATTCAGATCAACAAAGTATGGTAGGAGCCTGTGCTGCGGATGCTCGCAGCTGGATTTCGACGACCGTACAGGACAGACTTTCGACCTATGAAAATGAACCGGAGAATTCTGATCGTCGATGATCGGGAGGACCTGCGCAAGCAGCTCTCACGGCTGCTCAGCCATAGTGATTCCAAGTCCGAGACAAGTTCGCTGATTCAGCAGATCAGAAACCGCATATCCCCCGACAAGGATCCTGCCGACAACGGCCAGCGGGTGACGTACGAGATCGATGCTGCCCACCAGGGCAAGAGCGCCTACGAGATGGTCAAGGATTCGTTTACGCGCAACGAACCTTACGCCCTGATGTTCCTCGATATGCGCATGCCACCGGGTTGGAACGGGCTTGAAACTGCCCAGCGCGTCCGCAGCATCGATAAGGAAATTCAGATCGTCATCATGACTGCTTATGCCGACTACGAACAGCAGGAGATTGTTGAGCATGTCGGTGACCCGGAGAAGCTGCTGTACCTCAAGAAACCGTTTCATCCCGAGGAAATCCGGCAGCTGGCATTTGCGATGACGGAAAACTGGAACATCAATCGCCGCGAGAAAGACCGGCTTATCCTGACCAACCGGCTGTTGCGCGAGAACTCCTTTCTGACCCACAGCAAGTACACCAGTCTGAACGACACGTACCGCACCGTGCTCGATGCCTTTCTCGCCTTCCTCGATACCGAGTCCGGTATCATGGGGCGCCGCATTGACGACCAGGTCGAAATCTGCGCCGTTGCCAGCAGCCGCGACGAAAAACTCGTCCGCAAGCTCGGCAGCGACCACAATAGCCAACTGGTTACCGACGAGAAAAACGGATCGGCGTACCTTCCCCTGCAGGCTGGCGAGTTCGACGGCTTCGTGTTTATCCCACGAAAGTCGATCGAGTTTCCGTACGAACAACTGAATCCATTTCTCGAGATTCTGTCCGAATCCGCCCGCGACGTGCTGAAAATATCCTTCCTCCTGCATCAGAGCAGCAACCACGGCGTCATCAGGGCGGTGGGCACCGCGGTGCGTCGTGTTGTCGACAGCCTGCAGGCAACCCGTGACCAGCTCAAAGACGCCAGCGAGACGTCTGCGGACACCCCAATGAACACCTTGTACGGGGATGTGCAGGCAAGGATCGAAGAAGCCCTGGCGCTGACCGAAGGAATCGAAAGTTATTGCAGCGGACATGCCGAGAAGCCGAGCCGCATGCGGCATTCGGTCGCCGAACTGGTCTCCCAGGCGATCGAGGGCGAGCGCCAGGTCATCGACGACGCCGGCGTCCATCTTCGCAGCACTGTCGCGCCCCGCGTCATAATCGATTGCGACGGCCCGATGATCGTGCGCGCCCTGCGTGAACTGCTGAGAAACGCCGCTGGTGCAGTTGATGTAGGTGGCAGTGAGCAGCGTGACATCAGTATAACCGCCGCCTATCTCGATGACGAAACACGCATCCATCTCGCCGTCACCGATTCCGGTCTCGGCCTCGACGCCGAGACCAGTGAGCACCTGTTCGACGCGTTCTACACCTGCGGCGACCGCAACGGCCTCGGCGCCACGATTGCCAAACAGATTGTCGACAACCACGGTGGCGAGATCAGTTGCAATTCGTCGCCCGACACCGGCACGTCGATCGAGATTATTCTACCGGTCGGTTGACCTGTATCATTGACAAGTCGGCATCCCGGGTCCATTATGATACCATGACGCCGTCGCCTCGACGCGGTTGTTAACCAGAACTCCGGAGCGACACGGGTACATGCTTGAATACCTGATGGACAAGTGGCCTGTAGCCCAAAGCCTGCTGCAGATGATCATCCAGATCGGGCTGCTGTCGATGCTTCTGTACATCGCGCTGCTTTTTTTTCGGGGCACGCGTGCAGAAGTTGCCCTGATCGGTATCGTCATTATCATCTTCGTCGGCTGGTTTCTCGCCACTGCACTGGGGCTCGAGGAATTGCGGTGGCTGCTGGAGAAACTGCCGGCGCTGCTGGCGTTCGGACTGATTATTGTCTTTCATCCCGAGCTGCGGCGGGCCTTTGCAGAGATCGGCAGCAACCCTTATCGGCTGTGGCGCAGCGATGATCGGCGTACGGAAATTGTTGATGCGCTCACGGACGCTGCTTTCCATTTGTCGAAGAAAGGCATTGGTGCGCTGATCGTCGTCGAACGTAACATCGGCATGCGTCAGATCGTCGAGGGAGGGACCCGCATAGATGCCCGGCTGACGCCCGAGCTGCTGTCGACCATTTTCTATCCGAACAGCCCGCTGCACGACGGCGCCGTGATCATCCGCAACGCCAATATTGTCGCCGCCGGCTGCTTCCTGCCGCTGACCCACTCGCAGCTGAGCCGCGGCCTGGGCACCCGCCATCGCGCCAGCGTCGGCATTACCGAAGAAACCGATGCCGTCGTGATTGTTGTTTCGGAGGAAACGCAGTCCGTCGGTCTGGCGCACATGGGCCGCTTGGTGCAGAATGTCGAAACCGACCGGCTGCGTCGCCACCTGACCAACTATCTGGTCAAAGGTCACCACAGCACGAAGGGGCTTTTGAGCAAAGGTGTTGAGAAAGTCAAGGATGTCGTGGCCAACCCGGAGAACCCGGACGACACCGAGCCCCCAACGGAATAGAGCGATGCGACTGCCTGAATTCATCAAGCGCGACTGGAGCCGGAAACTGGTGGCGGTCTTTATGGCCGGCATCATCTGGGTGACGGTGCACCAGCAGTTGCAGGTAACCTCGACCCTCCGGGACGTCACCGTGCGTGTCACAACCTCGCCCGATCTGATCATGCTTGAGCAGGAACGGTTGCGCGTGCGCGTCACCGTGCGCGGCTCCAGACGCCGGGTTCCCAACATCACCTCAGCCGATATCCGCGTCG
Organism: uncultured Lentisphaeria bacterium; assembly: GCA_913042885.1. Next base: position 1,501 of record CAJWLW010000343.1, on the reverse strand, counting down.
AGGCACATGTGGTGGAGATTAACGACCGGCGTCATAATATCGAATTGCGCTCGCGCAACGTTGTGCTGCCTGCCGGCATCAGCCTGGTCGAGATTGAACCGTCGACCATCGACGTGATGATCGATCAACTTGAAGATGCCGAGCGACCGATTGCCTATAAGTTCGAAGGCGAGCTGGCCAGACAGTTCGGCCGCAACGTCCGCATCCATCCGAACAACGCCAATATCTCCGGGCCGAAACACCTGATTGACCAAATCGACGAAATCGAAACGGAGCCGATCCGATTAAGCGCTGAAACGCCTCGCGATCGCGAGTTAAAAAAAGAGGTTGCTCTGGTGCCGCCGCCACAAGTCACCGTCAATCCGCTGACAGTCACTGTCGTCGTGGAATTCTACCGGCGTCTGGAAACGAAGGAGTTTGAAAACCTCAACGTCCATGTCTTGCATGCGATCGGCAGCCCCATCGAGGTAACGGCGCTGGATCCGCCCGATGCAAAAATCAAAGTTCTCATCGAAGGGCCGACATCGACGCTCGATGTGCTGTTGCGCGCCTCGATACAACCCTATATCGACCTGTCGGTCGTACACAGCGCCGACCAGGTCCGTCTACCCGTTTTGGTTGAGTTCACCGAAGCCAAAGACTGCCGCGTCCTCGAGGTCACCCCGCGCTTCATCAAAGCCAACGTGCGGATGAAAGAGAAAACGCCGTGACCGCGCGGTGAGACAGTGAATATGTCGCGGTCGCTCTGGGTGCCCCGACGGGGCTTGGTAATACAGCTATAAATTTGCGCGTGTTGACGACTGCAGAATAGAAAATACAGATTCTGGTCGGTCACGCTCGGTGCAGCCGGAACATCAACGAGCGCCAGACGCTGCGCAGGATATGCTGCGGCCGGAAACTGATGTCGGTGCGGTATGACGGCACGAATTCCGGTGCCACCTCGAATGCTGCGCTGGCCAACACTGCACTGCAATCGGCAGCGAGACGCTCACATGCTGCTGCGCCAAGGGCTTCGAACAATGGTGTTGCCATCGGATCCTGATCGATCAGTCGGCAGAACAGCCAGTCCAGGGTCAGGAAATCATCGCTGACAATCAGGCGCTGCAACGGGTATGAGTCGCCGCCACGCGGCCCCTTGACGTGCATCGCCATGATGCCATCGCCTATGTTCAGCACCGGCGCCGCACGGCGGGCATTCGCCAGGATCATGTGGGCGAAGCGCACTGGGTCATTGGCGCAGACATTGTGACGAAAAAATTTGCGATTTCCAGTGACGCAGCCATATAGATTCTTGGTGGCCCCAGAGACAACAAACTGCTGATGCACCTTGAGCTTGGGCAAGTTGATCAGGGCATCGAAATTGTCGAGTTCGCCGGCGATTGTCAGCGTCTTGTACCGCGACTGATCGGTGAGGCCGTCGAACGTCTGCGGTTGGCGGAAGGTGAGCACATCGATGCCAAGGTCCCGGCATTCGTCCTGTACCCGATGCAGCTTGATCGCC
>CAJWLW010000342.1 GCA_913042885.1 uncultured Lentisphaeria bacterium | reverse complement strand
AGAAACTGACAGGTGCCTTCGATGAGGAGATCGACCGGATACTCGAGAAAGTCGCGACCAAAGGCGTTGAAAGTCTGAACGAACGCGAGCGCGCGCTGCTGGAATCCGCCAGCGAACGATACGAGACCGAGGAGTAGGACCGCGAAAAGGAATCAAGGGCGAGGGAATTTTAGTACTGTAACAGATTACGAGCGGCTTCACTAAAGCACGAGTTACTACGGCATTTCCAGACTGATCGTTCCAATATTGCCCTCGCGAAAGTCGTTCAGGAAGGTGCTCGCCGCCAGTGTCCTGTCAACCTCGTCGCCCGGCAGCAGCATGCCGCGACGCCGCCCGATGCCGTCGAGCAGATCATCCACGAAATCGGGGTAGAAGTCCAGGCCATAGAATTTCTTGAAGTCCAGGCACTGTTGATCGTTGAAGACGTGCAAAAGATATTCCGCCAGCAGTTCCACACCGACCAATTCCGGCTTGATTGCGGCGATCACTCCGAGTTTCAGCGCTGTCTCCGCCGTCTCAATGTGCGGATACATGATCCCTGGCGTATCCATCAACTCCACGTCCTCACCAATCTTGATCCATTGCTGATGCCGTGTGACGCCCGGCCTGGGCCCCGTCTTCGCCTGGTTGCGCGAAACCAGCAAGTTTATGAGCGACGATTTGCCGACGTTCGGCAACCCGACGATCATGGCACGAATCGCCCGGGTCCGTGGATACTTGGTACCGCGCGCTGCCCGTGCCTGGGCTTCTGCCTTTTCGATCTGTTTCAGGAGTCGCGGCACAATATCGCGGGCGCGGTAATGCGTCGCGATGACCGGGTACCCATCGCCCTTGAACAGGTCACGCCATGCAGCAGTTGTATCGCGATTGGCCAGGTCGGCCTTAAATAGCAACGGCATGCGGGCCTTGTGCTGTATGATATCGCCGAGTTCGTGGTTGCAGGTCGACAGCGGCAGGCGCGCATCGAGCACTTCGATCACGATGTCGATCAGCGACAGCTTCTCACGGAGTTGGCGCAAGGCCTTGTTCATGTGCCCGGGAAACCACGACACTTTCGGCACTTTGTCGAAATCCATCATCGCCCGACGCGCTCCAGCAAATCACGCACGGTACCGCCGTGCGCCGCTGCTTTTTTCTCCTCGTCCCAGCGCCACGCACCATCTCCGTCTTGATCGATCGTGAGCCACAGGCAGACAGCGCCATTGTCGACGACCCACTCATCGGGGATCACCTGCTCATTGACTGCCTCGTATGCAATGACCAGCATGTGGTCAGCTGCGCCGCTGCGCAGTGCGGACTCCGCAAAATGGACGGCTTCGCTGCAATCGGCAAGACTGCTGAAGACCATATGCGAGCCGGCCAGTCCGAACTCGATGGCGACGAGGTTGGCGACGGTGTTCGGGTAGCTGTATGGAAACAGCATGGGACTGGCAGCACGCGGACCTTTGTCAAGCAGCCCCTGATAAAATGCGTAACCGGTTTGGGGCGCCCCGTACTCGGTAGCCGCGACAATGCCGAAGGACTCCGAAGCCGGCGTGTCCGCTGCGGCTTTGCTCAAGCAAAGTTGTGCGGCCCCAAGGGCGAAGCGGCAAGACGGGTCAAGATAGCCTTTGACTGATTCGAGTTGCGGTTTGTAGTCATCCAGCCCATTGCCTTTCATCCATCCCCCATCCGGCGGCAGTGCAGTGTCCGCACCCGCACTGCCGGCCAGGACCCAGCCCGCTGAAACCATCCGCACCCGGCCGCTGCGCGCCGGCATGGGAGGCAGCTGCCCAGTCCGCGCGCTGACAATTGCAGCCGCGTTGTTGCCACCGATCCCGGCGGAATTGATCAAGGCGACCGTATCGGAGCCAATCACCGCCGTCTGGCGTATGGCGTTGATGTTGCAGGCGTCATCCTGATCCTCGAGATTGAGAATTGGCGGTACCTTGCCAGCCCGGACGCTGTGCAGTGCAAGAATCATTTCCGCGAGGGAGGCGGCGCCGAACAGGTGACCGAGGTTCGACTTGAACGCTGCCACCGGAACATCCGCCGCATGCTCACCCAGCACCGCATTGATGGCAACGCTTTCAGTCACGTCATTAGCCACCGTAGAAGTCGCGTGGGCAGAGACCAGGCCGATGTCGGCAGCAGTCAGGCTGGCATCCTGCAGAGCGGCAGCCATGACACGGCGCGAACCGTCGCCACCCTTGGCCGGGGCGGTGAGGTGGAAAGCGTTGTTATTGGTGGCGGTGCCATGCAGTACGCCAATTGCGGAAGCCGCATCCTCCGGCCGGTTTGAGAACAGAACGGCAGCGGCGCCGTCACTGAAAATTGTGCCGCTGCGAGCGCTGTCAAACGGGCGAACTCTGTCCGTACTGATCGTCCGCATATTCGCGAGCCCGGACCAGCAGAACTGTGTCAGCGTATCGTAAGCGACAACGAGTACCCGTTCGGCGCGGCCGTTACGCAGCCAATCGAGTCCGATTCCCGCAGCAGCCGCTCCGGAGGCGCAGGAGAGCGATACCTGAGCAGCTGGCCGGCTCAGGTCCAGGCGTTGGACGATCGTGTCCACGACGTCCTGCTGCATGCGGAAGCTGTTTGGATCGAGGCAGCCGGTCTCATGGCGTTCGCACCAGCACCATTCGAGCGTCTCCATGAGCCCGAAGTTGGTGGCGAGCACGAGGGCCGGGGCAGGCCCATCGTCCAAACCATCCAGCGCTTGTCCTGCAACATGCAGGATCATCGCCAGGGCGACATTCTCATCGCCCTGGTTATAGCTGTACAACATCTCTTCGTCGTCTTCGGCAAGCTGTCCGCCGCGTACCTGCTCGAGTTCACCGGTATCGAACCGCGTCAGTTCGCGGACGGCGCATGCACCAGCCAGCATACCGTCATACGCCGTCTGAACACCGATGCCCAGCGGTGTGATCAGGCCTGTATCGATGATGTAAGCTGACATATACACGGTGTCCAGTGTTCAGCAACTGAATTCACACCCACAACTTACGCTACTTCGTCGTCCTCGTTGTGACGGCGGCATTCTTCGACATGAAGGATGAGCATGTCGTGGGTTTCGAGCAAGTGTTCGCTGACAAGGTTGAACATGCCGGCGTACTTCGGGCACTCCTGGGATTTGGTCTGGAGTTCGCCAAGGATGGTATTGATCTGCGACAGCGAGCGCTTGCCAAAGGCGATGTTGGCAACGGCGCGGACGAACGTGCCGTCACCAATGCTCAGCGACAAGTAGGAGAGCAGGCGGCCCAGGTGCAACAGAATGATCAGGCCCCACATATGATCTTCCTTGGCCAGCACCGATGCTTCGATATTACACCAACCGAGGGATATCTGGCGGGCACGCTTGTACAAGGGGCTGGCCTCGAAAAACATGGCATCACCTGGGACGATTGGATCGCTACCTTCGTCGCTGCCTTCGGTTTCAGCACCGTCGCCGAACTCGTCTTCCTCCGTCCAGTCCTCGCTGAATTCATCGTCGAATTCGAAAAACCCGAGGTCACCGAGACTGGCCGCGATCAGTTCTTCGGCATCGGGAAGATCACCGAATCTGTCGAGCATGCGAAAATAACGGGCGGCGGAATGGTCGCTGTACTTGAGCGCCTGTTCCCACTGGAACTCGTTCCACTGCTCGCTGTTATTCCAGTCCGGTTGATTCCTGTCGTCCACGAATCTTCTGTATTCCTCAGCCTTGGCCGTACCGTGCATCACCGAGTAATGCGCCCTCGATGCGCAGTAGCCGGTTGTACTTGGCGATGCGGTCGCTGCGGCTGAGCGAGCCGGTTTTTATCTGGCCCGCGTTGGTCGCCACGGCAATGTCCGCAATCGTACTGTCTTCGGTTTCGCCGGAGCGATGGGAGACGACTGCCGTGAACCCTGCCTTGTGCGCCATTTCGATAGCGTCGAGGGTTTCCGTAAGCGTGCCGATCTGGTTGACCTTGATGAGGATCGAATTGCCGCACTTCTCATCAATCCCACGCTGCAGATACTTGACGTTGGTGACGAAGAGATCGTCGCCGACGAGCTGGCAGCGGTCGCCGATCTTCTCCGTGAGCAACCGCCAGCCGTCCCAGTCCCCCTGGTCCATGCCGTCCTCGATGGAGTCGATCGGGTAGTTGTTGACGAGTTCGGCCAGGTAGTCAGTCATTGCTTCAGCACTCTTCCGCACCGGCTCACCGCCCCCGGCGGCCTTGGCAAAGACATACTCGCCGTTCTCGTAGAACTCCGAAGAGGCGACATCAAGGGCGATAGAGACATCGCCGCCCTGGGCCTTCAGCCCCGGCTTGTAACCGGCATCGCGGATGGCGGTTAAGATGACTTCGATGGCATCCTCGACACCATCAAGCGCCGGTGCAAAACCGCCTTCGTCACCGACCGCAGTGCTGAGGCCACGGCCGTGCAGCACGTCCTTGAGCGCGTGAAAAACTTCGGCACCCATGCGCAGACCTTCATGGAAGGTGGGGGCACCGATCGGCCGCACCATGAACTCCTGGAAGTCGATAGGTGCATCAGAGTGGGCCCCGCCGTTGATGATATTCATCATAGGCACCGGCAAAACGTTGGCGTTGCTGCCGCCGATATAGCGGTAAAGCGGCAAGCCCAACGACTCGGCAGCGGCGCGGGCAACGGCCAGAGAAACACCGAGAATGGCGTTGGCGCCGAGTTCGGCTTTGTTTTCGGTCCCGTCGAGTTCTATCATCAGACGGTCGATCCCGATCTGATCGGTGGCGTCGTATTCGAGCAGGCGCGGAGCAATTCTGTCGTTGACATTTCCGACCGCCTTGAGCACCCCTTTGCCGCGGTATCGACTCTTGTCGCCATCGCGCAGTTCAAGTGCTTCGTTGTCCCCCGTAGAAGCGCCGGAGGGAACCGCGGCCAAACCAGTGGCTCCGCTCTCCAGTTCCACCTCCACTTCAACGGTCGGATTGCCACGGGAGTCCAGAATTTCCCGACCGTGAATGTCGGTAATCGCGGTGTGCATCATGTCGAATCCGTGTGTTGTGAATCTGTAGCCCGCCGCGCTGCAGCAGCGGCAGCTTCATAGACAACAGCCAATGGGCTGTCGCTGTCCCTGGCGGCGAGACGGCAGCTTTCGTATTCCGGCGCAACTCGAACCAAAGCGCCTGAGTCCG
>CAJWLW010000341.1 GCA_913042885.1 uncultured Lentisphaeria bacterium | reverse complement strand
GGCGATTATGACGCTTTTTCGACGGGCTCTGTTGCACCGCTCTGGGCGCGGCCGCAGCATTTTTTGTACTTTTTGCCGCTGCCACAGGGACACGGTTCGTTACGGCCGACCTTGGCCACCTGGCGTCGGATCGGCGCCGGCTTGGGACGTGGCATCGGCGCCTTGCCCGGACTGCTGTCGCTCTCGGTCTGAACCTGACCCTGGCCGCCATCGAACTGGCCAAGCATGCGATGTACTTCCTGCTGCGGCAGGGACGCCAGCAATTCCCGGAATGACTCGATGCTCATGGTCGAGCGGAACATGTTGTTACAAATCTTCTCGGTAATCTGGTTGAGTAAACCGCCGAACATTTCGAACGCCTCGCGCTTGTACTCGACAACCGGGTCGCGCTGTGCGTGGGACCATTGGTAAATACCTTCCTGCAGCGCATCCATCGCAAATAAGTGCTCCTGCCACTGCTCGTCGTGGGCGCTGAGCATAATGTGCCGCTCGTTGCGGACGCGGTCCTCCGGCGTCTGGTCGCGAACCTTGGCGTTGTAGGCAATCCCGACTTTGTCAGCCAGGCGCGAGATAATCTGCTCGCGGTCATACTTGCCCTCCACTTTGAGGTCTTCCTCGACAAAGGCGATTGGCAGCGTCGTGTTCAGCCAGTTCAACATCTGCATGCTATCGAACGGGCTGTCCTCATCGAGATGCAAAGCTTCTGCCTCGCAGTGTTCCATGCGGCTGTACAAAACGTCGTCGACAAAGTCGAAAAGCAGTTCCTGAGTATCATCGGCCTTGAGAATTTCATAGCGCCGGCTGTAGATCACTTCGCGCTGCTTGTTCATGACGTCGTCGAATTTGAGCACCTGTTTGCGCTGGGAGAAGTGGCGTTGCTCGATCTTGCGCTGCGCCCCTTCCACCGACCGGTTGAGCAGCGGATGCGACAACTCCTCACCGTCCTCCATGCCAAAGCGATCCATGAGCTTGGCGATACGGTCGGAGCCGAACAGGCGCATGAGGTTGTCCTGCAGGGAAATGTAAAATCGCGAGGAACCCGGATCGCCCTGGCGCGCACAACGGCCGCGCAACTGCCGGTCGATGCGGCGCGAATCATGGCGCTCACTGCCGATGACATGCAGGCCGCCAGCTTCCTTGACGCCTTCGCCCAGGCGGATGTCGGTGCCGCGGCCCGCCATGTTCGTGGCAATCGTGACGGCGCCGTGCTGGCCGGCGCGCGCGACGATCTCCGCTTCGTGCAGGTGGTTCTTGGCATTCAGGACGTTGTGGGGAACCCGATCAGCCCGCAGCATGCGGCTGAGTTTCTCGGAGACCTCGACGGAAATAGTACCAAGCAGAACCGGTTGCCCCTGTTCATTACATTCCTTGATTTCGCGAATGATCGCTGCGTACTTCTCCCGCTGGGTCTTGAAGATGAGGTCGTTGCAATCGTTGCGGATGCCCTCGCGATTGGTCGGCACGACGAGGACGTCAAGATTGTAAATGTCCTTGAACTCCATCGCCTCGGTATCGGCGGTACCGGTCATGCCGGCGAGCTTCTCGTACATGCGGAAATAGTTCTGGATCGTCACTGTCGCCAGGGTCTGGGTCTCGCGTTCGATCTCAACGCCTTCCTTGGCTTCCAGCGCTTGGTGCAACCCTTCGTTAAAGCGGCGGCCGGGCATGGCGCGGCCGGTGTTTTCATCGACGATAATCACTTTGTTGTCTTGGACGATGTACCGTTCGTCGCGCTCGAAAAGGCTGTAGGCGCGCAGGAGCTGGGAGATGTTGTGGATCATCTCGCTGCGTTCGTCGAAGAGGGTTTGGCCTTGTTTGCGCCGCTCGGTTTTCTCCTCGGCTGCCAGCGACTCGTCGCTCTCGATCTCCTGGAAATCGGTGGCCAGGTCGGGCAGCAGGAAAGCATCGGGGTCATTGGGACGCAAGGTACTGCGCCCGAGTTCGCTGAGATCGGCATCACCGGCACGCTCGTCGATCATGAAGAACAGGGATTCTTTGATATCCTGGAACAACGCCCGATTCTGGTCGCTGCGTACCTGCAATTCGAGTTTCTCTATGCGACGCAGGTGCTCCGGGTCCTCGAGCAGGCGCATGAGTTGCTTGTGCTTGGGCATGCCGAGTCTGACTTTGAAGGCATCCATGTAGGCGTCTTCGACATCATCGGCATCGCTGTTTTCGTCGAGGATCACCTTTTTGGCATCGTTGATCAACCGCGTGCAGAGATGGTGCTGCTGCTTGTGCAGCTTTTCGACATCGGGTTTGAGTTTGTCATAACGATGGGTCGACACAGCGCTGGGGCCCGAAATGATCAGCGGCGTGCGGGCTTCATCGATGAGGATACTGTCGATCTCGTCGATGATGACATAGAAGTAATCGCGCTGCACCAACTGATCGGGGTCGGAGGCCATGCCCATGTCCCGGAGGTAGTCGAAGCCGAACTCGCTGCTGGTGCCGTAGGTGACATCACAATTGTACTGTTCGCGGCGTTCGGCCGGGGCCATGTTGTTCTGAATACAGCCTACAGTGAGCCCGAGCCAGACGAGCACAGCCCCGACCCATTCGGCGTCGCGCCGGGCGAGGTAATCGTTGACGGTGATCAGTTGGCAGTTATTGCCGGTCAGCGCGTTGAGGTAGAGCGGCAGAACCGCAACCAGAGTTTTGCCTTCTCCGGTCTGCATTTCCGCAATGGTAGCCTGGTGCAGAGCAATGCCGCCGATGAGCTGGACGTCGTAAGGGATCATCTCCCATTCGATATTCTGCCCGGTGACGTCGAGCATGGTGCCGACCATGCGGCGGCACGTGTTCTTGACAGCGGCAAACGCTTCCGGCAGCAGGTCGTCGGTGGTTTCGCCGTTGCTCAGGCGTTCCCGGAATTCAACAGTCTTGGCGCGCAGATCGTCGTCGGAGAGTTTCTGGTATTCCTCTTCGTAACGGTTGATCTGCCGCACCATCGGCCGCATCCGCTTGACCGAACGTTCGTGTTTGGATCCGAACAGTCTTTTTAACAGCCATTTGAGCATAGGAACATCATCCCGGATTATTACCCGTAGGCGGAGTAATCGGTGTTCAGCACAAATCCCACGTTGAAATCCGTCACCGTATGTGGAGTTCCACTTTCACGTTTTGGGATTAAGGATAGTGAACTGACCAACCAATACTATAGCGGCTGATCCGGCTCACTGCTATGGCTGACCGACTGCGCAAATCCACATTGGGCGGCAGTTCCCTTGCAGGGCTGGTATGCATATTCTTCCAGTGGATCAGATGTGCCCGGCTCCATCGCTTGAGCTATTTTATTTTGGCCGGGTCGGAGGTCAGGTCTGCCAGACCTCCTCCGCACTGTTTCGTATAACCCTTCCGACCGTGGGCGCGGCGAGGGGGGCAGTCTGAAATGATACGCCCCCAGCCCCCACGGGGACATGTCGCAGCAGATCGGACCGGTGTAACCCAAACTTTCGCGACCGTAGGGCGAGGATGCCGTGCGAGACACGATCAAAACGTGCAAAGTCATTTTTGCGCCGACCCTTCGCCCATTAGCTGGAGGAAAGGTAGATCGCCGGGGGTGAACGCCTGCAGTTTGGCTTCGTCGTAAAACACCTGCTCGAGAAATAGCCCCTGCGGCGGCGCAGTATCAAATCCCGCGTTACGCTCGCAGGCGTCACGAATTTTGGCGGTGTGTCCGGCGTCCAGCCGCTCACGACCGACGGCCACGAGAAATCCAACGAGCCGACGGACCATCTTGTACAGGAACGAGTCGCCGACGACAGTCACTAACAGAAAGCGTCCGTGCTCGCGCATGTCCAGGCGAGTCAACGTTTTTACCGGCGTGCATCCAGGCACGTTGGATGTCGCCGAAAATGTCGTGAAATCGTACCTCCCGACCAGCTGTTTCGCAGCTGCGCACATGGCGTGGATATCGAAGGCATCGGGGAGGATCCAACAATACCTCGGCATGAACGGCGACTGCAGCTCGCCGCGGTGCAGCACGTAGGTATAGCATTTGCCGACAGCGTCGTGGCGCGCGTGGAAACCGTCGGGCATGATCTCGGTGTCAAGCAGCCGGATATCCGGCGGCAGCATCTGGCGCAGGGCACGGTGGGCATCTGTGGCTGGGATCGGCGACTCCGGCGGTGGGTGAAACGTGGCGACCTGGCAGAGGGCATGCACGCCGGAGTCAGTACGGCTGCATCCGGCGACGGTCATCTCGGCCTGGAAGAGGCGCGACAGGCAGCCGTGGAGGCAGCCCTGAACGGTTTGGCTATCCGGCTGTATCTGCCAGCCGGCATAGGCGGTGCCGTCGTAGGCAATAGTGAAACGCCAGTTGGCCATGGCAGATGCGGTTTGCGGCTCTGTCCGTCAGGTGTCGTAACAGAGGAAGACGCCGCAATTCTCGCAGTTGATCAATTCGTCTTTCTTGACGCGGTTGACAACCTGCGGGGTCATCGTAAGAAAGCAGCCGCCGCAGTTGGTATTCTGGATCGACACAACGGCTTTGGAGAATCCGTCGGGCGGTTTGGATCGCGCGATCAACCGGTCGTAGTGGGTCAGCAGCTCGTCGTTTACGCCGACTGTCAGCGCGTCGCGCTCAGCGCTCATTTTTTCGACCTGTGCCTGACAGTTCGTCTCGCTCACATCGAGGTCCTTGATGGCCGCGTCGATGCGGACATGGCCGGCATCGAACTCTTTTTTTGCGGCGCCGAATATGCCCTTGATTTTCTCGAGCTCTTCCCACATGGAGATCTGCTTGTCTTCGGCTGCAGTGATGTCTTTGTCGCAGCGTTCGATCTGGTTCATCAGGGCTTTGTACTCGTCGTTCTTCCTGATCTCGACAGATTTCTTCTGGAAGTTGACCTTTCGATCGTTGTTGTCACTGATATCCATCTCGATCTGCTTGATCTTCGATTCAAGGTCCATAAAGCCGCTCTTAACGGTTTCGAGCCGGTCCTCGGATACCTGCAACTCACGACGCACACGCTCCTTTTCTGCGGGCACGGACATGATCTTGCTCTTGAGATTGAAGATGCGCAGGTCCTTGTCTTGCAGTTCGAGTAGAAGCGTGTAATTGTCGTTCATCGCCAATCCTCGGGTAGTCAATCGCGGAAAACAGAGCCGATACCATATTGACCG
>CAJWLW010000340.1 GCA_913042885.1 uncultured Lentisphaeria bacterium | reverse complement strand
GCCGGGTGAAATCAGGACGAGAGCGCCAACCCTGGGTGAACACACCGATCAAATCATGGGGGAATTGGGCTACACCGATGCAGAGATCGCAGAGCTGCGAGAAAAGCGAGTTGTGTAGGCCCGCGCACTGGCGCAGTAAAAAGCGCAATACAGAAATGGCCTGAAGGAGATTTCTATCTAATTAGGGTGCTCACTTGTCAATAACGGCTGGACGGCTCGTTCCCCTCGGCGCTATCACCCGTGCCGCCCCTTAGTTTGTCGGGTTCGTGCCGCGTGTGCGTGCCAACCACTCTACGAGCGGTTCGACGTCGCTGAGTGGCAGCGCCGCTCCCCGCCCAATCATAGCGAGCAGGAGCGAGCGCCACTGCTCCTCGTTCGCACGGGCCTCCTGCACCCGGTCCAGGGAGTGGCACGCTTCGCAGGTTCCGGCTAGAATGGCCTCAGCACCTTCGTCTACAAGGAAGTCCGCTTCCGTAAGGACCCTAGGCACGTACTCCCGTGGGAACGGAGTCGACTCGGGACCGAACTGCTCTACGAGCCAGCCAAGCAGGATCGCTTTGTCCGCGTCGGCAATCACCGCGCCCCGGACCACGCCGCTCGACGCCATCTTCATTCTCTCGATGATTTCGTCCCACCCCGCGTGGTCCAACGCATAGTAACCATACTCATCGATCCCATGGCACGCGGTGCAACTTCTTAAGATCACGTCACGTACCGGACCTATAGGCAGTGTGACATCGGGCCGGGCCGGTCGCGCGTTGTTGGTGAATTGCGCCGCTGCCGGAACCGCAGCCATGCCGATTACCGCCACAACGGCCAGACACAACACCGCTTGCCTGAATTGAAGTTTCATTGATATTCCTCTGCTCACACCAGGGGCACCGTTCCGGTGCTCTCGCCGATGCTGTCCCGCTCAATGCCGTACATGTGCAGAATGCTCAAGAGCAGGTTGGCGCACCGCTGGGTGTTGTCCGGGAACACGAGATGACGATTCCCCGGGAACGTTCCGTCGATCCCACCGAGAAGAATGGTCGGCACCTTCTCGTGCGCATGGCGGTGCGAGTTACCCATGTTGCTGCCCTTGTAGATCAGTACGTGATCCAGCAAGTTGCCGTCGCCGTCGGGAGTATTCTGCAGCTTCTCGGCAAAGTACGCGAGGTTCTCAACGTGATAGCGGTTGACCAGCGCATAGCCCGCCTTGTTCGCAGGTATGTCTCCGTGATGCGAGATCCCGTGCCAGCCACCGATATAACCCGCTTCCGGGAACGTGGTGCCCGAAAGATCGCGTCCCAACATCAACGTCGCCGCACGGGTGATGTCGGCCTGGAACGCCAGCACCATCAGGTCGTACATGATCTTGAAATGAACATCTTTGCTCTCGGGTATACCAAACGGCACTTCCGCAGTAACTTCGGCAGCCGGATTGTTGGTCGAATTTCGGATCCGGCGCTCGATCTCACGGACGTTGTCCAGATAGTCATCGAGTCGGGTCCGATCCCCCAGCCCGAGATCTTTCTTGAAACGCGGGATCTCGCGTGTCACCGAGTCCAGAATGCTGGCGCTCTGCAGTCGTCCCGCACGTCGCTCCTCCGGGCTCGATCCGTCGCCAAACATGCGCTCGAATGCCATCCGCGGATTGACCTCCGTGGGCAAGGGCGTCGTCGGGTTGGCCCAGGAAATCGAATTCGTATAAGCACAGCTATAACCCCAGTTGCAATTACCACTGTTGTGGCTGGCATCCTCGATACCGAGCTGAATCGATGACAAGAGCGTGTCATGGCCATACTTTTGAGCAATCAGCTGATCGACCGTGACGCCAAGATACGGGCTTACAGCATCCCGTCTTGGACGCGCGCCGGACAGAAGAACCGCGCCGCGTGCATGGTTTCCTCCGGGCTCTTCAGACGTGGAATACGCAGCCGTGGAATCGAGACCGCTAATCAGGACAGTGCGGTCACGGAACCGCTCGAGCGGCTTGGTGATGAAGGAGAACTCGAAATCGGAGCCTTCATCGACGGGACTCCAATACCCTGGCGCCGCGCCATGGGGATGCCAGATACCCACAAAGCGTTTGACCGGAGCAGCCGCTGTCTGCGCCTGAGCCGTCAACGCTGGCACCATCGCCTCGAGAAAGGGCAGGGCCAGGGTCACACCGGCGCCGCGCAAAAAGGTGCGGCGGGGGATATGCTTCTTTGTTATGAACATAATCGGCCTCCTCTAATCCAGTCCTGATCAATAGATCCTATCTTAATTCGGCACCCGTCTCTGCGGATTTTGTCCGCATCTGGAAGGGGTCGCTGTTCACGATACCCATCAAGATCGAAGAGAACCGGTAATCATTCTGTTCGGCGTCGCGCACGATCGAGCGAACGACAGGCATGTCAAAGTACTCGACGCCCCGCCCCAAGCCGTAAGTCATCAGCTTCTCGGTCACCATGCGCACGAACTGGGGGGAGTACTTGAGCAGGGCTTCCCTCAACTCCGATGGACCGCTGACCTGGCTGCCGTCCCACAGTTCTACCGCCGAATCGATCAAGTTGCCTTCGTCGCCACCATCGTGTGTCCGCCACTTCGCATCCGCGCTAAAGTTTTCCAACGCAAAACCAATAGGATCCATGAGCCTGTGGCAACTCGCACACGGCTCCTCAGCCCTGTGCCGGGTCATCTGCTCCCGCAGGGTGAGTACGCGTCCCGGCCCTTCGGCGTCGGTCTCCTCCAGCGCCGGCACGTTCGCCGGAGGTTCGGGCGGCGGCGTTCCCAGAATATTTTCCAGGACCCAGACACCCCGTTTGACGGGCGAGGTGCGGTTGTTCTCCACCCATGTTGTCGACAGGAAGCTGCCGTGACCTAGCAAACCGCGACGGTAGTCCAGTTCCGGCCCGAGATCGACACGTCGAAAACGGGATCCGTAGATGTTGGGGATGCCGTAGTGTCGGGCCAGCCTCTCGTTCAGAAAAGTAAAGTCCGCCGTCAGCATCTGCAGAACGTTGAGGTCCTCGCGCATGATCGTTTCGAAGAGCAGTTCCGTCTCGCGCGCGAATCCTTGCCGCAGCTCGTCGTCCCAATCTGGAAACTCAGTCTGCGCCGGGGCGGTCGTTGACAGGTTGCGCAGATAGAGCCATTGCTGCGCGAAGTTCTTGACCAGACTCTCCGAGCGTGGATCGGCGAGCATGCGCTCGACCTGCTGCTCGAGCATGACAGGATCGCTGAGCCTGCCCTGGCTGGCGACATCGATCAACTCGTCGTCCGGGATGCTGCTCCACAGAAAGAACGACAAGCGCGATGCCAGTTCCAGATCGCTGATGCGGTAGGTCTCTCCCGGCCGCCATTCGACCGGTTCCCGTTCCACCCGAACGAGGAACTGCGGACTTGCCAGAAGCCGGCGCAGCGCCATCTCGATACCGTCATCAAAGGTGCCGATCTTGCGCCCTTCACCATAAAACAACATCAAGACTTCCAGGTCGTCACTTGTTGCGGGTCGGCGATACGCGCGTTGTGCCAGCGTTATCAGGATTTCCTCGGCGCACGACTCTTCTTCTGCGGCACTGGACGGCCGGCACGAAAAAATCTTACGCATGCTCGGCGAATTGGTGAGTCGCGTGGGGTTGAACGGCCCTTCCACCCGTAACGCACCGATGATGGGGTAATTGCTCAGTTCGCGAACACGTCCGTTCTCCAGCGACTTGCGTTCAAAGTGCTGGACCACATCGAGGCTGGGCCGGTAGTTGGTCGCAACGAATGTGGCCCCCACCAGGCGGGATCCCGCCTTAACCGGAAGCGTGACCTCGAGTTGGCCGTCGGCGGCCGAGGTCATTCCAGCGTTTGCCCCCATTCCGGTGTAGACCCAGGAATGAACCCTCTCGCCGTCGATGCTCAGTTCGAATTGTTCGTTGGGAATGTAGGTACCCACACCCATATTACGAACCGTAAAGGTGTACTCGCCATCGGCTGGGAATACGTGGCTGACGACCATACCACCACGGGTGCCGAACGGCATTCCTTGGATCTGCATGTTCTGCGAACTGTCGGTCCGTTTGATGTAGAGGCTTTCGGTCGGTGTGTTCCAGAATCCCACCGTCATCCGCGCGATCTTGGTCGCCGCAGTCACATAGGTTTCAAGCAGCGTCGGCGATATCGTCAACGAACCGGCAATGTTGTCGAAGCCGCGGCTCGAATCGTCTGCGGGCAGGAACATAGCCGGATCGATCTCCAGATCCAGCAAGTCGCGTATCGCGTTGGCGTATTCGGTTCGATTCAGCCGATGCAGAATCTTCGTTCCGGGATTCAGCTCCGCCTTGCTATCGATTTCGTTTTCAAGCCAGTCCCTGAGGCCGTTGTAGTCGGCCAGGGAGGGCCGGAGCATGCCCGGAGGGGGCATCATACCGGCCCGCAGCTTGCGGATGACCTTCTCCCAGAGTTCGGCATCCTGGCTGACCAGCGCCAAGTCGACGTTTTCGAGCGAGAGGTTGGCGGTTCGATCCTGCTCGTTGTGACAGTAGACGCAGTATTGTTCCACAACCTCGGCATGAGCAGTGACGGCATGGGCAGCGACATCCACTGTGGCAGGGGTCGACCCCTGTTCCGGGGCGGCTTTTCCACACCCGAATAACACGGACAGAATCGCTATACCGACGCACAATACAGCCTTCCTCATCTGGCACCCCGTTCGCATGGTAGTTTCCAGTTTGCACTATCCGTCGAACAACCCGGGTTCGCAAGCAATTTCTAGGCTAACTCCATGACAACCGAATGTTCCATAAGGTTTTTGTTGTCAATTACCAAGGGGAATGATAGAAGTAATCTCCATAGCTTGGCAGAGCCCTCAAATGCCGCATATTCGAGGAGACAACGAATGGGTATGAAATACGGCCGGGTATTCTCATTGATCCTGCTTCTCGCAGTTGCCGGTCCGGCCGCCGCCAACGAGGTGGCGGACGCAGCGATGAACCGCGACCTGGAAGCGGTGCGCTCGCTGCTCGAGCTGAAAGCCACGGAGACCGGCCTCGCAATCGAACGACTGCGTGACTTCCTCGACTATGTCAATGCGCCTCAGATCGATGGCGCCACGGCACTCCACTGGGCCGTCAATCACGACGACTTCGAAACAGCGGATCTGCTGATCGGTGCTGGCGCCAACGTGTCCGCAGG
>CAJWLW010000339.1 GCA_913042885.1 uncultured Lentisphaeria bacterium | reverse complement strand
TTTTATTCAACCAGCGCTCAGATCGTTGGATCGACTTTTCAGATTCACGCAAACTTGAAAAGTACTCATCCAATTTGACCCGGTCTGCCTTGGAAACTTTATTCCTCATGCTCTTGGCATCATCTCTACTCGCATCCAGCATAGATTTTTTAAGCGCCAGTAATTCTTCACGCTTTTTCTTGTCGACTTTGCCAAATATGGTTTGGAACAAAATCTGCAGGTCCGAGATTGAGGAAACGGGCAAACCACCCTTCCAGGAGATGCCATAGGAATGCTTCTGTTCAACGACCAAATTTCTAATGCGCGTCTCATTGCCAATGTGGGACGCCGCGATTTCATCAACCGAGTCTTTAATCAACTGGGGATTTGTGTGATCAGAATATTCAGCAAAGGCGTACATCGTGCTTTCATGATTTCCGTAGTTCCTTAAATTCGTACAGAGAGTGAAATCATCCTTTAATTTTTCCAGCGGCTGGAAAGTAGAAGAGCTCTGATAGTCCTTGCCCGTCGACGTCGGGAAGTTGTCAGAACACATGCCGTTGCCGATATTCATACAAAACAATCGATTCGCCTTCACGGCATCATCGCCCTTGGCCACTTGCCCGAAGCTTTCCAAAGCAGGCAACATCAATAAACAACCCGCTGACTTCAACACATCTCGCCTATTCATCACATCGCGCCTATTCATAGGGGCACCCTTCCGTTTTTGAATCGATTTCATACCCTGTCACTCCCAAGGTCGGACAATCTGGACAGAAAATCTTCGCTAAAAATTATGCAGTCCTCGTCACGCACCCCCAAGCGCCCTGATGTGCCTGGGTTTTTAGTACCAGTCTGAATGAGAGTGGTGTGATAAAACCCCGTAACTCGATCATTGATGTGCTCCTAATATCCCCGGACGCTCTGCAGCCACTTCTTTGTCTTCGCCGGGAGCTCACCTGCCCTCTCGGCTTTGGTGCGATAGTCCCAGTCGGCGGTCGTGTGGTATTTCAGGCTGCGCTGGAAGTGAACGAGATCGGCCGCCTGCTTACCGAGATACGGATTCGGTCCGGAAAGGCCGGCGCTCTTGAGGGCGTTTTCGCGAACAACAGCGGCGGCGCTTCGCAACTTATCCATTCGGGCGCTCCGCTCGTCAGCGTCGATGCTCTTGTCCCGCCCGAGCTGCTGGATCTCTTTTTGCATCTCCCCATACTTGCCGGCGCGGAGTTCGGCCTCCTTCGCTTTCCTCCGTTTCTGCCAATCGTCGTGCTGCTGTTGATCTTGCTCGGACCACTCCTGCATCTGTGTCAGCGCGAGCGGCGGAGGCCCCACCGCGTCAAAATCGTTGTGAACCTTTCGGTAGATGCGGAAGTGATCTATTTGTCCGTGAAAGAATTCACTCTTGTTGCGCGCGCAGGCGATGAAGTTCCCTTCTGGCCGATCACCGATAAATACATCGCGCGGGCGGAATGTGAATTTGCCGTTGGCGACCTGCTTCCCGTCAATATGAATCGAGGCGGTCGCACCGTTCATTTCAAGGCGCACGCGCGCCCACGTGCTCGCCGGGATCGCTGTCGATATCCACAGCCACCAGCTGGTGGCTGTCGATGCTGTCAGCGTGTAGGTCTTGCCCTGGTGCCGGGCCGTCAGGGTAGGCTTGCCACTTCCGTCAATCGACAGATAGAAACACTCCTCGTCGCCCGTCCCGAAGTCAAACAGACGTCCGCCTTTGCCCTTGGATCGCTTGACCAGGATATCGAGGGTCAACTCCCCAAAATCGGCTACGGACGGAGGGGCTTCCGCGTATTGGTCCCTACCATTGAATACGACGTATTTGTGCGGACCGTCGGCGTCTTCGGAGAATGTTGGCCGTCCGTAGAGAATCCCGACGTTGTTCACGTAGGAATCCTCCAGCAATACGCTCTTCGGATGGTTGAACTGCCAGTTGGCGTAGAGAGCACCGGCATCAGTTCCACCGGCGAATCCCGGCGCGCGATCATAGCGATCATGCGCCCGGTAGAATCTCCCGTTCTGGAAGACGCCGCTCTCCTTATTTTTGACGTCTGCGTAGTAGTCCATAACCAGGCCGCCAGTGAGTCGTTGGTCGGTGGTGTAGCACGACAGCAGATAGAGCTCGCCCTTGATCACTGCGCTGCCGTCGATCTCGACGCTACCTTCGTAAAGTCGATTCGGCGAGGCCTGTGCGCGCTGCGAGGTGGTCACTGCGGCGGCCTCAAGAATACGGGCATTCCCGCTCACCTTGACGTTGCCGACCACCCAGGCTCGGCCGCCAATTTTGGCGTTGCCCGACACTACGGCCTGAGACCCCATGACGACCGCATGTTCCTTGATGCAGGCATTGTCTTTGATGGTCGCGCCATCGAGGACCATCGCATTCGGACCGACGTAGGCGGTCGCGGCCACCTTGCAAGTGTCGGAGACAAATCCACCGCCGTTGGGGTGGCGATGTCCTTTGGCGTTTTCCTGCAAAAACTTCACGCGATGGAGCAAATGCTCGTGCGTGCGAGTTTTCTTTCCCCACCAATAACCGCGATTCAACTTGCCCGCATCAACCTCCGCCTGCAACGCATCGGCTGAAGCCTTGATGCGAGGCAGCATCTCGGCAAGCTTCTGCTGGGCGAGCGGGCCATCGGCGTCCGTCAGCGGGATCGGCACCTCATGCTTGAGAGGAAGATTCACAGAGGTGTTGCCGTAGTCGCAGCGACCATAGAGCTCGTCGAAATTGATAATGTCGCCTTGTTTCCGGTGTGGTGTACCCGGCGTGCATCCCGAAAGCGTCACCTCCCACGGATGACGCGGAGCATGAATGCCCGATAGATACATGCTCATCCAATGGGCTCGCGGGCTGGACGAATCCTGAACCGGAAACGCGCTGGGCGATGCCGACACGGTCAGCCAAAGATGTTTATCCGTTGGCTTGAGCGCAAAGCCCATCTGGCCCTTGTTCCACAAGGGGCTATACCTCGCCCGCCCCTTCGCATCAACCGCCACGATGCAGGCCCGCCAGTCGGAATGCTGTGACGGATCGTAGATCCCTTCAAAATCAACCGCGATCTTCGTCGCGTCCGCGTCCCGTTTCAGGCGGATGATGTTGTATCCTGTCCATCTGGGGGCTTCAGCATTCGAGATCCGGTAGCGATTTTTGTGCCCGTAGACCGGACAGACATGGCTCGTCTCGGGCATTCCGTACTTGCTGCGAATCATGTCCTGCTCGACGAAGTCGCAGGTCACCATGCGGGCCGCATACTCGCCGAAAAAATCTCCGAAGCCACGGACGCCATTTTCCCAGAGGCCCTTTTTTTGTCCGACCATCGCGATCGTGTGATAGGGCGTGGTCTCTGCCTCACCAGCGAGGCCCCCGATCACCACCTGGATTCCGTATCCCCAATTCGGATTGTCACCAAGCACAAAGAACATCAAAGGCGACTGGTACCCCTTGCGATTCACATAACGCCAGGGATAGCGAAAATTACCCGAGAACATCTGCAGCTCCCCCGGATGCCCGGTGTGCTGTCCGGCATTGCCCATGATGTAGTGAAAATCTCCCCAGCCACCCAGCGGCTGGCTGTGGAAGAACTCGTGCGCCAGCGCAGCGGTGTTGGCATTACCAATACCGCAGTGGTAAGTGCCGACCCCGGAGCCGCCCGACGTGACGATAATGTGATACTTTTTATTCGGACCCGGGTGGTGCCAGTACGGCATCGAGTGGCCGGCGGCCTCGACGTAGGTCCAGAAGTTTTCGAGGTACTCAAAGATGTCCCTGCGGAAAAGGTTCTGACCCGCGATGTCGTTCGGCCGGATCCAAGCCGTCGGATTCCCATATCTCTTAGGGTCGGTGACAAGGTAAAAATTCCGAGTCTCGAAGATGACATTACCATCCTTCTCGGCCCACAGGGGATACTTGGCGTTGGCGTCCTTCCAGGGCGGCAGGGCGTTGAATCTCACGGGAAGTGCTTTCCAATGTTCCAGCGGAAACGTTGCAGACACAGAACGCTCTTCCTTCGAAATCTTCGCATAGAGAGTCGGATAGACCTCTTCCCAGACCTTATGGATGAAGTCGCGGTCCTCTGTGCTGATCATGTGGCTGAGGGGGCTGTGATGAACAACAGCCCGTTGCCTTCCGTCTTCCAGGCGCAAGACCGCCGCGGGAATAGTGGGCGTTTCGGCCGATGACGTACCGAACCCTCGAAAAGCGATCAGGTGTGCCTTGAATGTCTCCGGATCCGAAGCTGTCCAGTGTCGAGTGACGCCCGCCTGGGCTTCGGGATCTTGTTGGCCCTTATTCCGCGTCCACGTCCGCAGCGGCGCGCCTTCGGGAATGTCAACGATGTCCTGCCCCTGACGCGGCCACCACTGGACCGTGCGACGCTGGTAGCCGACCGCATTCGGTCCGCCCGCTTGCTGGACCTGGTCCCGGCCCACACCGGCCACCAGCTGCTTCGGGTAGCGCAGGTTCCTGTAGTAGTCATGCTCCGCGGCAAGCGCACTTGCACAGATACACAGCGCTGCCACGGCGAGAAGCGATATCGATTTCAGTTGGGCGGTTTTCATGGTCAATTGATTACCCCCGTTTATAGAGCATCTGGACAGACTTTTTTAAAATAGTTTAGCCGGTAGGCGCTGTTTGTGGGGGAGCATGCGAAGCGGGCAAACTTTACCTGAAAAAAGGACGTCACCGAATGATTCGTGTCGGGACGATCTCACAGTTCCCGATGACACAACAGTGGATCAAGCGGGTACGCGGCAACGCCCGATGAACGTAGTCGAGGAGGGCAATTAGGGGGTCAGCCTCTTGCGATTGACGGACAAGAAGCTTACTCGCCGCCCGCCGCGTTGACCGGAGCCTGCCGGACGGCTCGGAACCCGTAGCTGACGTCCCTGACCGTTCGCATGACGGATGACATATAGCGGTCGGAGACGCGCAATCTTGCTTTGTCCGTGTACCAGGGTCCGCCCCTGAATCCGACTCCGGTTGTCGGAAATCGTTGTCCCTTCTCCCAGGTAGCCATCGGTCCGGGCCAACCGGGTACATTCGCCAGAGCGTCGGCGGTCACGGCTCCGTCGCCGCAGCGGCCTGTGAAGACACGTCCGGCCTTGTGCCCCACCGTCACGGCTCGCTCCCGCAGGTGGCCGCTCATTGCGGCGATTCCCCAGT
>CAJWLW010000338.1 GCA_913042885.1 uncultured Lentisphaeria bacterium | reverse complement strand
CTTGATCACCAGCGACCCCGGCAGGTGCATCGCCTCGTGGTTGATGCCCCAGCAGTATTGCGGGAAGACCAGCGCTGGCTCCCGTTCCGCAGCCTTGCAGGCGACCCAATGGGATTCGAACATATCCGTGCCCAGTGGCATGTGCGTTGAATGCGGCTCGAGTACCCCGATCGGGATAATGCCCACGCCGTCACAGTCGATAACAGCCCGTGCGAAGTCGGGCATTGTCAGGCTTTCCCAGCGCATCGGTGAACCTCCGTTCCGCTACACAGGTTAAAGTGCAATACTATCAGATGCTCCCACGCGATTGCAATATTGACGAATGCGAAGTGCACGGGCGGGATGTTGTGCCCGCCTCGATAGTGATTAGTTTACGCCATGACCACCACAAACCAGAGTTGGCTCACCTCCGATGAGCAGGAACGCGGCGTTCGTCGCAACCGTGCTTTGACCGAGGCCATGAAGGTCACCAACAAGTCCCCTGGTGAGCCGGTCTTCTCCGTCTTCACTGTCGCGACCGCCGATGAAGCCGACGTCCCGCAGATGTACGACGTCGAGATCCGCTCACTCATCGGCGACGTGAATACGTGTGCCTGCCCCGACTTCGATAAGAACGGACTGGGCACCTGCAAGCACGTCGAGAAAGTTTTGCTCGACCTGCGCCGCACCAAGGCCGGTCGCGCTGCCCTGAAAAACGGCGGCGTCTCCCCCTGCCTCGAAGTCTGTGTCCAGCAGCCGGAACGACAGCCTATTGTCGTCATGCCGGACAGCGCCGCCGAGACAGCCAGATCCTGGATCACCCGATTCATCGATGCTCGCCACCAGCTGCGGAGCCCTTGGGAGGCGACGTTGACCGTGTTCCTCCGTGAGTTCCGCAACGCCGAACCGGACATCGCCGCCCAGATTCGTGTTTCCAGCGCCGTTTACCATCTCGCCTCCGCTGTGGAACGGCGCCGTCGCCTGCAGCAGTCCCGCAACGAATTCGCCGAGGGGTTCAGGCAGCAGCAGCAGGCCCGCAATTTCCTGCGTTTCCCAATGTACGACTACCAGGTCGACGGCATGCTGCACCTCGCGTTCGGCGGCCGCGCCATGCTGGCTGACGAACTGGGCCTCGGCAAGTCTGTTCAGGCTATCGCCGCCGCCAAGATCCTGCGCCAACTCTGGGACGTTCAGCGTGTCCTCATCGCCTGCCCCGCTGCGCTGAAATCCGATTGGGAACAACAGATCCGGAAATTCACCGATCTCCCGTGCCGCACTGTGCATGGACCCCGCCAGAGAAGACTCGAACTCTACCGCGATTGTACCGAGTTCTTCGTGATCATGTCCTATGACCAGATCGCCCGCGACGAACCGGAAATCGCTACGATCCTCGCACCCGATTTGCTCATCCTCGATGAAGCTCAACGCATCAAGAACTGGCGCAATAAAACCGCCCGCGCCATCAAACGAATCGACACCGAATTCGCCTTTGTCCTCACCGGTACCGCCTTTGAAAACCGCATCGACGAAATCTATTCCGTCGTCGAATTCATCGACCCGCATATCTTCGGCAGTCTCTTTCGTTTCAATCGCGACTTCTACCAGCTCGACGACTGCGGCCGTCCCGTTGGCCTTACCAACCTCACCGATCTCTTCCGGCGCCTGCAACCCGTCATGCTGCGACGCAAAAGTTCAGACGTCCCCGGACAGCTTCCACGGCAGATCGAGAATACATATTTCGTCGAAATGCTCGACCGGCAGAAGCGCCGCTACAACGACTGTGAACAGCAACTCTGCCGCGCCCTCGACAAGCGAGCCGAAGATGCCGACAAGCACCATCACACCCAAACCCTGCTCGACAGCATGCGCATGGTCTGCAGCAGTGCGGCGCTGGTCGAACCGAATGTCAACGAAGCGCCCAAGCTCGACGAACTCCTGCGCATTCTCAGTGATACCTGGGACAACAACGCCGAACGCAAAGTTGTCGTCTGTTCCGAGTGGCCGAAACTGCTCGAACAGTTGCGGGAACGCCTCGAGGCCAACGCCATCGAATGCGCCGTCTGCCTCTGTGGCACGGAGCGCGACGAAGCAATCAAGCAATTTCAGAAATCCCCCGCCTGCCGGCTTCTGCTGCTGGCCGATGCCGATGGGGCAGAGGTCAGCCTGGACAACGTCGACATGCTCGTCAATCTCGATCTGCCCTGGGACACGACGTGTCTCGATCGTCGCATCCGCGCTGTGTCGGGGAAGGCCGCCGGTCCCGTCGGCATTGTACATCTCGTTGCCGAGCGCACCGTTGAACATCGCCTGCTCAATGCGAGGCATGCCGGCAGTGCGGAGGACGTGCAACTCGACCTTTTCGCGGGCCGCGACCGGTTCGTGGAGCGTCTCCGCCAACTCGCCACCCCACAGTTGCCGGCGGAACCTGCCGAAATTGCGGACTCCGTAACTGCCGTGGGGGCTGTCCAGTCGTTTTGCGAGGCGCTCGTCGTGTCTTTCGGAGACCGCCTGCGCCTATGCCGTGCAAAGGTCACCGGGGCCGAAATTGAGACAGCCCTCGTCGTTGTCGAAGGCGACACCGATGCTGCACGCCCCGAGATTATGCGCATCTATGTCGACACCCATGCTGACCGTGTCGGCGGCCGGATTCACGTGATCGATGCGACAGCTTACGAATTTCTGCGCCAACTCGCGGAGAGCAACATCATCACGATGCATGACAGCGGCCTCCGCGAACTCTATCGCGCCGACGGCTTCGGCAACCCGCAGCCTACCGACCGCGATCGCCGCCACGATCTGGCGGCGCCGCTCTTGGAAACCGCCCGTCGCAAAGCTGCCATGGCCGGGCTGTTGACCGACGGGGGTTTTCCCATGGAGGCCGTCGCGCCGATCCGCGAGGCTGTCGATCAGGCAGCTATCGCCTTGATGGTCATGTGCGCTGCCACAGCCTACACCGAAGTGCCCACAGCGTTCGCGGACAGCCATCTGCCGACCATTCAGGATACCGGCGCTTTGACTGTAGATGCCGTGACCTTTCTGAGGACCTATCGCCGCAGCCCGGTTGCGGATGACGCTGCTGCTGCTGCATTCGTCGGTGCCGGCAGCGGCGTTGTGCGTCAGGCAGTGGAGTTCGGCATCCGGCTGTGATAGAGTAGCACCTCGCCGGCATTTTTTTCTCAGAAAATAGCCGACGCCCCTCCAAACTTACGCCCCTCCAAATTACGAAAGCGGCAAAGCCTATTTCATGAGCCTGCTTCGGGCTTTCTCAAGGGTCGAGCGTTCTTCGGCTGTTAGGCTGTCGATCCCGGTTCTGCCGATTTTCTCAAGGATCGGATCGATATCGTCGTCGGCAGTGAGATCGGCTTCGATCGGGCCCGACACGTTGCGAGCTGTCCGTCGCCGCTGGCCTGGAAAGGTCCCGAACCAGCGCAGCCCGACAAAGCCGCCGAGAGCACCACCGAGAAACTGGGCGAGCTGGCTGAGTCCGTGGGTCATGACACACATGACAACTTCGGCAACGCAGACGACGGCAACGAACGACCGCATCGGCAAAGCGAACGATGGGAGCTGTACAGTGGTCGTAGTCTGGGCGATCGCCGCCGCAACCACCACGCCACCCACAGCACCCTCTGCCCCTACAAGCATCGAACCGCCATGACCAACGACCATCCAGCAAACCATGCCGGTCAGACCGCCAATTGCGTATATGATGAGCAGTTTGCGAACCCCGAGCCGTCGTTCCAGGGGACGTCCAAGAGTCCAAAATATCCACATGTTCAACAGCAGCATCCAGAAATAGTCGTGAGTGAACACGTGCGTCACGATACGCCAAGCCTGCCACGATGTCGCAAATGAAACCCCGAACAGCGAACTCAGCTCGCCATTTGCCATCCTCTGCAATAAAAAGACTACGGCATTGGCAATGATGATCGGAACAATCGCACTCGGTCCCCCTATGCCTGGCGAAGCAAGGCTCGAAGGCGGCTGGTCACCGCGCATGTAATCTCTGTCTTCAAGCGGCATGGGGTTACATCTGGGCGGGCACCACGGGATCCCCCGCGAAGCTTTTCACGCGCTTGAGCGATGCCGGGTGCTCGACATTTATCTCGATTGCCGTATCTGTCTGCCACCAATGCACATAGATCGGACCGGCCACCGTAGACACCGAACCGCGACACCACTTGATGCCTGGCGCGTCCGGGGCGATACGAAATTCGGCATAGCCGGGGGCGACGCGTTCGATCCCGAGCAGGTAGCGCGTGAGATATCTGCTGATGTAGGTGTTGAACGTGTGACACCGACACGGTTGCGGGGGATGGCTGTGATGTGGCAGCGACTGCCAGATCGTGCTGTCACCCGAATGCACCATGCTCCCCCAATAGTTGCGGACGATGCGCAGGATCGAAACGCCGTCGCCCATCATATCGAAGAATTCCAGCACATAATACAGGCCCGCCGGGTTCCCGCATGGAAGCAGTGTCGGGCTGTGATCTTTGATACTTTCGTACAGCAGGTCGCGCCGGGCACTACTGGCCATGCCGTAGCGACAAATCATCGCATTGGTCGTTTGACTGGTCACCGCCGATCGCTTGCCGTCCAGGTGAATACTGTCCGCGTAGGCACTTTTTCCCTCGTCCCAGAAGAGTGTATCAACTGCGATGGCCAAGAGCGCCTGAACCTGCTGCCAATCCTGCATGTCGTTGTCCCAGGCGTCGGCGGCGTCTGCCAGTTGAATGGCAGCCTCGAGAGCGCCGGCGAATCCGGCCTGTTCGGCAGCGTTGATGGCGTGGTCGTCGTCTCGCCCGGGGCCGCTGTCGATGCAGTGCCAGACATCCGGCCATTCCAGCAGATTGTCGTTGTTGAGTCGTCTGCAGCATGCCTCGATAGTTGCGGCGATGCGCGGCATTACCTGCCCAATAAAGCTTTTATCAGCAGTCTGGAGATAGTAATCCCAGCACCACATGACCCAGTGAAAGGCGTGCATGGGGATCGTGCACAAATCTGCCGACGGGTATACCGCTGGCGGCACGTCCGCGGTTTCCGGGTCCTCTGCGAAGAGCAGGATGCTGTTGGCAACGACCGCGCTGCTGGTGCAGGAAAGCGAGTGCGCGTATGCTGCGGCACGTCCGTCGAAAGCCCAGTTCGCCTGCTCCCGTGTCGGGCAGTTGATCAGCGTATCGTCGCTGCC
>CAJWLW010000337.1 GCA_913042885.1 uncultured Lentisphaeria bacterium | reverse complement strand
ATGGAGAACGACGATCAGGAAGTGCTCTTCGATCTGATCGTCACCTGCCAGGCGTATGTTTCCGACTGGAAGCGGTCGTTCTACCTCGGCACACCGCCAAAAGAGATTGTCGACCTGTACGAGTTCGAGTGGCGTATTGTGCAGACACTGGTGCAGGAGTTGAAGCCGGGAATGACAACCATCGAGGCCTACACCGCCTGCGACGAGCGGTTGAAAAAGGATGGGCTTGTCAACTGGTGGTGCATCCACAGCGTCGGCCTGGAGATCCACGAGGAACCACTTATCGGCGGCAGCCCGATGGTGTCGGAAAACGGCGACGTCGACATGACGGCAACCGCACGTTTCCCCGGCCTGCTCAGGGACGGGAGCGAAAAGATAACCTTCAGAACCGAATCAGGTGGTCATGGTTGAAACGAAAAAGGTCGAAGACCCCTACCTCATTACAAGCGAGGGGCTACAGCGGCTCAATACGCTCCCGCAGAAACTCTTTGTTGTGTAACGCTGATCGATCATTCACTGCTTTCCCGGCAACATTCAAAAACAGCTTACAGGAATTCCCATGAAAATCCATCGCATCGTTATCGGTTCGAAACCACGCCGGCTCGTGCGTCATGCAGCGCAGGAGTTGGCGCAATACACAAAGCAACTTTTCAAACATCGACCGCGGATCGTCGCGACCCGGCGAAAGGCGACGGGCATCACCGTTGTGCTGGACCTCAAAGCAGATGGCCTGTCCGATCAGGGGTACGCCTTTCGATGGATCGACCGCAACACGTTTGCCATTGAAGGCGGGGCGCCCATTGCCGTACTGTGGGGCGTTTATGACCTGGTCGAGCGCTGGGGGGTCCGTTACCAACTGCATGGCGACATCCTGCCTGATCGGCCGGCGGCACTCTCTTTCCCCAAAAAAACGACTCGCTGCGAACCGGATCTGAAAATCCGTACGTTCCGGACATACAATGACTTTGCCAACAATGAATGTGCCTGGCCCGCCGAGGACTACCGGATGCTGATCGATCAACTGGCCAAGCTGCGGTACAACGGAATTCTGTTCTGCGTACGACCGTTCGATCCGTTTATCGACCTGCGATTCCGCGGCGCCAGAAAGACACTGGCTGAGACGAACTTCGGGTGGCGTCCCGAAATCAAGCCCGACCACCCCGGGTACCACCTGTTTGCCGCATCCGGTGACGCGAAACACGGGGTATTCGTCAATCCGCAGCTGATTCGCCAGGGCTCATACGACCAGCGCATCAAAGCCGGCCAGGCTTACGCCCGCAAAGTCTTTCGTATGGCACATGACCGCGGGATGCAATGCCTCGTTTCCGGTGCAGCGGCCGATTTCGATCCCGCCATACGCCAGCGCATCCGCGAACTGACCAAGCCGCAACACAAGACCAAGCCCACCCCCATACATCGTATCGGATACGGCATCTGGCGTGAAGGGCCCGATGTCGAAACCGGCCGCTGCATGAGCGTCAGGAACCCGGTGTTCCTGGATGCCGTCCTGACCAACCTTCAGGCACATATCGACGCCTTTTCCGAGGCCGACGCTTTTTTCTTTTCCTCGACCGAGTTCGGCGGCTCAAGCGGCGACTGTGAACGCGCCTGGCGTATTCTCGACAAGAAATACGGTCTCAGCAAAGTCATGTCGCTGGAAACCCTGCAGAAGGAAGCCGCCCGCCATGCCGAGGGTAAGGAAGCCGCCCGCGATGCCGAGGGTAAGAAAGCCGTCGCCGACCGTGCGGTGCACGAGGTGCGCGGTGACATCGTCATTCTGTACGCCCTGGATCACCTGATCAATGAGCGCGGCCTTGATCTCAGCAAGGCACGCCGCGGCACCACCGTCTCACCTTACGGCCTGTCCGCCGAGCT
Source organism: uncultured Lentisphaeria bacterium (assembly GCA_913042885.1). Next base: position 3,306 of record CAJWLW010000337.1, on the reverse strand, counting down.
GCATCGTTTTCTACCGCTCGTCTTTCCCCATGGCAGCCGATACGTCGCCGCCTACGGCTACATGCCGTTCTACGTTGCCAGTCGCACCGATACCCTCAAGCAGGAGGACCCTGAGGCAATCCAATACAGCGTTGTGGTCAGCGCCGAAGATGACAACATCGGGTTGCTGCCCCAATTGACGGGATCATCCGTTCACAAGATCATTGAAGGGGTGCGCAACGTGGGTGCCCGCGGTTTTCAGACACGCCAGTGGCAACACTCGAACCTGTTGCCGACGTTCCACTATCTCGCCCATACCGCGTGGGAGAAAGGGTGGACACCGCACAAGGCCTACCGGCACCTCTACGAACCGGTGTGCGGCCAGCGTGCCATGCCGCATATCATGCGGGCGTTCCGCCGAATCGAACAGGTTACCGAACAGATGCACCGCGAGGTCTTCTGCGTGTCTTTTCCCGTGCCAGGATGGATTTCCGTCTTCTGGGAGGACATGCCGGACCGTTCCGAAAGGAGCAAACGATTGGACGAAATCGCAAAAGAATATGAAAAAAGCTCCGACGACCTGGCCCAGGCCATCCGTGTGAGTCGTGCCGCCGGACGGGACAACCTGATCGCACTCGAACGTCACACGCGTCACGCTGTTTATTACTGCCAGTCCGTGTCGCATCTGTTTCGCGCGCGCAGCGCCGACCTCGAAGCAACAGCAGCACAGGGCAGCGGAAGTTTCGACGATCTCGACGCGGGACGTTCAGCGGTGACCAGGCACCTGGACCAATCGGAGACCTTGATGCGCAAGGCCTGCGAAACCTTTGCCGAAGGCGTGCGTGACCGGTGCGACCTCGGCGCCTTGGCAACGCTCAACAGTTACAATCTCGATGTCATCGCCGCCTACGCTCGGATTGGCCGGGCAAAGGGCGAGATGTTCAGTTGCCAGGACCGGTAGCACGCCCAAATCTGTACCCAATCGAACACTTGACGATCAACAACACAGGAGATAATCATGTACATCCTCAACAAACAAACCTTGGGAATCCTCGCAATGTCAACCGTACTCACGGCCATTGGTAACGGCGCCGACTACACGGTCCATGTCGTCGAGCCGGCAGTGACGAACCACCTGATCCTGCCCGCCGAGCCGCTGCCATCGGTGTGCAAAGAAACCAGGGAGATCAAGCTGTCCGGCTGCCGGGGGCAGTACGAGCCAGCGTCTTTCGTGGTCACGGCCGCGAAGCCGCTTGAAACGGTACGCATCGAAGTCGAGCCGATCAAAGGCGACGACGGGCAGTGGCCTGAAGACGCCGTCGACGTACGCATAGTGAAGGAATACCACGTCCGTTCGTCGGCCGGACCGTCTGTGGCGATGCCCATGCTGCTGGTGTACGACCCAGGCTTCCTGGCCATCGAACCGGCGCCGACAGCGGACAATCCGGAGGCGATGAAAAACGTGGCGCGCGGAGAACTGCGTGACGCCCAAGAGCTGCAGGCGGTGGACATCGTCAATCGTACGCAGTTCTGGATCACCGTGCACATCCCCGACCACACCGATCCGGGAACCTACCGCACGACCGTGCGCATCCTGCCGGCCAACAGTGAACCGACGTCGCTGGAACTGGCTGTCGAGGTCTATCCCTTCGATCTGCAGGCACCGATGTTCGAGTATTCGATCTACTACCCGGTGAGGCTCGTCGACGACGAGTCGGAGGACTGGCGCACCGGGCAATGGTCAAACCTGGCCTGGATCAACAAGCAGCAATACATCGCCGAATGCAGGAACATGCTGAAACACGGCCTGTCGAACCCGAACATCTACGATGGCGTCCATCAACGGCCGGACGGAACGCTGGACTACAGTAAACTGGAGGAAATCCTGGCAGTGCGGGAAGAAGCGGGGATCGGTCCGGGCGTGTCCCTGTACACGATGAGTGCCGCCGCCGAACCGGTGGCGCGGACACTGACGGACGAGGAGAAGGCCGAGCGCATTGAAACAGTCCGCAAGGTGATGGCCTGGGGCAAACAGGCGGGATACCCCGATCTCTACTGGACCGCGCAGGACGAAGCGTGGGGCGAGTGGCTGGCCTCGGAGCGCGACAGCATGGAGGCTATCCACGACGGCGGCGGCAAGGTCTTCGTCGCCTGCCATGATTTCTTCAAGATCGTCGGCGACACGCTGCACCGGCCCGTCATGCACGTCGATATCAGTACGCCCCTGGAACATTTCGCCAAGCAGAACGAGATTGGCGCCGACGAGTCGCTGCGCCGCAACGACGAGTTCGCGCAACTGATCAACTTTGAACATGACGTGGACCGTGAGAAGTACCGCCAGGCGATCGACGGGGTACATCGGCTTGGCCGCAAGATCTTCACCTACACCACGCTGCGTCCGGTGATGCCGCAGTGGCAGCGACGGCAGGAAGGCCTGGGCCTGTGGCGCATGGGCTTCGACGGCGTCATGAACTGGGCGTATATCCATATCGGCGGCGACGGCGCCAGTCAAGCCATGTATTTCGGTATGGTTTTTCGCACCGACGGCGGCGTCGTCGACACGCTGCACTGGGAGGGCTTTCGCGAGGGCGTCGATGACGTGCGCTATCTCACCACCCTCCTGGCGACGTTGAACGAAGCGCTCGGGCGTTTCCCCGATGAACCGTTGATTGCCGAAAGCCATGAATGGCTCAAAAACCTCGACGCGGCCAAGGGCGACCTCGACGCGATCCGCCGCGAGATGGCACGTCGCATCATCGCCCTGCAGGACCTTGGCCACAAGGACATGCCGCCGGAGGAAGCGATCGCCAACCTCGACGTCGAGAACATCGAGATCGTGACGCTCGACGAGCCATGGCGCTTCAAGCTGGTCGATGTCGATCAAGCAACATTGCTGGGCCCCAATCCGTCAGCTGCAGACAAGGGCTTGTCTGGCAAATGGTTCGAACCGGATACCGACGACAGTCAATGGGAATCGGTGCAGGTGGGGCTGGGCTACACACGCGCCGCAGGTGGCGGCTGGGGCAACGACCCCGGCTACGGCTGGTACCGCACCACACTGCCGCTGACCGAAGCGCGACGGGCCAGGTCGTTCAAGTATCTGCACTTCAGCGCCTGCGACGAGGACGCATGGGTTTACCTCAACGGCTGGCAGGTTTTCGAACATACCCTTAAAAGCACCGGTATGCCGACGTCCGAGATCTGGCTGGCGCCTTTCGTTGTGCCTTTGAATGATGTAAAGCTGCGCGGTGACGATCCGCTGGCCGTGCGCGTCCGCAACACCGAAGGCATGGGTGGCGTATGGAAGCCCGTGCACTTGATCATCAG
>CAJWLW010000336.1 GCA_913042885.1 uncultured Lentisphaeria bacterium | reverse complement strand
CCGTGCTTAAACAAAACGAAATCAGGAGGCATTCCATGTTCCGAACAATCACCATTTTCCTGTTAGGTACATTTGCGCTGTCGCTCCAGGCTCAGGATGAGGCCGCCGCGCCGGCAGAAGAAGAACCGGAAGTCGTCGTCGACTGGCGTCTGAGCTATGCGCTGGGTATGGAAATGGGCGAATCGCTGAGAACCCAGGAGAAGCTGGATTCCCGGCTGTTCCAACGCGGCTTACGCGATACCTTGGACGGCGAAGAGGTGCTGCTCTCCCAGGAAGAAGCGCAGGAGATTCGACAGACCTATTACATTGAGAGCGCGGCAGCTGCGAATCTCGAGCAGAGCCGCGCCGTCCTGGCGGAGAACGCCAAGACCGAAGGCGTCACGACGACAGAGAGTGGGCTGCAGTATATCGTCCTCGAACAGGGCCAGGGCGAATACCCCGCCGATTCCGACACCGTGCAGATTAACTACACAGTTTATCGTATTAACGGCACGAAGCTTGATGAACGCTCCGCTGTTAGCAACGAGGTCAGGGGCCTGATACCCGGCTGGCGTGAAGGACTGAAACTCATGCAGATCGGTGGCAAATCCCGATTCTACATCCCCCCCGAACTGGCCTACGGCACCGAAGGGCGGCTGCAGGCGGGAATCGGCCCGAACATGGCACTGATCGCCGACATTGAACTGCTGTCTAAATCCAGCATCGACGACGTCGAGCGGCTGTCCGAGGATACCAAGAAGAGCATCGAAGACCAGCTGTAAACTGTTTGTCGATGGATCTTTCACTCGGCAAAACGCACGGCGGACGCCCGACCGTTTACGGGCGTAACGGCGTCGTCGCCTCCGGCCACTACCTGGCGTCGGAGATCGGCGTTCACATCCTCCGACGCGGCGGCAACGCATTCGATGCGGCCGTTGCGGCCATAATCGTCCTGCAGTTGACCAAGCCGCACCAGAACGGCTTCGCCGGCGAAAATCCCACATTGCTTTATTGTGCACGGCAGAAGAAGGTCCATGCCTTGAGCGGCCATGGCCCGGCACCGGCAGCCGCTACGCTGGAGCATGTGAGCAGCCTGTGCGACGGCCTGATCCCCGGCGACGGATTCCTGCCCGCAGTCGTGCCGTCGGCTTTCGGCACCTGCATGTATCTGCTCAAGACGTTCGGCACGCTATCCGTCGAAACCGTGCTGACACCAGCACTGATGCTCGCCGTCGACGGCTTCGCAATGGCCGGCGATCTGTCGCGGACAATCGACGCCGTGAGCGAGCGCTTCCGCACCCAATGGCCGTCGAGCGCTGCAGTGTTCCTACCCGACGGTGAGGTGCCGGCCACCGGGTCATTGTTCTCCAACCCCGACTTCGGCCACACGCTGGAACGCCTGATCGAGGCGGCTGCAGGCAAAGACCGCGAAACAGGTTGCACCGCCGCCGCCGACCGATTCTATCGCGGTGATATTGCCCGCGAGATTGTCGAATTTATCGGCGACGACCCGTGTGCCCTGCTGACTCTGGCTGACTTTGCCGCCTTCCACCCTGCGCTGGAAACACCGGCATCGATTACCTGGCGCGGCATGGACGTCGTAAAATGCCCGACCTGGACGCAGGGGCCGGTATTGCTGCAGTCATTGAATCTGCTGCAGTCATTCGACCTGGAAGCGATGGGCCACAACACCGGGAAGTATATCCATACGGTGGTCGAGGCGATGAAGCTGGCCTACGCCGATCGCGAGTTTTACTATGGCGACCCCGATTTTTCTGATATCCCTCTGGAACGATTGCTGGACCCCGCCCATGCCGCCAAACGCGCCGGACTTATTACGGACTCCGCAAGCCTGGAGTTGCGGCCGGACGGATACGCACCGCTGTCGGAGTTCGGCAGTGTGAACGACGTCAACGAGACGGTCGCTGCCGGTCCGCACCACGGGGACACAACCAAGCTGGACATCATCGACGGCGACGGCAATGCAATCAGCATCACAACCAGCGGCGGCTGGCTGCAATCGTCGCCGATCATCCCCGGACTGGGGTTCCCCCTCGGCACGCGTGGCCAAATGTTTTCTCTCCAGCCCGGGCACCCGAACTGTATCGCGCCGGGCAAACGGCCGCGCACGACACTGACGCCGGGACTGGCACTCAAACACGGCGAGCCATACCTGGCTTTTGGTTCGCCCGGCGGCGACGGCCAGGACCAGTGGGCGTTGCAGTTTCTGCTCAATACAGAGCTTTTCGGCATGGACCTGCAGGAAGCGATCGAAGCGCCAACGTTCTGGTCGCGACATTGGCCGGACAGTTTCTATCCGCGTAAATGCGAACCCGGCAAATTGCTGCTGGAAAGCCGCATCGAGATGACAGTCATCGAAGCACTTGCGGCACGGGGGCATCATACAGTCCGAACCGGAGCGTATGCCGGCGGCAATACTTGCGCTTGTCGCCGTGAGCAAACGACGAGCGGCGTGTTGTTGTCGGCGGGCGCGTCGCCACGGCTCGAACCCGCCTATGCCCTGGCGTATTAGGACGGAATAGCAGCCGCTATGGCGCATCTTTGCGGATCAATCGATTGACCTCTCACCGAATTTTTCCAGTACCTCCTCCATCCAAAGACATTCGCCGATAAACGCATCGTCGAAGTCGAGGAAGCGCTGCAGATTCGATGGCCCGGTACCGATGCAAGGCCAGGGCGGTGGCGGCTGGCGCCAGCCGCCGGCCGTCTTCATGTGGCTGCGGTCGGACACCAGCCGGTCGCGAAAGTCGGCAGCCGGAACGACCCTGAAATGCGGCAGTAAGTCGGGTAGCCACTGGTCGCATCCGGGGAAGGTCTCGCCCAACCACGTATCAAGTGTCGATGGAAAGGCCAGCCGCGTATCGAAGTCGTACACCTGCCACGCCTGTCCAGGCACCGAGCGCACCACCAGAACGACGTGATAGTCCCATACGACCGGCTGCCCCAGCACCGCAGCGCACTGCTGCCACAAAAGACAAGTGCGGGTCGGATTGGTGATGATCAGAACGACGCGCTCATCGTCGACAAGGGCTGGATTGCCCGTGAGTTGCCAGATGTTCTCTTCGCAGTAGAAGGCGGTGTACGCGCAGGCAGCCAGGGGCAGATCGCGGTACGGTGTCACGCGTGCAAGCGTTCGCAGTGCTGCAACAACTCCGCAGCCAGTGCATTGCTTGTCGGCAGTTCGATCAGATCGATCTTCTGCTTGACATCGAGCGGCAGATGAAAGGCAAGCAGGTTGAGAAAGGTCAGCAATTCGATGGACTGCATGCGCTCCGCCATACCCGATGGTGCCTCGCCGATGACGTCGATCAGTGCCCGGGAGCCGAGCTCGCGTAGCCGTTGAACGGCACCGTTCGCCGGCGATATTTCCGCCGGCATGTCATCGACGCGGATCTCAACGCAGCGGAACTCTCTGTCGTTGGACACCTCCGCCATCTGCACGCGCGACACGCCTTCTACCAGGATGTTGTAGCGACCATCAGGATGCCGCTCATAATCGATGACGCTGCAGACGCAGCCAGTGGGGTGGAAGTCCGGGTTGCCGTCGTACTTCTGAGCCCAGTTGCCGACCAGCGTGCCCATACAAAATCTGCCATTGCCGTCGAGGACTTCCGCCACCATCTCACGGTACCGAGGCTCAAAAATATGCAGCGGTACATGGACGTGCGGGAAAAGGACGAAATCGGGCAATGGAAAAAGCGGCAGGATTTCATGAGCACTCGCTTTCACCATCCGTCTCTTCCCCCCTGCCATGGACCAGCCATGGCGAATTCCGGCGTTCTACAGTCAGTTAGAGTTCACTCTCTCCTCGCTACTTAGCAAAGTACACCCAAATGAACGGGTTGTGCAAGAAACTATTGAATGAAATTGCCTGGGGCCGGCTGCTGGCCAAGGTGATTGTCATCGATGCCGACACGGAGTATACTCTTGGCTATTGTGATAACCTGTAACCGGCAGCTGCCATGCAACTCTGGCTTGTCTACTCATTATTGACGGTCCTGTTCTGGGGATTGTACGGCGTTTTTCTGCACACCGGTCAGGTTGCCATGGCCGATCCGGTCAACGGCCGGTACAAGGCATTCCTGCTTGTCGGCATCGCCTATTTTCTGACCGCGGTCCTGGCACCGCTGGCCATTCTCATTTTCAAGGGTTCGAGTTGGTCGATGCCCGGCAAAGGCGTGACGTTCTCGCTGGTTGCCGGTCTGGTTGGAGCAGCCGGTGCTTTCTGCGTGCTGCTGGCATTCGGCGCCAAAGGAACGCCGCCGGTCGTGATGTCGATCATTTTTGCCGGAGCCCCGATCGTCAATGCAGGTGTGGCGATTGCACTGCATCCGCCGGCTGGCGGATGGCACTCGATCAGCCTGCCGTTTTATCTTGGTATTGTACTGGCCGCCGTCGGCGGTTGTCTGGTGTCGTTGTACAAGCCGTCGCCAAGCAAGCCACCACCCAAACCGGACGTCGTTCAGACCGACGTGCAGTGACGATGCAGAGGAAGCTCCAGGCGTTGCTTCAGAATCTGCTGCCGTCGAATGCGTTTTATGCGCGCAAGTACGACGGCACCGGTATCACGCCTGATATCAGTATCGATGAGTTCCGTGCCGTGGCCCCGTTCACCACCAAAGCCGAGCTCGTCGCCGACCAGCAGCAGCATTCACCATACGGCAGTAACCTGACGTATCCGCTCGAGCAATACACGCACTTCTGCCAAACCAGCGCCACGACCGGAACGCCGATGCGCTGGCTCGACACACCAGGAAGCTGGGCCTGGATGCTCGACAACTGGCAGCAAGTCTACGCCGTCGCCGATGTCACCCGCGACGATCGTTGTTTCTTCGCTTTTTCCTTCGGCCCGTTCCTCGGGTTCTGGACTGCCTTTGACGCGGCTCAGGCACTGGGCTGCCTGTGCGTGCCCGGCGGCGGTATGCGGTCGTTGGCGCGGCTGCAGGCAATCGTCGACAATCGCATCACTGTGCTCTGCTGCACACCGACGTACGCCATTCATCTTGGCCAGGTGGCGGCAGCCGAGGGAATTGACCTGAAACAGGCCGCGGTGCGCGCCGTCATCGTCGCCGGCGAACCGGGCGGCAGCATCCCGGCAACCGGCGCTCACATTGAAACTCTGTGGCCGACCGCGAAGCTCTACGATCACCATGGCATGACCGAAGTCGGTCCGGTCAGTTACCAGTGCCC
>CAJWLW010000335.1 GCA_913042885.1 uncultured Lentisphaeria bacterium | reverse complement strand
TGGCCTCGATGAAATGCTTGCCCAGGCCGCAGCGGTACAGCTGGTCGTCCTTGGCACAGATGAGGTCGAGGAAGCCGTCGTTGTTATAGTCGCCCCAGATCCCGGTGCCTTTGAGCTCGGCGATCAGGGTGAACTGCCCCCGGTCATTGCGCCAGACGTTTTTGTACTCATGCAGATCGACCCAGCCGTCGTTGTCAAAATCACCCCAGGCCGCGTGGTAGCCGTGCATCTTGCCCAGCCCGACTGCTTCGGTCACATCGTCGAAGTGCAACGTCTGTGCAGGTGCTGCAGAAAGGGCTGCAACGGGGTACAGGACGGCGAATAGCATGAGTGAGATTTTCATTGCAAGCAACCTCTGGATCGGGCAGCCGAAGCATCGTATGCGCAGACTGTACAGCATGTCGTTGTCTTCTGCTCGGTTTTGTTTGCCGATCGAAATCGTTGGTGCCCTTTGAACTTCAGACACCGTGTACCGGGGAAAAGTCGATTCTCACCTGAATTTGTTTAATGTTCAATAAGTTCAAGGCTTATTAAACATTGTTTAAGCAGGTTACGGATTCGATGGCTAGCGCCATTCGTGCTTCGGGTAGCGGCGGCTCAGCTCCTGACGGACGGAGGGATAGAGCTCGCGCCAGAAGCCGGCAAGGTCGTCGGTGATCTGCACCGCGCGCATGTTCGGGCCGAGAATTTCCAGCAGCAGTTTCTGTCGACCGCCGGCGACAGTCGGAGTCTCCTCGACGTCATACAGGTCCTGAATCTTGGCGTTGCCGCGCGGTGCTTCGCCGGGCTTGTATTTGATCCGCATATGCCAGCCGTTCGGCAGCGCAAGCCGGTCCGGCGCCATTTTGTCGATGAACTGCTGGTCTTCGTATGACAGTAGATTTTTGACGAACGGCAACATCAGCTGCTTGCGAAGCGTGCTGATTTTTCTGTGGCCGCTGCAGAACTCGCTGAACGCTACCGCCATGTCCGTGTCGTCGTACTGGATCAATGCGCGGTCGGGAAACCATTCCGCGACACACTGCACACGCCGGATCCAGGCATCGACGTCTTTGGTCCAGCCCTCCAGCTGTTTGCGATATTCAGGAATTTTCGTAGCCAGCACCTCTGCCGCCGCCTGCGATTCGACGTCCGTGTCGACACGGTCCTCGATCACCACGTCGAGACACTTGATCAGCATGCGTGATTCGACCGCTCGCCTGGTCTCGCTCCAGACAATCTCATCCTTGAATTCCCAGGCGTCAGGAAACAGTTGATCCAGCCATTCACTGCGAATTTCGCAGGCAATCGAAAGCAGGGTCTTGGCTGTGCGCCCCTGGCCGCTGACTTCACGGATGTCGCCCGCCACAAACAGGGTGGCTTCACGTACTACACTGGTGCGTACCAATTCGCCGTGGCGCCCGTTGCGGAGATCGCAGATCAACGAGCCGTGGTCACGGCGCCTGGCGAGATGATCCGGCAACGCCAGCAACAGGCACCTGGCCAGGGATGCGTTGCCGTCGCTGACGCCATCGCCGTCGAACCCCGCTCGCTTGCAGATATCGCGATAATGCTTGGCCGTGCGCCAAACCTGACGCGCCGCTGCAGCATGAATGTTGTTGCGGCGGCAAACCTCGACTGCGAAATCCGCGCGATGTGCCTGTTCCAGCAGCTCGAGCAAAACGGTCACGTCGCTTTGCAGCACGTCGGTCTTGCCGCGTTTGCGCTGGTGCTGGCGCTGCTCGGACTTGCCGCGCTTGTCGACCGTGATCGGGCGTTCACTGAGTAACGCGGCTACTTTCGTGGCCTCGTCCAGACAGCCCCGCCGATCGCCTTCGACCATCACACGCGCCAGCCGGGGATGTGCCGGCAGTCGCGTCAGATCACGCCCGAGCGGCGTCAGTTCGACGGTCTCGGAGCCATCGGTGGCACCGATCAGATGCAGGATCTCGCGCGCCCGCTGAAGCGCCGTCGCCGGCGGTGGATCGAGCCAGGGGAAGCTGTCGATCTCATGGCCCAGACAGCGCAGCTGCAGGATGGCCTCGCACAAGTCGACACGCGAAATCTCCGGCGTGTCATGTTCCGGCCGCGTTTCGAAGTCCTTGCGGCTGCATAGCCGGATGCAGCGGCCCGGCCCCTCGCGCCCGGCACGACCGGCACGCTGTGTACCCGCTGCCTGGCTGACCGACTCGATATGTAAGGTATTCAGCCCGCGACCGGCGTCGTAACGGTTGATCCGTGCCTGCACGCTGTCGATTACATGGCGGACGCCTGTTACCGTCAGGGACGTCTGGGCGATGTTCGTGGCGACGATAATCTTACGATGCGGTGCCGGGCCCATGACCGCATCCTGTTGCTGCGCCGGCATGTCGCCGAACAAGGACAGAATGCTCAGCCGCTCACCAAATTTCGCGTCCGACAAAGCGGCGATCGTGCGGCGGATCTCATAGGCTCCCGGCATGAACACCAGGATGTCGCCTTCGTCGCGGCCGATCAGATCGCGCACGGCATCGACCGTCACATCCCACAACGGCCGGGCTTGTGGCGGCAGATAGCTGATGTCGACCGGAAACGTCCGGCCCTCGGTGTGCACACCAACGCTGTTGGGCAGCCATGAGAGAATGGCTTCGCTGGCCAGTGTCGCGGACATGACGACGAGCCGCAGGTCGGGTCGTTGCTCCTGCAGTCGCCGGCAAAGTCCCAGCCCCATGTCGACAGTGAGCTGGCGCTCATGAAACTCGTCGAACACGACGGTACTGATGCCTTCGAGATTGTCTTTCGCGAGGAACAGTCGCGGGAGTATGCCTTCGGTGATGTAGCGCACCCGCGTTTGTTTCGAATAGGCGCTTTCGAACCGCGTCTGGAAACCGATCTGCCCGCCGACCGTCTGATAGCGTTCTTCTGCAACGCGGTTCGCCAGCATACGTGCGGCCAGGCGCCGTGGCTGCAGCACCAGGATCTGACCCGGCTGTTCACTGTCCAGAAGGAATTGCGGAATCTGCGTCGATTTACCGGACCCGGCCGGGGCGGACAGCACCACGTTGCGGCCGGCGTCAATTGCAGCAAGGAACTTGTCACGGATGTCGTGGATTGGCAACATGATCCAGCTTACCACCCGAGACCAGCCTTTCCAGCCTTCGCCTATGGTCATCAGACCATTTTAATGTTATCTTTATCTATATGGCTGCTGAATTCACAAAACGCGATTACAGCCTCGTCGGGCTGGACTCGAAACTTGCCGAGGAAAATGGCCTGGCGAATGCCGAATGGTATGCCAGCGATATTCCACGCAAGCGGATGAAGGAATTGATCCAGCGCCGCAACGGGCCGGCTATCCGTGACACTGTGGTCTGGTTCACGCTGCTGATCGTCAGCGGCACTGCCGGGTACATGCTGTGGGGGAGCTGGTGGGCGATTATCCCGTTCGTGATCTACGGCGTACTCTATGGCTCGGCATCGGATTCGCGCTGGCACGAATGCGGACATCGCACGGCTTTCCGGACGAAGTGGATGAATGATGTTGTCTATGAGATCGCGTCGTTCATGGTGCTGAGAGAGTCGGTGCCTTGGCGCTGGAGCCACACACGCCACCACACGGACACGATTATCGTCGGCCGCGATCCGGAAATCCCTTCGCCGCGGCCGCCGGACCTGTTAGGTATCGCGCTGGCGGTTTTCAGTCTGAAGTCCGGTCCAAAGGAGCTCTCGAAAGTGCTGTTGCACTGCACCGGCCGGCTGAACGCTGCCGAAGAGACATATATCCCGGAGGAGGAACGCTACAAGGTCTATCGCAACGCCCGCATCTGGGTGATGATTTATGCTGTGGTGATCGCTGCGGTCATCATCAGCGGCAGTATCCTGCCGCTGATGTACATCGGCCTGCCGTCCTTCTACGGTGCCTGGGAGATGCTCTTGTGCGGCCTGACGCAGCACATCGGCCTGGCGGAGGACGTGCTCGACCACCGTTTGAACTGCCGCACCGTCTATATGAATCCGATCTCCCGTTTTCTTTATTGGGAAATGAACTACCACGTCGAGCATCACATGTTCCCGATGGTGCCGTACCACAACCTCGCCAAGCTGCATGAGGAACTGAAACACGACATGCCGGTACCGTACAGCGGGTTTCTGGAAGCTTACAGGGAAATCATCCCGGCATTGTTCCGACAGGTGAAGGATCCGATGTATTACGTCAAACGCGAACTGCCCGGCTCAGCGAAGCCGGCAATGCCCGGGCCAGTCGCTGCCATGATGACGGAATAGTCAGCCACCAGCCAGAGGTAACCTATGGGAAACTGGATTCAGGTCTGTCAGGCCGACGACATCGAGGCGGAGGATGTGATACGCTTTGATCATGGTGACCGCACCTTCGCGATCTACCGCAGCAACGACGACCAGTACTATGCCAGTGACGGCCTTTGTACGCATGAGAACGTGCATCTGGCCGGCGGCTTTGTGATGGATAACATCATCGAGTGTCCAAAACACAATGGTCGTTTCGACATTGCTACAGGTGAGGCCAAAGGCGCGCCGGCCTGTATCGATCTTCGGACCTATCCGGTGAAAGTCGAGGGGGGCCAGGTCGTTATCGACATATCGTAAGATGTTTACTTAAATATATTACTGAATTGCCGTCCCCGTTTGTTAATTACCTCGGTGTGCTGGAGCCTGTTGACCTTGTCCCAGATTGCATATAAGCTGAACGACCCGCGCCTCCCCCCGCCCGGGAATCAATGATTCGTTGTATTCATACTTTCTTCTCGCTTGGTCTGTGCGTTGCCGCCACGGCAGCGACGCCGCAGTTCTTTGATGCCGATGTCGAGTCTGCCGTGCCCGGTGTGCATGAAGCGCTGCTGCTGACGGACAGCCAGAAAGCGTACTTCGATGATATCTACGCTCAACTGCGTCCTCGGTACGGCATTGTCGATGAAGCAGAGTTTCGCCGGCAGGGGGTCAAGGCACTCAGTGATCCTCAGTTGCAATTGATCGCCGACATCGAAGAAGCCATAGCCGGAATCCGCGCCAAAGTCGAAGCTGAATTCGCGAAAAACAGCAACCCTATCGGGTACCTGGTAGCCCGGCAGAAGCGCGAGATGATCGCGATGCGAATGGCTTGGCAGCTGCCCGCCGTGCTGACGCCGCTGCAGCGCCAAGCTGTGGCTGTCGCCAAGCGGCAAACGCCCGGGACAGTCCAAGCGCCACCAGCCGAGATGCCGGCCGGGGATTTTCCCACAGCCGAGATGCCGGCCGGGGATTTTCCCACAGCCGAGATGCCGGCCGGGGATTT
>CAJWLW010000334.1 GCA_913042885.1 uncultured Lentisphaeria bacterium | reverse complement strand
GTACGCCAACCTCTCAAAGGAAATTGACATCGAGAGCGCCATCGTGCCGATCGTCCGGCAGACCGTTCGACAGTATGACCGGGACAGCCAGCAGGGCCAGCAAGTATCAGTCGTTTTCGTGGAAGGGCTGCAATTATTTGTGCGCCGCTTCGAGAACATCAGCGTGGACGAGAATTTCGACGATATCCTGGTCAAGTGGAAAATCGCCCTGGCCGAAAACTTCAACGAAACCGGCCAAAGCCTCAAGGCCGATGCGATCTACGGCGATGTGTTGATAAACTTCCCGCTCGTCGCCGCGGACTATTCGCTGGCGGAACGGCGCCGCGAGCTGGTCCGCAAGGTACGCCTTGCACGCATCCAAAGGCCCTTGGGGATCAAGGCCGACCTCGACTGGTTTCTTTTCGGTGTCACCATCATCATCTGGCTCAGCACCTATGCCGTTGCCCACCGCCGCGGCCGGGCGCGCGGCCATCTGAACTATCGCCTGCTCCAGTTCACGACCGTATTTGCGGCGTTCCTGGCAATCCTTGTGCCATGCCTGATATCCAATGTCGACTTCACAACTGCCTTCGTGCGGGCCACCGTGATTCCGGGCATCCTGTTCTACGGTATCGGGTTCAGCACCTACCTCTTTTTCCCGCTGATTTACGGCGAACGCCGGCTTGTGCTCGAGCGTCTGCTGCTCCGGGTGCTGGGCGGCACAAGGGATGACCGGCCGGTTACAACGCACTCTTTCAAAGACCGGCTTTCTGCAAATATCGTGCGCCTCGAAAAGGATTTGCCGTTGCTCCATGACCGGCTACTCTATCGCATCTCCAAGGCTCGCGAACTGGCAAATTCCAAACCCGATCGCGGCTACCAGGAATTCGAGCGTCTGCTCAAGCGCCTCGACAAGGAACTGGTCAAGACCACCGAAGACTGGAAGAACAACTTCGCCGAGTGCTTGTGCCAGCTCGGACGTCTGGCGGTCGAACTGGGTCTCACCGATGATGCACGCCGCTATCTCAACCAGCATGCCAGCCTCAATCCCAAGCATATCGACACCCGTCTCTTGCTCGGTGACCTGCTGTTCGAGTCGCACGACTACGAAGGTGCGATCTCACACGTCAAGGTGTGTCTCGCCGCTCGCGGCGGCAGCCGTGAGCTGTGGTCCAAACTCGGCCGCTGCTTCTTCGAGACCGGCAAGTATGTCTCCGCGTACAAGTGTTACGATTCGATCCCCGACAAGGACCGCGACGGCCTCTTCTGGAGCGCCCGCTCCTATGCCCGCGCCGACGAGATTGACAAGGCCGTCGATCACTTCCAGCAACTGCTCAAGCGCGAACCGAATGACAGCGAAGCAATGTATTTTCTGGCATCCTCTCTGGCCGCCTACGGCACCATGGACAAGGCGGTCAAAATAGCCGGGTTCATCAAGGAAGGCGACGACTTCTACTCCAGAGCTCTGGCGCTGCACGGCAACATCAAATACCTGGCCAACGACCTGCAGGATGCCAAGGAAAAGTTCAAGCAGGCGCTGGCGATCGACGCCAACTGCATTCCGGCGTTCGTCGGCATGGGTCAATTGGCTTTCGAAGGCGGTGAAGACGACAAGGCGGCAACCATATTCGATCAGGTTCTGCAGACCGAACCGGACAATTTCAGCGCCAATTACTACCGGGGTCTGCTGCACGAGGGCAAAAATGACGCCAAAGCAATCATCCACCTCGAAAAGGCCGCTCGTTTAGGCGCGCTCAGCGTTCCGGCGCATACCGCGCTGGGTCGCATTTACGCCACGGCCGAGCGCCACGACAAGGTCCTGCAGCACTATGACACCGTCGAGTCGATTGACCTGCTGTCCTCCTGGGACCTTTACTTTTACGCCAGAGCGCTGGCAGCACAGCACCGCCCCCACCGCTGCCGCGAAATCATCGCACATCTTGTGAATCCGGCATCCGTCGATACCCTCTGGTCCGACTTCGCCCAGCGGACGCTCTATTCACTGGGACTCTTTCTGATCGATCACAACGCCTACGACGGCGCCCTGAAATGCCTCGAGTTCGTCGTTGCAAGCGCCATCGACCCGGCCCGGCAACAGCGACTCTCACGGCTCATTGCGGAGTCGCAGCTTCGCCATGTGGTCGGCCTCGTAGCCAACGGAAACTATGACGAGGCGCAGAGTGTGTTGTCCGAACTGCAGGCTCAGAACGACGACCCACAGTGCCAGCTGCTCTGTCAATTCTATACCGCCATGAACCATCTGCACCAGGGCAGCTATGAAGAAACCCTGGCGACATTGAGTACCCTGCGGGACACCGAGCAGGGCAACAGCCGCTATCAATACCATGCGATAGTCGCCGAGCTCGGGCTCGGACACGACACCGCCGTGCAATCGATGATGCAGCAACTCGCGGCCATGCCGGATGTGGCGCCTTACGTCAAAGTGGGTATGGCCACTATAAATGCCTATCTCGCGGGCCACCAAGGCGACTACGACAAAGCCATCCGCGAACTCGATGCGCAGTCTGCCGGCGGCAACTACACCGGTGCCGCGTTCGTCGATCAGCATGTGTCCCTCAATCGAGCCTTTTATCTGTGTCACCTCCGCGACTTCAACAGAATTGCCGGGCTCATGGACGAACTGCCGGCGGACAGCCGCGCCGGCGTTGCCTATCTGCAGGCAGTTGCTCTCATCCAGGAGGGCCAGGGCGACCTCGCCAAGGCCGCCCTGGCACCCTACCTCAGCGATAATCAAAGCCGTGGCAACAAACTCTTTTCAATTCTTTCGACCGAACTGGCTATTGCCGCTGTCGGCAAGCGTGACCTCGCCGGCGCCCGCCATATTTTCGAGCAGATTCCGGCGCCGGCGCCGGAAATAAAAACCGTCATCATGGCGCTGTCGCTCAGCGAAGTGCTGGATCACGCGAACGATCCAACGGCCGTGCGCCAAGCAATCCTCGAACTCAAGAAAAGGCTCGACGGCATGGCGGATAAGGATCTGGCGCACTCACTACTCCACAATCTGGCTGTGCTGCATTACCAACTTGCGAGCATACTCGAAGCGGGGCATGCCGCCGACGAGACCTTCGGCGCCTGGAACGAATGTCTGAATTTCTGGGAAGAGAGTGTTTTTATCAATCCACAATTCTGGAATCGCGAGAGCCAGCGCTTCGCGGCGCCGGGCGAGAGTGTAACGCCGTTCAATGACGATGAGATCACGGCCATCAACGTCCAGTTCAAGCTCGAGAATTTTGTCACCCGCTTTGTCGAATACACGATGGAGAAAATCGAAGCAAGTGACGAGTCCGGGCTCGAGTGTTACCTGTCTCTGCTGACCTCGGCCGGTGAAAATCCACGCGAAAACCTGGCCATGCTCGGCCGGCGCTACAACGCTTTTAAGGCCGACATCGACCGCGACGACCCGCGCACTGACCAATGGAGCTTTGTCATCTGCAATCTGCTGGTCCACATCCGCATCGACGTGACCGATGGCCGTGACACGACATCGCTCACAGCCGATCTCGAAAGTCTCCGTAAAGCTCGCAGCGTGTTTCCTGAATACAGCGATTTTCAAAAGGCCAAGCGCGAGTTCACCACGAACATGCTCAACGCCCTGCAGCGTGGCGCCATGGGCGAGTTTGCGTCAGCGGGACAATTGCTTGAAAAGCTGTTACGCGACAAGCCCGCCGGCGTCCAATTGGGCAGCCTCGAGGGGTCGCTGCGAGTTCTGCGCGAAGCCGCCAAAGACCCCAATGCGGCTGCGGCGGGTGGCACGAAAATAGCCGCCGAGTTTGACAAAATGTACAGCGCCATGCGTAATCTCAACATCAAAAAGGCAAACACTGACGATGACAAGTCAAGCAAAAAACTCAAACCCGTCCAGTCCAGAGCCCCCGTCAATATATGACGAGCTCGGCCTCGAGCACACGGCGTCCGATGAAGAAATCGGCGCCCAGTTCGAGACGGCGATGGCTGCAATCTCTTCGCTGCCCGAGGACGAACGGGTTGCGAAGGCAGCGCAACTTCAGGAGCACATCAAGACCCTGAAAACCCGTCGCCAGCGCGTGCAGGTCAATGCACTCATTCTCGACCGCATCGACGTGCGCACCATTCAGAGCCGCTTGAAAAACCTGCCGAATCTGCAGTCCGAAAACGTCACACTGCCGCCACCAAGCCTCGCTCAGGTGTTGACGGAAGGCACCAGCAATGAACTCGCAGACCTCGATTTTCCCGAGTCCGAGCGGGATCCGGAACTGCAAATCGATGTCGCCGAGATAGCTGAACTGCAGCGCCGACGGAAGCCACGGCATATCGTCTTCGACAACTGATGAACTGCCGTTGACTCGATGCCGGACCACAATTGAAATCGGCGCGGTGCGTGGTACTTTGTGGCTGTCTTTGACAGCGACTGCACCACTGAACTTGATACTCCGCCATGTCGTCGCGACAGCTATGGAGCCAGCCATGAGCGAAGAGGAAATAGGTCCCCTCGCAGGTACAAAAATTGCCGGCAAATACGCCCTCGAAAGGCGTGTCGGTGAAAGTAGCCTGGGCGAAATTTATGACGCCACACAGGAAACCGAGGGAGGCACCGATTGCGTTCGTGTCGAGGTTCTTTCCGGCACAATGGACGACGAGAACGTCGGCCGTTTTCTGCAGGAAGTCGAGCTGCTCACGAGCATCAACCATCCGAACATCCTGCGTGTCATCGACGCCGGCGAAGACGCCGGATGCTATTATCTGGTGACCCAGAGCGAGGCTGGCGGCTGTTCGCTCGACGACTACATGCTGCAACACAGCCCGCTGGCAGAGCGCGAGGTCATGGAGTTGATGATCCCAATCGTCGATGCACTCCACTATGTCTGGGAGACCAAGAAACTGCTGCATCGCGATTTCAAGCCAAACAACGTCTTCATCACCAGCGACCACCAGGCCAGACTTACCGGGTTCGGCATCGCCAAGTCTTCCGAAGAAGGGCAGTCAATGGACCTTACCGGCATCGGCTTCACCATCGGCACCCCCGAATACATGAGCCCGGAACAAATCAGGGGCAGCGACGACCTCGATTTCCGCTGCGACATGTATTCGCTCGGTATCGCTATGTACGAAATGGTGACCGGCTCGCTGCCGTTCGAGGAAATAGCGCCCCTGCTGCTGATGCAGAAACAGATGGACGAACCGCCCGAGCCCGCCAACGAACGCAACGTGAACGTCTCGGGAGAATGCACCGAACTGCTCAATCGGATGCTCGAGAAAGACCGTGAGGACCGCTACGAAAGCTGGCAGGCCCT
>CAJWLW010000333.1 GCA_913042885.1 uncultured Lentisphaeria bacterium | reverse complement strand
CTGCGGCGCATCTTGCGGAACCAGAAAATCTGCGGGAAGATCACGTTGCACGAGATCATTGTCCAATAAGCCCAGGCATAATCCCCGGTCGCGCGGTTGACGAAAGCGAAGCGCTCGTAGTCATTGCCGCTGTACCAGGAGATGAAGAACTCGCAGCCATACGCGTAACCAACCATCGTGCCGGTGAGCAGGATGATCTTGTTCATGTTCTCCAGGTGCTTCATGGTGATGAAATCTTCCATCTTGTAGACGGTCCGCGCGACCACCGCCAGGGTCATCACCATTGCGAAGCCGGAGAAGATGGCGCCGGCCACGAAGTACGGCGGGAAAATAGTCGTGTGCCAGCCCGGAACCAGGGACACGGCAAAGTCGAAACTGACAACCGAGTGTACGGACAGCACCAGCGGCGTCGAGATGCCGGCGAGAATGAGGTAGGCCTTCTCGTAGTTCTGCCACTGTTTGCCGCTGCCTCGGAAACCGAGGGCCATGACGCCTAGGCTGACCTTGCGGATCTTGTTCTTTGCGCGGTCGCGCATCGTCGCCAGGTCAGGTATCATGCCAGTGTACCAGAACAGCAGCGACACGGTGAAATATGTGCCCACAGCGAACATGTCCCACAGCAGCGGGCTGCGGAAGTTCGGCCATATGCCCATCTGGTTCGGATACGGCGCCATCCACCACGCCACCCACGGGCGGCCGACGTGGATGCCCGGAAACATACCGGCACAGATGACCGCAAAAATCGTCATGGCCTCGGCGAAGCGGTTGATCGACGTGCGCCAGCGCTGGCGCAGCAGGAACAAGACCGCCGAGATCAGAGTGCCGGCGTGACCGATACCGACCCAGAACACGAAATTGACGATCGCCCAGCCCCAGCCGACCGGATTTTGCACGCCCCAGATGCCGACACCTTCCCAGAACAAATACGCGATCGACGCCCCGAGGTTGGCCAGTGCCAACAGCGAAATCACCATGAGCACCCACCACAGCTTCGGGGTCCCTTGAATGCGGGCCTCCGTTACCTCGCTGATCCGCTGTGAAACCGAGTGAAAGCTCTGGGTTCCGGTGATCAGTGGCGGTTCGCTTGTTTCAGTGTGTGCGCTCATGAGTCCTTATCAATGCTCTTCGGGGCTGCGGCTGTCCGATGCCGCGACAGCCGGCGCCAGCGTGGCGTTCGGGTTACGAATCTTGCCCAGGTAGGTCGTACGCGGCCGCGTGTTGAGTTCCTGCAACATTTTGTAGTTGCGGTCCGATCCCTTCACATGCATCACGCGCGTGTCTGTCGGGTTCCATTCCTTGTCATTATTGATATCGCCAAAGACGATGGCACCGACCGGACAGGCCTGCTGACAGGCTGTCACGACCTCGCCGTCCCGCACCCGGCGGTCCTCCAGTTTAGCGTCGATCTTGGCGTGATTGATGCGCTGAATGCAGAAGCTGCACTTCTCCATGACACCCCGCGACCGCACTGTGACTTCGGGATTTTGCAACATCTTGTGAACTTCAGGCTTGCCCTTGGTGAAGTTGAAGAAATTGAACCGTCGCACCTTGTACGGACAGTTGTTGGCGCAATAGCGCGTGCCGATGCAGCGGTTGTACACCATGACATTCAATCCCTGCGCATCGTGTACCGTCGCAGAGACCGGGCAGACCTGCTCGCACGGCGCGTTTTCGCAATGCTGGCAAGGCACCGGCTGGTGCATCATCTGCGGATTGTCGGGGTCGCCCTTGAAGTAGCGGTCGATACGGATCCAGGACATCTCGCGGCCTTTCTCGGTCTGCACCTTGCCGACCACCGGGATATTGTTCTCGCTCTGGCAGGCAATGGTGCAGGCGTTGCAGCCGTTACACAGGTTCAGATCGATCGCCATACCCCATTGATACCCACTGGCGTAGCTGTGCGACCCGTACAGCTGTAAATTCTCGTCCATCTCGTGCATCGCCGGCAGCAGTTCGTGATTCTTGGTGCTCTTCTTGTAGCCCACTAAAGTGTTTTCGCGAAACAGCGGGCGGCCCTCCATGCTTTGGTGGTCCTGCGTTGTTGCCAGCAGATGTGTGCCCTCCACGAGCGTAACCGAGACATCGCTGATAGTGTCCGATTGCGAACTCCGCAGAGCGTAGGCATTGCGTCCTGCCTGCTGGCTGACCCGGCCGATGTTCTGGCCGTAACCAAGCTCGACCGTTACCTCATCGTCGGCTTGGCCTGGCAACTGAACCGCCGGCAGCTCGATGCTGTGCTTGCCTGCTGTCACCCGGACTTTCTGGCCCTTGCGCTTGATGCCAAGCTTGTGTGCCGTTGCCGGGCTGATCGCCGCGACATTGTCCCACGTGACCTTGGTTACCGGATCGGGCAGTTCCTGGAGCCAGCCGTTGTTCGCGTAGCGTCCGTCATAGACCGAGTTCGAAACCGTCACAGTCAGTTCCATGCCGGTCTTCGGCTGCGCCACAGGATTGCTTGCCAGGAACGTTTCGAGCCGACGTGTCACCAGATTGGCCGGCACCGGCTTATAGGCGCTGCCGGCATGCACACCGTCGTGCACGATGCGGCGCCAGGCGCCTTCGTCGATGGCGCCAATCAGGCCGTTCCACGTCTGGCGCACCAAGTCGTAATCGGAGACATCCTTTCCGGCGCTCACAATATTGAGGAACTCCGCCGTCGTACGGCTCTTGTAGAGCGGCTCGATCAGTGGTTGGATCAGACTGAGCGTGCCGTCGTAGGCGCGCGCATCGCCCCAGCTTTCCAGATAGTGGGAACGCTGCAGGAAATGATTGACATGAACTGCTGTTTCATTGAACCGATCCGCCAGACACATCGAAAACGACACTCGCTGTAAAGCACCGATAAAATCCAGGTCGCCTGGGGCGTTGTAGACCGGGTCGCCGCCAATGATGATCAGCGACTTAATGTCGCCCGAGGCCATGTCCGCGACCAACGCCGTCAGATCTTCGGTGCTCGATGTGCGGGTATCCTCGACTGCGACATAGTGGACGGTGCGCGGCGCTGACACCAGGCTGTCCGCCGTTGTGAGCTTCTCGTTGATTGCTGCCACCAGAGCATGCACCGCTGCCGGCTGCCGCCGTCCGGCGACCACCAGCGCTCGATTCTGGGCCGCGGCTGTCTGCAGGTCGGCGACTACGCTGTCGACGAAGCGGCTGTCAAATTCGCCGGCGCCATCGGCCTTGATACCGAGCCGGTTGGCGATCGTTGCGGTGAACGCGCCGATCTGCGAACTCCGCACCCGCAGGCGATGATCGGCAATACCGCCCGTGAGCGTGTAGATGCCTTCGACAGCGTACAGGCGGCTGACGGATTTTTCGTCCTCGTGTTTGTCCTTGACGTGGCGACCTTTTGCGAAGTCAGCGGCGTGACGGACATTGTTGCTTTCGCCCAGAACCAAGTCGTAGTCCAGCGCCAGCACTGTGCTGGCACGGTCGAAGCTGTACACAGGTCGCAGTGGCCGGCCAAAGACCGCCTCGGTTCCTTTATAGACGTTCTCGTTGCTGATCGCATCATAGGTGACCCAGCGGGCGTCGGGAAAGCGTTCGCCGAATCTCTTCGCCAGCCGCTCGATCGTCGGCGATGAAAACCCTTCGCTAAGGACCGCCAGCCCGGCGCCGGTGCCGAGGTTGGCGCCAGTGATCACCTCCGCGAGTCGGTCCCACTCTTTGCCGTACGGCTGATGCGCAGGTCGATCTTTTTCGTTGATCTCGACCAGCGGGTCACGGTCAGGATCGTAGAGATCGAGGACAGAGGCCAGCATCAGGCTGTTGGCGGCGCCGCGGGGCGTGGGGCGCTTGTTCTGCCCAGGCAGATCGTAGGCGCGCGTCGACGGATGGTTTTCGTTGCCCTCGATTTTGGTCGGGCGGCCTTCGTTCGAACGCACCAGCACGCCGAAGGCATCCTCACCCAGCGGCATGGTACTGGCGTAATTGAGGGCCCGGCCGGGGACAACTTCTTCCGGCTGCCGGACGTACGGGACGATGTGCTCGACCGGTCGGCGGCAGCCAGTGAACGACGCCAGCGCCACGGACGCGCCCATGACGGTGATGAACTGCCGCCGGCTGACATCGTCCGGCGTCTCCGAAGCGCCCTCATGAAACTCGCGCTCCAGTTGCTGCCGGAATTCCGGGGCATCGACCAGTTCGTCCAGACTGCGCCAGTACGTGGGCTTCGACTCGTTTTTTTTCTCGGGGCTCAACGGTGACATGAGGAACAGTCCTGCGGAGGGTTGAGCGTTTTCATGGCAGCCTGTACGAGCTCCGCGTGGTTCGGTGGTGGCTCCCAAGTCATGTTGGTGATTTCCGATTTCGGCCGGATATGCTGCTGCGGATCGCGGTGGCATTCCAGACACCACCCCATGCTCAGCGGCGCTTTGACTTCAACCGTTTCCATCTCTCCAACATTACCATGGCAACTGGCACAGCCGACCCCGGCTTTGATGTGCACGCTGTGGTTGAAGTAGGCGTAATCGGGAAGTTTGTGTACACGTACCCATGCGATCGGCGTGTTGTTCTCGAAACTGTCACGCACCAACTGCAGCTTTTCGCTCTTGGGCTTGACCGCGGCATGGCAGTTCATGCACGTCTGCGTCGGCGGAATATTCGCTTCGTGGGACAATTCGACCGACACATGGCAGTAACGACAATCAAGTCCGAGTTCGCCGACATGGAGCTTGTGGCTGTATGGCACTGGTTGCTCGGGGCGGTAGCCGACCTCGATGAAGCGAGGCGAGCCATAGTACCACACCAGAGCGACTGTGCCGATGCCGCCGAAGACCATGCCGAAAAGGACTAGTGCGGGAACGTAATTCGTCCATCTCGGAAAGAGCTGGGCCAAGTGAACTCCCTTAATTCATGTCTTCGCGTTCAAGTGTACTAAAAAACGGCGAATATACTTCCGTGTTTTGTTGCTAACAAGAACAAATCTTGAATTTATTCAAAAGGTGGCGAAATGAGTCCCATCATTGCGCCATGGTCAGGGGCCAAAATCCACTGGCAATAGATCGCATTTTACCACAGTTATTGTATATTACTCATTTTGAACCCGTTGTTTTGTCTGAAAGCGGAGAGCTCTAATGGGCGCCTGTTCGGGAGCATATTGCTAATGCATCAACCACTCGAAAAACAAGCTGTGACACCGGTCGTTGAGAACCAACATGTCACGCGGTTTGAAGTGTTGATGGATGCTGGATTCGGTGCGCAGAAGGCCGGCGAGATTCTCATTCGTGCCTTCGCTGCAGCCGGTGTC
The DNA here is from genome assembly GCA_913042885.1 of uncultured Lentisphaeria bacterium. The sequence goes on along the minus strand of CAJWLW010000333.1, from coordinate 43 downwards.
CACGTTTATAGTGAACCGGTGATCCCGGCGGAGATTAGTCCGC
>CAJWLW010000332.1 GCA_913042885.1 uncultured Lentisphaeria bacterium | reverse complement strand
TCCTGGCCTTGCACGGCCACGACAGCGTCGGGGATGCAACGGAATATCTGCGTCGCGTGCCGACCGATCACGAAGTACCGTATTACCTCTATGTCGTCGACGATAACCGGCGTCTGGTCGGTGTGCTTAGCCTGCGCCAGTTGCTCGTCGCCGAGCCCGGCGTACGCCTGGCAACACTGATGGACCAGGATGTCATCCATGTCCGAGACGTTGTCGATCAGGAAGAAGCGGCGCTGGTCATGGGCCGCTACGATCTCGCGGCGCTGCCGGTCGTCAATAGCGATGGCAAACTGGTCGGCGCGATCACGCACGACGATATTCTGGACGTTGTGGAAACGGAGGCAACAGAAGACGTGTACCGCCTCGCCAACGTTGCCGACAGCCATCTGGAGCCGGACAGTGCGGTGTTCGCACAGGTACGCGGCCGATTGCCCTGGCTCTACATCAACACCTGCACGGCGCTGCTGGCAGCGTTTGTCATCAGTCGATTCGAGGACATCATCCGACAGGTCACGGCGCTGGCGGTGTTTCAGGCAGTCGTCGCCGGGCAAGGCGGCAACGCCGCGAGCCAGAACGTCGCAATGATCGTGCGGTCACTGGTCACCGGCAAGCTGGAGCGTGGCGAAACAATGCGTATCCTGACGCGCCAGCTTGCCGTCGGCTTGATCCAGGGCGTCTGTGTCGGCATAGTTGTCGGTATCGGCGCGTGGCTGTGGCGCGGCAACCCGTATCTGGGGCTGATTATCGGCATTGCGTTGCTTGGCAACATGATGGTGGCAGCGGTGGCCGGCGTGCTGGTGCCGCTGGGACTGCGCGCCTGTGGCCAGGATCCCGCTATCGCTTCCTCCGTGCTGGTGACAGCAGCAACCGACTGCCTGGGGTTCTTGATTTTTCTGAGTCTCGCCGCATCGATGGTTCATCACCTTCTATAAGAAAGGTAGTCAGCTTTCGGGATTCAGTAGTTCGAAGACTCCGTGCCCGCAATCTGAAATTTGAATACTGAAACCTGAACGCTTTAACTTCTTATGTCTGACCGCAAGAATGAACTTGTTCTACTGGCTAAATCACTGCAAATAGACATGTTGCGCGTGGCGCCAATAGCGCTGGCGCCGAAGCATCAGGACACCTTCGAGCGCTGGGTCGGGGAAGGTTGTCACGGTGAAATGAACTATCTGGCCAGACGCCTCGCCAGCGGGCGTCATGCCGGCACTGTCACCTCCGAGCCGCGCAGTGTCATCACGATCGGCGTCAACTACTATCATGAGCCACGCCGGCAACCAGCGTCGGATGAGGGTGCCGTCAGCCGATACGCCGTGATGCGCGACTATCACAAAGTGATCACCGGCAAGCTCAAGACGATTACCCGGATGATCGAAACGCAATGGGGTGGAGCCGCCCGTTACTATGTTGATACCGGCCCGGTACTCGAACGTGCTTTCGCGGAGTCCGCAGGTATCGGTTATGTCGGCCGCAACACGTGTGTCATCAGCGAAACGCACGGCTCGTGGATCTTTCTTGCCGTAATCATTACCGATATCGAGCTGGCACCGGATGAAAACACGACGACCCTGCGCTGCGGCACTTGCCGACGCTGCATCGACGCATGTCCTACGGCGGCGATACGCGAGGATTACACCATCGATGCGCGGCGGTGCATTTCCTATCTGACGATCGAACACCGCGGACCGATCCCGGTCGAGCTGCGGCCGCTCATGGGCAATTGGCTGTTCGGTTGCGACATCTGTCAGGACGTTTGCCCGCACAACGGGCGAGCACTGCCGACACGGGTGGAGGATTTCAAAAAGATACGTATCGGCGACGCGGTGTTGTCGCTGCGCGAACTGCTGGCGATTGCGGATGACACACAGTTTCTCGAGCGTTTTGCCGGGTTGCCACTGACCAGGACCAAGCGCCGCGGCTTGCTGCGAAATGCCTGCGTGGTGGCCGGCAACTCGGGAGACGTGTCGCTGGTGGAGCCGTTGCATGAGTTGATCGAGCGTGAAACCGACGACATGCTGCAGGAACACGCTCAGTGGGCTATCGATCAGCTAACGGCCCGCTCTTGTCCTTCTTGATTTGGCGGGCCTGCTGCAAACGCTGGGGATCGGTCTGGCAGCCGCCGACCGGTGCCGGGCTTGCCCGATTGGATCAATCTTGTCAACAGCGCAATGCTTTGCTTTGGATGCCGACAGTACTATCTTACCGAGTGCGCAGATGCAATGGACCTGCACAAAATAGGCGGGCGGTGAAGGGTTAAGTGGGGTGGCTGAGGGGATTCGAACCCCCGACCTCCTGGGCCACAACCAGGCGCTCTAACCGACTGAGCTACAGCCACCATCTGGGGATGACGCGGCACAAACCGCAAATCGAGTCCGTGTGACAAGGTGAAAATATGGTCTGCCCCCATGCTGTTGTCAATATCAATGGAACAGGGAACGTCCCATAAAAGCGTAATAGCCGGATAATTATCATGGAAGCGAGCAACCACTCATTTTTCAAGCTTTTCGAAGGTGAGACGGCGAAGCAGTTGATCGATCTGAGCGAAGTTCGCCTGTTTCCAAACAAGACTATTCTCTTTAATGAGGGCGACTCGCCGGAATACATTTACCTGATCATGAATGGCCGTGTCGATCTCGATAAGAAAGTGACGCCCAATACCTTTCTGCCGATTGCGGTGCTCAAGGACGACACCTATTTCGGCGAATTCGGCGTGATCGACGGCACCGGACGCTCCGCCCGTGCCATCACCCGCGGTGACGTGCAGGCAGCAGTGATTCCGCGCAAGGGCTTTCTCTCCGTAGTGCTCGATAATCCCGGCCGCACTTCGATCGGCCTGATGCGCCACATCATCGCCAACGTCCGCAACATCGACAAGCTCTGGCTCGAAGAAGTCCTGCGTGAGGAAAAAATCAGCATGGTCGGATCAATGACCAATTCGATTCTACACGATATCAAAGGTCCGCTGACGATTATCAAGATGGCTGGCCAGCTGCTGGGAGACGGCCATGGTGATTCGGAAACGGAGGAGTACTGCGGCATCATTATGAGCCAGATCGATCGCATGCAGTCGATGGCCCAGGAAGTCCTGAGCTTTTCGCGCGGTGAAACGAACCTCGACAAGACGCCTACCAACGTCAAAACGATGATTGAGAATTTCCGCCAGGCCAACGAGGAGTATGTCCAGAAGGCGGGCGTCAAATTCACCGCCGAAGCGCCGGACCTGATTGTCGAACTGGACGAAGACAAACTCGAGCGCGCCCTGCAGAACATACTGCGCAACGCCGTCGAATCGCTGCAGAAACAGAGCGATGGCGAGATTCAACTGGCCGTACAGGAATTTTCCGACCACATCGAAATCATGCTCAAGGACAACGGACCGGGAATCCCGGACGAAATCCAGGACCGCCTGTTCGAACCTTTCGTCAGTCACGGCAAGCAGGGCGGCACTGGACTGGGCATGTCGATCTGTAAGGGGGTGGTCGACGCGCATCAGGGGCGGTTGACATTCGAAACCGGCGACGGCGGCACGACCTTTTACATACACCTGCCAAGGACGCATCTCGCCGCCAAACTCCGCACTGCCGATACCGCAACGGTATAGTTCGCTACGCCTGGCAGATTTCAGCTGCTGCTGCGCATCTTTCCGGTCCGGCGCATGCCTGCCCGTGACATCGAACCACAAAGTACCAATCCGTTATTCCTTTGCGGGCGGTCAACTTCCATTTGTGCTCGGGGGTTTTTCGCGACGCGGACAAAAATACGCAACCGCACAAATCCAGACTGCCGACCACGCACTTTTCAGTTGCCGATGCAGTACAGATGCCTGAACGTGCGCACGTACATCCGATCGCCGTCGAAGACCGGACTGCTGCGATACCCTTCGATCGTGTTGCGTGCCACTTCCTGAAACGCCCGGCCAGGCTCGAGCACCACGGTAACGCCGTCGACAGAGCCGATATACAGGTACTTGCCGCCCAAAACCAAACTGGAATAGACGATGTTTTTTCCGCCGCTGATGTTGAGCGGCTCCTGCAGCAACACATCTCCGGTCTCATCGTCGATCACCGCAAAATGCCCTTCGCGTGAAGCCGCATAAATAAGACCGTTTTCAACAACTGCCGAGCTGTAGTGCCGGCTGCCTTTGATCTTCGTCGTCCACAGCGTCTCGGCCTTGACGCCGTCGCCGTCCGGCCTGAGCCGGACCTTGCGGGCAATTTTCTCGATGAAATACACGATGTCACCATCGACAACCGGCGTCGCATAGTCGAGCCTGGCAATGCCCGATGCCAGCTTCTTGCCATCACTGACCCGGATGACATCGCCGGAGTGCGGCGTAATCACGACGTCCTGGCCGCCGATGTTGGCCAGGGCCGGACTACCCCACTGCGGGCTTGCCGGCGTTCGCCACTTGACCTTGCCACTGCCACTGTCGAGGCCCGTGACGCTGAGAATATGCACAATAAGCGTGTTCCCCGACAGCACCGGTGAAGCACTGTGCCCCCAGCCGTTAGTAGATTTCTCCAGGAACGTCGCCCACTGCCGGTTGCCGTCCAGGTCGTAACAGGCGGCTACACCGGTGCCGAACAGAACGTAAACATGCCGACCATCGGTTACCGGTGTCGGCGTTGCTTGACCGTTGTCATCGTGTGTTTGTGGGAAATGACCGTCGGCGTCGGCGTCGTCGTCATAGTTGTTGGTCTTCTGCCAGAGGATCGCACCGCTGTCTTTGGCCACGCAGATCAGCGTCGTCGGTTCACTGCAGACGAAAATCCGGTTGCCGGTGATAACCGGTGTCGCGTTGGAGGTCGCCGGCAGCGGGGTCTTCCACACGACATTCTCGGCCTCCGAAAACGTGGTGACAGGCTTGGCATCGGGATATTCGCCAGTGCCGTCGGTGCGCCAGCCGACAACGCTGGTGGCCGATTTCACGGTTGCCGCCCGTGCCGCAACCTCCGGTTCCTGGGCTTTGCAATCGATGATCGCCACACCCAGCAGAGCAACAAGTGCCATGCCGTAGTTGTGCAATTTCATGGAGACTCCCTTTTTACAATGTTGGTATCCGCCCAAGCTGTTTTCTGCATACTTCGCCCAGGTCATTCTCATTGAGATTTCCCGGGTCCAGCTCAGGCAGGCGCTGACGCAACAACTCGGCGTACGTCATACCGCCTTCCGCCAGCGCCAGCGTCCGCCGCCAGTAGTCGCGGACGTCGTCAAAATACTCCGGCAGCCAGAAGGCGCGGGAGCCGGCGTCATAGATGGTGCACCGCTCCAACGGGTAACTTGGCGAGTCGGATTG
>CAJWLW010000331.1 GCA_913042885.1 uncultured Lentisphaeria bacterium | reverse complement strand
TTGCGATCTCTCAGGGTATCAAAGAGGATCTATCCAACCGCGATGCCATCGAAGCTCAGATCATTGCCGCGGTGGAGGCGCGGCGTTTCGAAATCGATCCCCGGGATATCGAGATTGGGGCGCAGCCGACGAACAAAATGACGACTACCCAGCATATCGCCGGTAAACTCGCGGTCGTCACCAACTATGAGGCCACGATCGGGGTCAAAGTGTACAGCCGCTGGATCCCTCTTCTTCGACGGGAGTACGAGATCAGTTCCGGGGCGATTATCCAGAAGAAGGTTGAACAGCGCGTCAATCCGCAGTTGCAGGAACTGCTGGAGGAGCCTTGAACAGTGACGTTACCTTGCGGTTACAATTGACCGCAACTTTTTTCGGTATAGGCGTCTCTAATAGGATAGGGAAACCAGGCCGACAGTGAAGCTCTACAGCGACAGAAACCTGCGACAACTCAAAGCCGTGCGGCTGAAATTCCTCCGCAACAGCCGGGGCTTCCTGCACGCCTACCGATTTCCGATCATTGCTCTGGCTGCCGCTGCAGCGCTGGATTGTATCAGCACGACGCATTTCATGCTGTACGAGCGCGATCACATGAGCGAGGTACACCCGGTTTTTTTCTGGGCAGCTGCGTGGTTTGGGCCGGTTTGCGGGCCGATTGTCGGCAAGTCGATTCAGATTGTCTTCGGGCTGATCGCAACGGTTTATGTGCGGCCGTATGCATCGTTGCTGTTATGGGCAACGACAGTGCTGTACAGCTACGCGTTCTTGCACAACCTGTACGTGACCGAGGTGTTCACCGTTTGGGCAAGGACCAGTGGGGGGTAGTTCAGGGAATGCGCTCGGGGCTCGGACGAAGGATGAGCAGGTCCTGCATATTTCGTCTCAGCGGCGGCGGGCGACTGTTCCACGCCAGCAAAAAACTACTCGTTGGCGAATCGCTGCTCGAGGTATTCGCGGTATGGCCCGTTGGGCATCGAGTCAACGACTGCGTTGAGTTCGGCCTGATCGATGAAGCCGCGGATGTAGGCGATCTCTTCGAGGCAGGCGATTTTCAGGCCTTGGCGGGTCTGTATGGCGCCGATGAAGGCGGCAGCTTCCAGCAGGCTGGCGTGGGTGCCGGTATCCAGCCAGGCCAGGCCACGGCCAAGTAACTGCACCCGGAGCTCACCGTCGCTGAGGTAGGCAATATTCAGGTCGGTAATCTCGAGCTCACCGCGGGGCGAGGGTTTCAAAGCCCGGGCGCGGGCAGCCGCTGTGCTGTCGTACAGGTACAGTCCCGGGACGGCGTAGTTCGTACGCGGCGTTGACGGCTTTTCTTCGATGCTCAGGACATTGCCGTCGGCATCGAAATCGACGACACCGTAGCGCTCCGGATCGTTGACGTAATAGCCGAACACGAGGGCGCCGGTTGAAAAACTCTCGACAATCTCGAGGATCCTGAGATTGCCGTAAAAAACGTTGTCGCCAAGGATGAGCGCAACATCGTCGTCGCCAACGAATGATTCGCCGAGGATCAACGCTTCAGCGATGCCCCGGGGTTCGTCCTGGACGCAGTACTCGATGCTCATACCCCACTGGCGGCCGTCGCCGAGCAACTCCTGGAATCGGGGTACATCTACAGGCGTCGAGATCAGCAGTACCTCCCGGATACCACCCAGCATGAGGGTGGACAGGGGGTAGTAGATCATCGGCTTGTCATAAATCGGCTGCAGCTGTTTGCTGGCCACGCGAGTGAGCGGGTACAGTCGCGTACCGGCGCCTCCGGCCAGGACGATGCCTTTCATTCCAACCCTTTTTGCTTGATCATGTGGTTGCTGGTGAGCTTGTTGTCGCGATCGAGGATCTCGACGAGATCGCCCATCAAAGCGAGGCCCTCGTCAAGATAGACGTCGGGGAAATCCTCCTCCTCGCTCTCATTGTTTTTCTGGACATCGTCTTTGGCTTCAATCTCCTCGGGCGCGCCCTCGGGGGCATCCTCATGGTCGTCGTCGTTGTCGCGATCACTGCCGAGTACAGCCTGGCTGCGTTCCGTCCAATACTCCTCTTCCTCGCGCAGTTTGATCCGCTTCTCCCGGTTCAGCGTGATGTACTTTTCGGCCCGGCGCTTGCCGAATTCAGCGATGTCTTCGACGAGGTGTTGATACAGTTCGTTTTTTGCCAGGCGTATATCGGAGCGTTCGTGGAGTTCCTCGACATACGGTGTGATCTGGGTGAAATTCCGGTTGAGCGGCTGTGACTGGATCGTATCCCATTTCAGCACGTGGTCGAGCTCTGCTTCACCCAATTCCATGTGATCGAGAAATGACGGAAACGCAATGTCCGGTGCAATCCCCTTTTTCTGAGTGGAGGCGCCGGTGACGCGGTAGAACTTTGCCATGGTGAACTTGATGGCGCCAGGTTTCTTGTCGCGGAACGACCTCATGCGATCGAGCTTGAGTACCGTCTGGACGGTACCTTTGCCGTGGGTGCCGACGCTGCCGACGATCAAGCCGCGTTGGTAATCCTGTATGGCACCGGAAAAAATCTCGGATGCCGAAGCGCTGAGCTGGTTGACCATGACAATCATCGGCAGATCATAGGCGAAGCCGTCGTCCAAATCTTCGCGCACGTCGACCATACCGCCGACGCGTCGCACCTGCACGATCGGGCCGCTGGGCACGAACAGACCGCTGAGCGAGATTGCCTCTTCGAGACTGCCGCCGCCGTTGGAGCGCAGATCTATGATGATACCGGCAATCTCATCCTTCTCAACCATCTCGTCGATCAGGCGTCGTACGTCAACGGTTGTACTCTTGGCATCGGGATCACCGCGCTTGAGAGCGTCGAAATCGGCGTAAAAAGAGGGAACGTCGATGACACCCACGTTGATGAAGCGACCGTCCGTAAGTTCGACCTTGTGGACTTCGCCCTTGGCTTCCCCCTCGGTGAGCTTGACCTCGTCACGGACGATACTGATGGTCTTCGGCGTGCTGTGCAGCGATTCGATGACCGACAGCCGCACTTTTGTGCCTTTGGCACCGCGGATCTGTCGCACAACTTTGTTGAGTTGCATGTTGATGACGTTCATCATTTCCCCGTCGCCCTGGCCGACGGCGATGATTTTGTGCCCAGGCTTGAGGGCGCCCTGCTTATTGGCCGGGCCGCCGGGAATGATGCTCACCACTTCGGTGTATCCGTCCTTGTAGGTGAGGGTGGCGCCAATGCCCTGGAGCCGCAGGCGCATGGAAATATCGAAGTCCTCGAGCTGCCGCCAGTTCAGGTAGGTGGTGTGCGGGTCAAAAATACGGGTCAGCGTCGAGAGGTAAATCTCAAGGATATCGGCATTGTCATTCTCGTCACGGAACTTCAGGAACTGCTCGAGTTGCTTAACGACTGCCTCCTGCGGCGTATCGTCGATTATCCCTACTTCTGCTGTGTTCTCGCTTTCTGCCGCGTTTTCGTCCTTGACGGGGTCTTCGGTGTCGTTCACTGCCGGTTCTTTCTCTTTTTCCGCCTCCTCCTTGGCACCCTCTTCATCGAGCAGATGGGCGACGAGCAACTGGTTCTTGATGCGTTGGCGCCAGGCTATGTCGAGCTCGGCGATAGTTTTCGGCCATGGCAGGTCCTTGCGGTCGAGAAGGATGTCTTCATCGATGGTGAAGTCGAAGTCGTCATTGATGATCGACTTTACGTACTCAAGGCGTTCTGTGACCCGTTCGATGAAGCGTTCGTAGACTTTGAAGCCGAAGTCGAGATCGCCTTTCTCGACCATATCGTCGAGGCTCTCGCGGTACACCGAAAACTCGTCCAGATCGGACTGCAGGAAGTAGTGGCGGTTGGGATCGAGCTCCTCGAAGTATTCATCAAAAAGCTGCTCGGATACGTCGTCATCGATCTCTGGAAGTGTGTAATGATTTTTCTGGAGGTATTTGACTACCATCATCGTGATTTTTCGATCAAGGCGTGTGGGGCGGCGCTCCGTATTGGCCTGGGCGGCCGGCAACCAAAGGAGCGTGGCGAAAAGGCCTGCAGCGACAAGCCGCGGTGTCATTCCAATAAATCGTGGCATCATGCTGAGTCTCCGGCACGGTTGCGGATGAGAGAATTCAGTGAATTGCGGGGAGGCAGGTTCATTCGAGAATATGACAGGTACAGGGCATTGAAGTTCCGCGCCTGGCTGTCCCGGGGTTATGGCTGGCCGTTCCTCACGGCGATGGCCTGGTGTTTGAGAAAACGTTCGAGTTTCGGATCCTGCGCACCGCCGTTTTTGATGGCGATTTCGTACCAATTTCTGGCGTCTTCATAGCGCGGCTGTTCGACCGTGGCGTAGAGGATTGCCAAATTGTACGGTGCGTCCGAACCGGTTGGGTCGAGCTTCCAGGCGCGCAGGAACTGGACCTCCGCGGCCTGGTGCCAGCCCAGTGATCGGCAGGCAATACCCAGCATACGTGCCATGTCGGGATCGTCCGGGTAAAGTGCGGCGGCGCGGCTGAGCATGGACATCGCCAGATCTGCCTTGCCGCGGGACACCAGCAGAAAGCCCAAGGGCAGCAGCACGTCGCGATCGTCGGGGTTGGCATAGAAGGCCCGGGTGAGATAGCGCTCGGCGCTTTCCGGATCACCGTCTTCCACGAGTATATTGCCTATACGTACGAGTGCGTCGACCTGATCGGGATCGAGTTCGAGGACCTGCTGATAGTAGTACTTCGCGGCCTCCGGATTTTCCTGCGCCTGCGCGTTGGATGCGCGATGCAGGAAAGTTTGCACATCGCGGTCGTGTTCGATCCTTGCAGCGGCGGTTTTGCCTTCTGCGGCATTTTGGGCGACAACATCGGGAGGTGCGTCTAAGCGCTTTTCCGCGTCGAGTTGCTTTTTCGCATCGCTGTATTGTTGCTCCAGCAGTTCATTCTGCTTTAGCAGTTCGTGGATTTCCGCATTGAGGCGTTTTTCCGCGTTGAGGCGTTTTTCTGCGTTGAGGCGTTTTTCTGCGTTGAGGCGTTTTTCCGCGTCGAGTCGTTTTTCCGCGTTGAGGCGTTTTTCCGCGTCGAGTTGCTTTTCCGCATCGCTGTATTGTTGCTCCAGCAGTTTATTGTGCTTGAGCAGTTCGTGGTTTTTCTCGGCGAGGTGTTTTTCCGCGTTTAGGCGTTTTTCCGCATCGCTGTATTGCTGCTCCAGCAGTTCGTTGTGCTTGAGCAGTTCGTGGTTTTTCTCGGCGAGGTGTTTTTCCGCATCGCTGTATTGCTGCTCCAGCAGCTCGTTCTGCTTGCGCAGTTCGTGGTTTTTCTCGGCGAGGTGTTTTTCCGCATCGCTGTATTGCTGCTC
>CAJWLW010000330.1 GCA_913042885.1 uncultured Lentisphaeria bacterium | reverse complement strand
GCGGCGATAGAACCCGTCCACGGTCGTCAGCAGGATGGTCAGGTCAGCGCGAAGCATAGTGGCAACGAGGGCTGCCAACAGGTCGTTGTCGCCGAAGCGGATTTCATCGACGCTGACGGTGTCGTTTTCATTGATGATCGGCAGGACATTGTCGGTGAGCAATGCGCGCAGGCAATTGCGCACGTTCAAGTGGCGGTTGCGCTCTTTGACATCGTCGCGCGACAGCAGCAACTGCCCGCAATGGAAGCCGTGCTGTTGGCAGGCGTTCTCGTAAAGCGACATCAAACGGCTCTGTCCGATGGCAGCGAGCCCCTGGAGCCGGGCCACATCCACCGGACGTTTCACCGCATCCGTCATCGCCATGCCGGCACCGATGGCGCCGGAACTCACGAGAACGACCTCGAACCGCTCGCGCAATTTCGCGACCTGGCCGATCAGTTGCTCGATGCGTTGCCGACGTGCGTCCGAATCGTCGGCGGCCAGAAGCCGTGAACCGACTTTGAGCACCAGGAGCTCGGTCCCGTCAATGATTTGTTTCCGTGTTTGGTCGATCTTCATGCTGTAGTCCGGTTACAATTGGCGCGGGGTCTAATTTACTGCATCAGCAGCACATCGCGCACTGTCAGTCGACATTGATGTCGTATTCCGCCAGCGCTGCCGGTAGCTCCTCCGCGTCCTCGAGGTGTATCGCGTGCATGCCGGCGGTCCGCGCAGCAGCGGCGTTCGCGGCCAGATCGTCGATGAACACACAACGCTCCGCCGGTATGGTAAGCTGACGCAGCAGTTCGAGATAAATTTCCGGCTGCGGTTTCATGCAACCGACCAGATGCGACGCGGTGACTGTGTCGAACAACGAAAAAATGTCCGCTCGCCGGACGGTCCGATCGAAGTGGATCGGGTTGGTATTCGACAACAACGCCAACTTGTAATTGCCGGCCAATTGCCGGATTACCCGCCGGGTCACCGCGATCGGTTCGAAAATATCATTGAAAGCCTCTGCGAATTCTGCAGAATTAATCGTCAGATCGAACTCGTGGATCACCGCCGCGATAAACTGGTCGGACGGCAGATCGCCGGTTTCGTGTGCCGTTTCAAGCTTGCTGTACTGGTCTCGTATGGCATCCATGCTGGTGATGTGCGGCGCTGCACGGGCCAGGAAGCGGCGAAAGTCGCACCTGTCGATGACATTGCCATAGTCGAATATGACCGCCTCGATCATCGATGTCTCCTGCTGGTTGATCACATGGACAAAACACGCCAATCTGCGGAATTTCGCGTGGATTGGCGCGGGACAAGTGAAAGACTATAGGTTATATGTATTACCTTGAACTCGCAATCAGGAGGGTTCCGACATGCGACGGTTCCTTTTTCACACGCTCATCGGCAGCTTGATATTGTCGTTGCCCGTGGCTGCACAGACAGTGCAGTTCGATGAATTCGGCATGCCGACCTTCCAACCGGAAGAGGCGGTCGTCCAGGATGACGCGGCGGGCGAGGCGGCACGCGACCCGGCAGCCGATGAGGTTGTCGAGGAGGCGGAGATGACCGAGGAGGAACGCGCGGCCCTGCGTGAAGAGGCAATGAAGATCCTCGAAGGCTATGGCGATATCAAGTGGGGCGCTTCGCGGGCCGAAGTCGAAGCGCTGCTTCCCGACCTCCGCGCCGTCGATAACGAAACGCCGCACAAGGAGTGGTTGCCGCGCGTCGTCCACTACCAGTCATCCGGTTTCGCGATCATTATCGAACGCCACTTCTGGTTCGCCGACGATCAGCTTTGGAAGATGGAGCATATTCTGGACAAACGCGTCCTGAATCAAGTTGGCATGGAACACGCACGTGAGGTTTTGAATCGTAAGTATTATGAGGACGAGGAGACCGCCGCCGCACTGCAGGAGGCGACCATCACTGTGTCGATGATGCCCGCCCGGGAGAACGTCGTGGTCATCTACAAACGCTCCGAGATTTACGACGATGCCGAGCATGCAGCGCTGGAAGTATTTAATGAAAAACCAGCGAACGCAGCCAAGGAACTCGAGCTTGAGCGTCTGCTCTGAGCCCGCCTTGCAGTTTTCGACTTGTGCACCCGCCGATCGTCTACGCCGCACCTCTTCCCAATCGGTTCATCCGGATTGTGTGTCGGTGTCGTCCGGAAGCGGCGCCACGAGCTTGTCGTAGCAGCCCGGACATACACCGTGACTGACGCTGGACGGCGTATGCGACTGCAGGTATCGATCGACACGGTGCCAAAAGCCGTCATCGTCGCGGACCTTCTGGCAGTAGGCGCACATCGGTATAATCTCCTGCAACTGCCGGATCTCGCTCACCGCGGTTTCGAGTTCCCTGATTTTTCCCGCCAGTTCCGAAGTGCGTCTGTTAACGTTGGCCTCGAGATCGTCGACGTAGCTTTTCAGTTTGCGCGCCAGGGTCCATTTCTTCGTCAGCGCCAGGGCCATCTGCTTGATGGAAATCACATCGAACGGCTTGCGCAGGAACTGTAGCTGATCGGTAACGCCGAGGGTCTTCAGAATCTCCTCCCAGGAATAGTCGGAGTAGGCTGTACAGATCACCATCTCGAGATCCGGAAACTTCGCCCAGATTCTTTGTATAGTCTCGATACCGTCCCAGCCCGGTGGCATGCGGACATCCATGAAGGCGACTGCAAAAGGACGGTTGTCCCGCGCCGCCTTCTCGACCATCTCATAGGCTTGCTCGCCCTGATAGGCATGGTACAACTCATAATACACCGCACCGGCGTCACCGGCCGCGGCTTTGCTGTCGATGCCGTCGTTATCTTCGAAAATATTGTCCAGCAGTTCATCTATATCACACTCGGTACCATCGGTGAACGGCAGGATTTTCTTGAAATCTTCATGTATCCACTGACTGTCGTCGACAATCAGAATCCGGTTATTCAGTTGCACGTTCTACCTCTCGATTTTGGCGATCGTTGTCGGGAATCCAAAGGGTGAAGGTAGCCCCCTGCCCGACGCCGGCGCTGGTAACGGTAAGGCGCCCGCCCATTTCGGTCATGAAATTCGCCGACGTATGCAACCCGAAGCCGTGCCCGTTGACCTTGGTCGAAAAGCCGTGGTTGAAAATTCGGTTGATGTCGGCATCGTCGATGCCAACCCCATTGTCGGTTACCGCGACAGAGGCGAAACCATCCTGTGTTGCCGTAGCGACCGTCAGGATTCGATTTTCCCTGTCGTTCTCGGCCATTGCATCGACCGCGTTGGTGATCAAGTTCACCAGCACATGCAGAATTTTCGCTTTCTGAACCGCGATGGGGGGCATCTTGCCGAAATTCAGCTTGAGTGTCAGGGCATACCGTTCGATTGCAGCGTTCTGAATGGCCAGCGCATCATCAACGATGCTGCGCAGTTCAATGTTTTCGCGGAAGTACCCGGCTTTTGCGCACTCCTGCTGGGTTGCCACAACTTCCTTGATCATGCCGACGCGCATGTTGAGCGACTCTGTCTCCTTGGCGATCAGGTCGCGTTCCTGCAGCAGCTTTTCCCCGATTTGAATGAACGCCTCTGCCAGGCGCGCCGCATCTGGCGTGTTTTCGACAAACTCCTGGAAAGTTTCACGATGCGGCTGCAGGCGCTCGTTGAAGTGCTCGAGCTGGTTGAATACCGCATGCCGCGCAACTGAACTCAACTGATCGCACGATACGTTGATGCTGTTCAGCAGGTTGCCGACATTGTGCAGCACGCCGGTGGCGATCATCGCCATGCCCGCGCTGTGGGCCGTGCGCACGAGTTCCTTCTGCGCGTCCTTGAGTTTCGTCTCGGTCTCGACGCGCGACGTAATATTGCGGATAAAGAAACACAACTGTCCCGCCTCAGTCATGTGGATGTTGTTGACCGTGATGTCCGCCGGAAAAACACTGCGGTCCTTACAGATGCAGTGCGCCTCGATAAACACATGCCGGTTGTCATGCAGGTTTTCCCACATGATCCCCAGCAGCTCGTTATCGGCATTGGAAATCAGATCGAGAATGTTCTGGGACAGGATTTCGACATCCGTATACTGGAAAAACTCATAAGCGCGCGCGTTGGTGCGGATAATCCGCCCGTCGGCATCGGTGATGAGAACGGCATCATAGACGCTGTCGAGAAGCTCGCCAAACAGGCGTTCGTACGATTCCACCGTGGTCGGTACGTCGTCCTTGCGCACAACCAATTCGCCGTCGACCGTCGATTCGTCGACTGGCGTGATTGCGGCAATGCGGATATGTGCTGTCCGCGTATCCTGATACTGGCGTTGGTCAGAGTCCATTACTCATCGGCCTTTCGTCTTGGTCAGCGTGCTGGTCTTGCCGCCGGTAACCGCTTTGGCCCCCAATAGGTGCCGAGCAGCTCGCGGCGCCACCAGTTGCCTTCGCGGCGTTCGTCAAAATTGGTGAACTTGTAGTCGTAGATCAGAACCCGTATGAAAGTGGGAGGTTTTTCGGCGAACGGATTCTCCTGCAGCAGATCCAGGACCGTCTCGTTGCCCTCCAGCAGCCGGACCGCGAATTTTCGAAACCAGTCGTTCGGCTGCATCTCCCGCGGGCGCTGTTGCCCCTTCTGTTTCAATGCCTCTGACTGTTCCAGCTGCCGTAATGCCGACAGAGCCTCGAACCACATCTGCCAGTCCAGCCGCGGCTGGTGCGGGGCCACCTGCCGCGGGCGCACTGTCAAGTCGCTCGGCTTCCACTTGAATTCGTACGTTTGCCATTCCTTGCCGTCGTGACTGCCTTCGACAATGAGCTCCGGCCGGCTCGTCGTCATGCCGGCAAACAGGCCGTAACTGTTGATCGATCGAAACGGCGCCAGGTATCCAACAATCTTCTGCTGGCGCTCGGTCATTTCCAGCCGCAGGGCACGCTGTTTCATCTGCCACCAGCCCACCGGTACCGTCACTGCCACCAGTAACACAACACATATTGTCCGCACAATTTTTGCCCAGACGCGCTGTGGCCGGCCATTGTCATCGCGCCGGCGCCACGGCATGCATCGCTGTACTGCCACATCGTCCAGCAGGAGAATGCATAAAAGCAGCGCCAAAAGGTTAAAAAAACAATAATTGCCGGTCGCCAGAATGAGCACCTGCACCAATACCGTACCCCAAAATGGCAGCAAACGCACCCGGCGAGGCGCGAAAACCAGCAGCGGCAGCAAGAGCTGAGCGAAGAACATACCGCCGACAGACAGCTGCTGGCACCAGTCCGGCAACTGGTGTGCGTACCAGGCGATGACGTTCGGGATCGGCTGCGTCTCGTAATGATAGTTCAGGGCTGTCAACGACCACCAGGTGGGGTCCCA
>CAJWLW010000329.1 GCA_913042885.1 uncultured Lentisphaeria bacterium | reverse complement strand
GTATGTCGCCCGCGTCAAAGCCCGCCAGCGCCAGGCCCAAAAGGACCGTAACTCCTCCTGAACGGTTCGGCCGGCGCTAACGTCGACTATCAAATATCAAAACAGGCACACGGTATTACCCTGTGCAGAGACTATTTCATGAAGCTCGAAGGCTGTTACACCGCATTGGTCACGCCCTTTGAAGACGGCAAAGTGTGTACGTCCGCCCTCCACGACCTGGTGGAAGCGCAGATTGCCGGCGGCGTCGCTGGTATCGTGCCGGTCGGCACCACTGGGGAATCGCCGACCCTGAGCATGGCCGAGCATAACAAGGTGATCGCACAGGTTATCAACAGTGTCGACGGCCGCTGCAAAGTCATCGCCGGTACCGGCGGTAACAGCACCGCCGAGGCTGTCGAGCTCACCGAGCACGCCCGTGGCGATGGCGCCGACGCCACGCTGCAGGTGTCGCCTTATTACAACAAGCCGACGCAGGAAGGGCTGTACCGCCATTTTTCGACCGTCGCCGACATTGGTCTGCCAGTGGTTCTCTACAACATCCCCGGTCGCTGCAATATCGAAATTTCCATCGATACCGTCAAGCGCCTGGCCGCGCACCCGAACATCGTCGCAGTCAAGGAAGCCGGCGGCGACGCGGATCGCGTCAGCAAGACGCTGCGTGCCTGTGACATCACTGTGGTGAGCGGCGATGACGCGCTGACGCTGCCGATGATGGTGCTTGGCGCCACCGGCGTGATCAGTGTCGCCTCCAACGTTGTTCCGGCCGAAGTCACCGAACTGACTACCCGCGCACTGGCCGGGGATTTCGTCGGTGCGCTGGAAGTTCACTGCCGACTATATGAGTTGTTTGAGGCACTCTTTATCGAGACCAATCCGATCCCGGTGAAAGCCGCTGTCGCGGCGCTTGGTCTGATCTGCGAAGAATATCGCCTGCCGATGTGCGAACTGGCTACGGCGAATCGTGAGATTCTCCTGCAGGCGATGCGCAACACCGGCCTCGCCGTCTGACACACGCAACCTTGCCTGAACTGTTTCTGCTCAACCGGACAGGAATATGATCCGAATCCTTATCATAGGCGCAGCCGGCCGCATGGGGCGGCGACTCGTGAGCCTGACCGCCGAAGCACCGGACCTGACACTTACCGGCGCGATTGAATACAGCGGTTGCCCGCTGCTTGGTGAAGATGCCGGCACAGTGGCTGGCGGCGCCAGCTTGGGCGTGGCGCTGACTGACGACATCGCCGCGGCCGTGGCCGATACCGACGTCACGATCGACTTCTCGACCGCGGCGACCGTGCTGGCCAACGCCCGCACCGCTGTTGCTGCGGATTGCGGTGTTGTCATCGGCACGACTGCCATGCCGGCGGCGGACCGCGAGAGCCTGCGCCAGCTGGCCGAGACGGGACGGATCGTGTTTGCACCGAACATGAGCGTCGGCGTCAACCTCCTGTTCAAGTTGTGCGCCGAAGCCGCCAGCATTCTGGATGAGGACTACGACATTGAAATCGTCGAGATGCACCACAACCAGAAAAAAGATGCGCCGAGCGGTACTGCCGAGCGGCTTGGTGAGATTCTGGCCGAGACCCGCGATCTTGACTACCGCAGCGACACGCGACACGGTCGCGAGGGCATGGCAGGGGCCCGCACAAAACGCGAAATCGGCATGCACGCCTTGCGCGGCGGCGATGTCGTCGGTGATCACACCGTCATCTTTGCAACCGGCGGTGAGCGCCTTGAGCTCACCCACAAGGCGGGCAGCCGCGACACCTTTGCCCGCGGCGCCTTGCGGGCCGCAAGATTTCTGATGACCGCAGAGCCCGGGCTCTATGACATGCAGGCGGTTCTGGGGCTGGACAACACGTAACAAATCAAGCGTGAACCCCAACGAAGCCTACCCCAATCAGCGGCTGCAATGACCATTTCGCTGAAACGCTAAATGCATGTGATAGCTTGATATCGGTCAAAGCAAGTGATCATTTATTCGCATTCGCCGACCGCAGCAACTGAGGGATTGTGGCGGCCACAGTAAAGTTACGAGGGAGCCATGGATCTGCAGCAGGTTTTTCAAGATTACGGCGACTTTTTTCTCGATATCGACAACCAGATAGCGGTTGCGATTTGGGTTGCCGTCGTCACGGTGTGGATCTGGTCCGGCTGCTTCGCGTCATCAGTGGCGGAGACACGCATGCACGGTCCGTTGATGCATTTCATCGCCGGCCTGATCATCCCCATTGTCTACCCCCTGATCATTCTGGTCGTGCTGCCCTATCGTACCATGAAGGAAACGGATTCGGCCGCTACCAACGAGGAGAGGATCGAGCGCGTCGATGGTCCGCCACCGGCTGCGATGCTGCCGGTGGCGTCGATTGGCGAGGACAGTTCGGTCGGCTTGATTGATCCGGACATGCTGGACGCCACCACCTCTTTCGGTGAATCCTATTTCAAGCACCGAGCCGTAGACTCGACGGGTCGCGCATTGGGACCGTACGTGATCACCGTCGGCGGTGAAGAGTTGCGGGCTGAACGCATCGTCGAAGTTCTGCTGAACGCGGTAGTCATTGAAATCGCCAGTACAGGCGGCAAAGGACAGACTTTGCGAATACCCTACGGCAAGATCGATAGCTGTGTCGAAGTCCATGATTAGCGACACGATCCGGTGCGCATCCTGACGACGGCCTTGCCCGTCCGATTTCCCACCGGACGCGAGTAACCGGACGGCGTCGGATTTCTGTTTCCCCAATACGGTGACGAGAATGTTAAAAAAAGTTTCTCCGAAAGTCAATTTTGCCGGCGAGGAAGAAGCTGTCCTGCGGTTTTGGCAGGACAACGGGATCTTCGAAAAATCACTCGAACAGCGCCGCGGCTGCGACGAGTACGTTTTCTACGACGGCCCGCCGTTCGCGACCGGCCTGCCCCACTACGGCCATCTGCTCGCAGGTACCATCAAGGACGTGATCCCGCGCTACCAAACCATGTGCGGCAAATACGTCGAACGTGTTTTCGGTTGGGACTGCCATGGGTTGCCGATCGAAAACGAGATGGAAAAAGAACTCGAAATCAGCAGCAAGCATGAAATCGAGGCCTACGGCATCGACAAGTTCAACGAGTCCTGCCGCAAGATCGTCCTGCGCTACACCGGCGAGTGGGAGAATGTTGTCCATCGCATGGGCCGCTGGGTCGATTTCGACAAAGGCTACCGGACTATGGACATGTCCTACATGGAATCCATCTGGTGGGTCTTCAAGAGTCTGTGGGACAAGGATCTCGTTTACGAGGGACAAAAAATCCTGCCATACTGCCCGCGCTGTGCCACGCCATTGTCGAATTTCGAAGCCACCGGCGAAGGCGTTCATCAGACCGTTTCCGATCCGGCCGTGACTGTCCGCTTCAAAATGGCCGACGTGGCGGATACCTGGATGCTGGCCTGGACCACGACACCCTGGACATTGCCCGCCAACCTCGGATTGATCGTCGGGCCCGACATCGAGTACGTAACTGTCGCAGACGATGGTGCGCACCTCATCCTGGCGGCGGACCGAGTTGCAGAATATTACAAGGACAACGCACCCGAGATCGTCGAGCGCTGCCACGGCCGCGACCTTGTCGGGCGACGGTACGAACCACTCCTGCCGTATTTTGCAGACCTCGCAGACGAGGGCGCCTTCGTCGTCGTCGATGACGCCTTCGTCACGATCGAAACGGGTACCGGTATTGTCCACAGCGCCCCGGGTTTCGGTGAAGATGATGCGCGTGTCGCCAAGGACCACGGCATTCCTGCCGACGTCTGTCCCGTCGATGCCGAATGTTGCTACACCGAGGAGGTCAGTGACTGGGTCGGGCGCTTCGTCAAAGACTGCGATCGCGAAATTATCGATCGGCTGAAAGCCGATGGCAACCTGGTGCATCGCAGTTCGTACAGCCACGCGTACCCGCACTGCTGGCGCTGCGACTCACCGCTGATCTACCGAGCCATCTCCACCTGGTTCATCAGGATCGATCGAATCAAGGACGCCATGCTCCGTGCCAACAGCCAGATTCGCTGGGTGCCCGATCATATCAAGAACGGTCGCTTTGGCAAGTGGCTGGAGAATGCCCGGGACTGGGCCGTGTCGCGCAATCGTTATTGGGGCTGTCCGCTGCCGATCTGGCGCAACGAGGAAACCGGCGAAGCTGTCTGCGTCGGCTCGGTCGCCGAGCTCGAAGAAATAAGCGGCCGCAAGTTCGACGATATCCACAAGCATTTCGTTGACGACGTCGTAGTAAAGATGCCGTCCGGCAGTGAACTGCACCGGGTGCCCGAGGTGCTGGACTGCTGGTTCGAGAGCGGCTCGATGCCGTATGCGCAGAAACACTATCCATTCAACAACCGCGAATGGCTCGAAAATCATTACCCGGCCGATTTCATCGCGGAGGGCCTCGACCAGACGCGCGGCTGGTTCTACACGCTCGTGGTGCTGGGTGCCGCGCTGTTCGACAAGCCGGCGTTCAGAAACGTTATCGTCAATGGCATGATCCTGGCGGAAGACGGCGAGAAAATGTCGAAGAGCAAAGGCAACTACCCGGCGCCTGAGAAAGTCATCGACGCCTATGGCGCCGATGCTTTGCGCCTGTGCCTGCTGACGTCGCCGGTCGTGCGTGGCGCCGATCTGCGATTCTCCGAAGATGCGGTCAAGGAAGTTATGCGCGTAGTCATGTTGCCACTGTGGAATTCCTACAGTTTCCTGGTCAACTATGCCATCGCTGACGACTGGTCGCCGGAGGACAACAGTTTCGACCTAAGTGCGGTCGACAACCTGCTGGACCAGTGGATCCTCTCGCGCCTTGAAGGCACTGTTGCCGATATTAGCGAGGCTCTGGATGCCTATGACCTGTACGCCGGTGCGACGCGGTTGGCGCCGTTCGTTGACGATCTGACCAACTGGTACATCCGGCGTAATCGCCGACGGTTCTGGAAGAGCCAAAACGACCAGGACAAGGACGCCGCCTATACGACGCTGCACCATGTGCTGGTGACCATATGCCAGGTGGCGGCGCCATTTATCCCCTTCATGACCGAGACGATCTACCGAAATCTGCGAACATCTCAAATGCCCGAGTCCGTGCATCTCTGCGATTTTCCGACTGCTGCGGGACGTTTCCGCAAACCGGAACTCGATGTGCGCATGGCAAATGCCATGACGGCGGTGTCGCTGGGGCGGTTTCTGCGGCGGCAGGCGACGGTTAAGATCCGGCAACCTCTGAAATCGGTCGTGCTCGTTTCATTGGACGCCGACGCTCGCGCCGATCTCGATGCCATGCAGGATGTCATCGCCGAGGAATTAAATGTCAAGTCGGTCGTCGTCCATGAAGACGAACAGGCGCTGGTGCATTTGAG
>CAJWLW010000328.1 GCA_913042885.1 uncultured Lentisphaeria bacterium | reverse complement strand
CAACGCTGGCGATGGCCGAAATGTACGGCATGGACCCCGACCCCGAGCTGGAGGAGAAGCTGCGCAAGGCCGTCGATCTTATTGTCAGCTGCCAGGCGGATAACGGTGGTTGGCGCTACCATTCGAGCGCCGGTGATCATGACCTCAGTGTGACAGTGATGCAGATCGTTGCCCTTCGCGCCGCGAACAATGCCGAGATCGGGGTGCCGGAATCGACGATCGAAAAAGCTGTCGCGTATGTCCGCTCCTCCAACATCGGCGGCGGCGGTTACAGCTATCAGCCGGGCGGCGGTCCGTCACCGCAGATGAGTGCGGCAGGTACCGTGTCGCTGCAACTGCTCGGCTACTTCGACGACCCGACGATCCCGCCGGCCTTGAAGCACCTGTCGGGCATTCCCGTCGCTTGGGGGACGGACGGGGGCGTGAGCCATTTCTATTACTTCCATTATTACGCCATGCAGGCCAACTACCAGGCCGGTGGTGCATACTGGGCAGACTGGCATCCACGCGTGCGTGAGCTGTTCCTGGAGAATCAGAACCCCAACGGCAGTTGGGACAATGTCCCGGGGGGCGCCGAGAACGCCGGTCTCGCGGGTGTCAACAATGTATACTGGACCAGCATGGCGTCGCTTGTGCTCGAGGTGTACATGCATTTCCTTCCGGCATATCAAAGGTGAGTGCGGCGATGAATTCCTTCCCGGTCCGTTGCTGGTGCTCCATCAGGCCTTAATCATGAAGAGACGAATACAATTTCTGATCGGCATAATCGTCGCGAGCACGACTGTGGCACAGGCTGCCGACGGTATCATCGGCGGCCGGCTGACACAACCCGATGGCGCTGCCTCAGTAGCAGCGGTCGATCGGGAAAGCGGCAGCCGATACAACGGCACCATCGATCTGCAGACCGGAGAGTTCAAAATCGGCGGACTGCCGCTCGGCAAGTCGTATGACTGCATCATCGATTACGCCGGCGCTCGACTCGAAGGGGTCAGCATGATTGTGCCGCCGTCCGACTACGTGGAGGAGCAGCCGCTCTCGGAGGAAGACATCGAAATCATTACGAAGAAGGTGCGGCGACTCAACACGTTCGAGAACGAGGTCGAGATCATGTCGATCGAGGGCAATATCCAGAACGCCGCGGTGATGTTGAACAAACTGCGCACGGGCGGCTTTTATGGATCGGGCAGCGGCGAGGTGATCTGGCGCGCCGAGCTTTGGCATTTCGAACGCCCGGAGGAGACCTGGGTCAAAGTGCAGGATGAATTGTTTGTCCTGTATTACCGTGAGCGGATCCACGCTTCGCAGTACGCGGCGAAGTGCCTGACCTTTGACAGTGCACTCGGGGGTATCGAGATCAAGGCGGCATTGCCGCCGATCGACCTCGGCGATATCGCACCGCCGGTAGCCGAGAAGGGGGTTCACTACCGGGGTAAAGCAGCAGCGCGTACGGTGGAATAAAAAGATTCAGCGAGAAAACCGCTAAAAGCGATGGAAAAACGGCAGGTGGCCAAATGAAATTTTATTCTGTATTCGTCGTGCCTCCGCATTCAGACCCTTGATTAGTTGACGAAAAATGGCTGCGTCCAGGCGAAGCGTTCACCGCGCCCCCAGCATTCGAAGCGGATGTAGTTGACGTCATCCGGTACATCGATCTCGATAGTGGGCTGATCAGCGAACGCCACGCGCCCGCCGCCACTTCCAATGGCCACGATACGGTCCGCATCCGCCGTCTGCAGAACGATTCGTTGACCGTCCACCATGATATCTGTAATCGTCACCCCGGTCGAGGCATAGAACCGCCCGGCGGTCAGGGCGTCAATCAACCCCGCTGCGGAACGTTCTTTGACATAGACGATGTTCCATCCGAGCGCGATGGTCTCCAACCCGTGCGCGTCGTCATTGGCATAGCCCCAGACACGCCGTCCCTCAGTAAGCAGGAGGTCCCACTTGGCAGTCGAATATGGACTGCCCGGATTGTAGGTGCCCTGGCCGTTGAATATCTCAATCCCCTCATAGCCGTCCCACAGGCGGAGTTGCTCGATGGGAGTGTGGTCGAAATGACTCTCCCGATTGAGATGTGCCGGGATGACAAATCCGCCACTCGCCAACGTGGCATGGATCACTGCCTGGCGGTCGGAAGAGGGCTCGATCGCGCTGTCACCGTTGAGGCACAACACATGTGGTCCGTTGGCGGTCGCTTCGACGCCCGTAATAAGAATCAATCCTTTATCATCGAGTGATTGATGATCCGCGGCCGACGTGTAAACATCGTGATCCGTGATCGCCAGGAACTCATAACCGAGCGTGGCATAGGCATCGACAAGCTCTTGCGGCAGCAACTTGCCGTCGGATGCAGTGGTATGGGCATGTAAATTGCCGCGTACCCAATTGCCTGCGGTTAAGTCGGCATACGGGTTTGTGATAATATGCGACATGGCGGATAAATTTACCGTGGCCAGGCAGGCAAACAAGGCAGGCAGACGCCTTTATGAATAATCGATCGGTCACCACCAAGGCAATAAACCCGCGAAAAGGAATTCAATAACGTCGAAAGTACATTCGTGTGCGGCCGGAACGAAGGTGCTGCGATCAAGGTCACAGGAAGGCTGTAATTATGTCCCTGCAGTGTCAATTGCAATGACTGCGGGGGGCCATCAACGTTGCACATGCGTTGCGGCTTCATCCTTCCAAGAGTATATTGCCGAACGACCGAACCACCGAAACCAGCATTCACTACAACCAACCACCTATGAACTGGCTGCCCAATAACTCCATCATTCGCAAATTCTCCGTCATTTGTGTCATCCTCGGGCTTGTCTCTGGGGCCGCGGCAGAGCGTAAGCTCGGGACGATCGGCCCGCCGCCGCGCAAGAATCCGCAGCGCCAGACCTCAGCTGAGGGAATTGCTCCGTTGCCGCTGCCGGTGACGCCCATGCGCCGGAGCGAGCCAAAAGCAGAGCCTGCCGCACCTTTGTTTGCCGCTAAACTTATTTACGGCGACACCCAGGACTACATGCCGAACCCGGGCGACCTCGACAACCTTATGCGGCACGCCCGCTACGAACTCGGGCTGTGGTACGGCTGGAAGGTTTTCGATCTGCAGGAGCTCGTGGCGCTGCACAAGGAAGGGAAGCAGGTGAAGCTGCCGATGCTTTATCTCACAGGCTACGAGACGTTCCATCTGAGCGAGGACCAGCGCAACGCGCTGCGCCAGTACATTCTCGATGGCGGCACGCTGGTCGGTGATGCAACGCTTGGCAGTCCGGAGATGACCCGGTCATTCCGTAACGAAATTCGGACGATGTTCCCCGATCGCTCCTTCGATCTCCTGCAGGTCGATCATCCTATCTTCCGCGCCTACTATGCCTACCGAAACGTGCACTATTTCGACGTCGAGGAGGGTTTCGATTTCCAGGTCCAGGGACCGCCCGAGTTGTTGGGAATGAACATCGGAACACGGACGGCAGTGATTTTCTCACCCCACGATTTGAGTTGCGGCTGGGACGAGTTCGTGGCGCCGTCGTCGAAACTTCGTGTCCCGGACGCTCCCCGCAACAAGGCACTGATTCCCGGGGATGCCATCCGTTTCGGCTTGAACATCATCAGCTATGCAGCGGCAATGCGTGAGGTCGCGACAGTGGAAGCCGTCACTCGCGAGATTATAGCGCCTGTCCGTCGGCTGCGTCAGACGTTCGTTCTGGCACAGTTGCGGCACCAGGGCGACTGGAATCCAGACCCCAACAGCACGAATCAGTGGCTCAGGCATATTTCACAGGACACCAGCCTCTCGGTCGGTTTCGAGTTGCGCTATGTGGATGCCAGCGAGTCGAAGATTGCGGACTATCCTTTTTTGTATATGACCGGTTTCCGTGATCCCGAACTCACGGATGCTGAGTTGCTCGCACTGCAACGGCACATCGCTGCAGGCGGTTTTCTGTTTATCAACAACTGCTCGGGATTCAATGAATTCGATCAGCACATTCGCGCTGTCGTCAGTAACTTGTTTCCCGATCAACCGCTGCAGTTGCTGTCGGCAGAACACCCTTTGTACCAGTCTTTTTACAGCATCACCACCGTTCGTGACCGAAGGACCGGCGCCGAACGCCCGCCGGAACTCCAGGGTATCACTGTCAACGACCGGCTCGTACTGGTGTATTCCAAGAACGACATGATCACCCACTTGAAGCAAGTCAGTGACCCGTTCGGCAACGGTTTCGACGCAGATTCCTGCCGGCGCCTGGCGGTGAATATGGTTTCGTATGCATTGCAGAATTGAACAAGTATGTCAGGTCTTCATGTCAGCCGGGAGGCTGATCCACTATTTCCCACACCTGATATGCTCTTCCGGAAACGGAAAACCGGAAACCCAATCTAATTGGAGATACCATGGCAGATGATAAGAATCCACTGATGAGCGGTGCCGGCAGTGACGATGATCTTGCCGCAATCACGAAGCTCGGCGCCAGTCGCACGAAACTCAAAGCTGAAATAGCCAAGGTTATCATCGGCCAGGAGCATGTGGTCGATGACCTTCTCACCGCGATGTTCTCGCGCGGCCACTGCCTGATGATCGGCGTGCCCGGACTGGCCAAGACTCTGATGGTCAGCACGATCTCACGCGCCATCGATCTGGCGTTCAAGCGTATTCAGTTCACGCCTGACCTGATGCCGTCTGACATCACCGGCACCGAGATCCTCGAGGAAGACAAGGCCACCGGCAGCCGCGAATTCAAGTTCGTCAAAGGCCCGGTGTTCGCCAATATCCTGTTGGCAGACGAGATCAACCGCACACCACCGAAAACACAGGCGGCGCTGCTGCAGGCGATGCAGGAACTGCAGGTCACTGTCGGTGGCGAAACCTATGATCTGCCGCAGCCGTTCTTTGTCCTGGCCACTCAGAATCCAATCGAGCAGGAAGGCACATACCCGCTGCCGGAGGCGCAGCTCGACCGGTTCATGTTCGATATCCGCATTGGCTACCCCACACCTGAAGAGGAGTTGCAAATCGGCAAGACAACCACGGCAGATGTCGAGGTCGATGTCAGCAAGGTGCTGACCGGCAAAGAAATCATCGAACTTCAGCGCATCGTGCGGCGATTGCCGATCAGCGATCACGTCGGACGTTATGCTGTCGACCTGGCGCGCATGACACGGCCGGGCGAAGAGGGCGCGCCAGATTTCACGCAAGAATTTGTCAACTGGGGTGCCGGTACCCGGGCAGTTCAGTATCTCATACTCGGCGCCAAAGCCCGCGCCGCGATCGCCGGCGAGTACAACGTAACATGCGATCACATTCGGGCCGTTGCACCACTGGTCCTCCGCCACCGCATCATTCCCAACTTCCACGCCGAAGCCGAAGGCGTCACGCCTCAGCACCTGGTCGAG
>CAJWLW010000327.1 GCA_913042885.1 uncultured Lentisphaeria bacterium | reverse complement strand
CGCCGCTCAAGACGGTGACACGCTATGTAGCGCCGGTGATCCCGAGATGGTAGTGGTCAATGGCTTAGATAAGATAAGCGTTGAAACGTAGGTTCGCGTCCCGTTGGAGTTCACCGCTTCAGCTGTGTCTTTGCGTCCTGCCGCCTTGCAGAACGGAGAAGACACAGCTGAAGCGGTGAACTCCAACTAGGAGCCACGCAACTTCGACACCAAATTTTCAACCCCGAACCATAGCAGCACAGGTACAGATGCTCGATAAACAAAGTACTGAAGCCGGTGGATTGTCTTTGCAGTTCGCCGATGGTTTTGACCAGGCGTTCGACATGACCACCTGGATGAAATATCAGGGTGATGTCAGAACAGAAAAGGGCTATGCAGTCCTCGACGCAGTGGCAGCACCGGGCGAATGGGGGGATGCAAGTATCTGCACCCGGGGAAAACAGTTCAATCCCGGCTTGCAAGGGACGAACGGCGCGGAGGTCACTTTCGTGGGGCATACCCAGGGAAGCTACGGATCGGCCCCTCACAATCAGGATCACCCGGAACACATCGGGAACCCGCTCTCGGGCCCCTACATCACGGGAATGTGCCTGACGATTGCCAACTACCATGGGCCGATTGTGCCGCATGATGGTGAGGCGCAACCTGAAATTACCGACGATGAACAAATCGATTCTGACCTGATGAGCGGCTACAGGGCCTCAGGAACGCGCCCCAGCGCCAGACGCGGGGTGCAAATCCATTTTGACTGGATGCATACATGGGGACTCGACTATTTCCTCTGTCGCGATCTTCTTCCCGAGGATTACGGAAAGTACCCGGAATGGAACGTCCACCTGGATACACTCGAAGAAATCATGGCGCAAGGCCAGTTTGTTGCCGGCGCCCCTTTTGCACTCGTCGGGAGGCATTATCATCCGGATCAGGTCAACAATCCCCTGGGCCGGCGTTACGGGCTTTACCTTACGGATGATGGAAACGCCGTTTCCTGGACGCTGGACGGCAAGATCATGGACACCGTTGCTATCCCGGGTTTCTTCACGCCCGAGTCGGTGCGAGACGGCGCCTACGTCTCGATCGCAGGAGCCGGTTATCAACCGCACTTCTGGATGATTGATGATGTGGAGATATACACCAGCTAACGTACCCGGGGGAGATTGAACCGTTAATTGACGTGTTGGTTGAAAGTTTAGCCACTTTGGGCGATTGTTGAGTAGTCTGCTTCCCCGTACCACGATGCCGGGAGTCACGCTCACGGAGGACGCAGTACGGGCAGCTTAGGACTCTTTGGTTGCGGCCAACACTAGCGGCTACTGGCGGCCCGGCTGCGCTAGGTCATCCATGGTTCCTTTTCCTTGCGGCGTTTAAGGTTTGTTGAAACTGTACGCCGCTCTCTTAACACCACCACTCCACCCACTCCACCACTCCACCCAATACTCTCATGGATGCAGGCACGACAATCCGTTTGGAATCATCGCATGACGTGCTGTTGTTCGATGCCGCCACCGGTGCGCTCGTGTCGTTCCGGAGCAAGGCGGTGCCGGACCAGGAGTTTATTATCGCGGGCAGCCCGCAGCCCGTCTTCGTCGTCCAATATCTGGATGAGAAACGCCGCTTCCGCCAATGCCAGTCGGATGAGGCTGCGGAGGTCGAGGTCGGCATCGTAGCTTCGTCGGAAGACGGCGGCACGACGACGCTCACCGCACAATTCCGGCAGTTGGCGGAACTGGATCTCGACGTCACCGTGACAGTGCGCGCCGCCGCCAACGACCGCTACAGCTACTGGTCACTCTCCCTGCGAAACGGCGGGGATCTGGGCCAAGGCTCGCCAGTAGCCGACCGGATCACAGATGTGCAGTTTCCTTTCATTGTCTCGCCCTATAGTCTGGACGGCGAGCCGGGTACCGAAGCCTTGCTGTATCCGTTCGGGCCCGGCGTGTTGCTCGAAAGTCCAAAGCCACAGGACCTGCAGCCGGACTGCCCGCAGACCTGGCAGATGCGGCCGGAGAACGGTGACTGCTGTCACTATCCCGGCCTGACTATGGCCCAGTTCCTCGCCTACTATAATGATCGAGCCGGCATCTTCGTGAGCTGCCGGGATACCGACGGCATGATCAAGCTGATCATGCCTGTGCACCGCGAGCCTGGAATCCGACTCGGTATCTCCCACGTCGGCGACTGGCCGCAACGCGGCGAGCGCCGGTTGGAGTACGACGTCGTGATCGGCAGCTTTACCGGAGACTGGTACGCGGCCGCGGACCTGTACCGCGAATGGAGCCTGCAGCAGAAATGGGCGGCCATCCCGCTGAGCAAGCGCGACGATGTACCGGCGTGGCTGCTCGACTCGCCACCGCATGTCATCCTGCGCATCCAGGGCGAGCTCGACCTCGGCCCGGCGCAGCCGAACGAGGCGTTCCTGCCGTACGACAAGACGCTGCCGCTCCTGGATGCATTAGCTGAGCGGATTGATGCGCCGCTGGTGCCCGTCATTATGTCGTGGGAACGGCCTGGCCCATGGGTCTACCCGGATTGCTTTCCGCCGGCCGGAGGCGAAGCGTCACTGCGCGAGTTTACACAACTGGCCCGGGAACGCGGCTGGCGTATCGGCACCTTCTGCAACGGGACGAGGTGGGTAGTGGGCCACTTGTGGAGCGGCTACGATGGCACCGACTACTTCGCCGAGCAGGGTGGCGACCGTTCGGTGTGCCAGACTCACACGGGGGAGCTCTGGCGCGAGGAATGGGACGCTACCTGGCGGCCCAGTTACCCGGCCTGCCTCGGCGCGCCGCAGACCCGGGAGCTTGCGCAGAACTTCATCCGCACCGTGACCGATCTGGGGCTGGACTCGATCCAGTTCCTCGATCAGAACGTCGGCTGCTGCACGTTTCCCTGCTTTGCGACGGATCACGACCATCCGCCGACCCCGGGTCGGTGGATGACCGAACGCATGGAGCAACTTGCCAAGTACTTCCTGGACGTGAAGACGCAGGAGCTGGCGCGCAGCGACGGCAAGCGCCAAATGGTGTTCTCCGTGGAGCAGCCGGTCAACGAGTACTTTTTGCAGTACTTCCAGCAATGCGATGTACGCGTCATACCGCCGGGCCACAAGATCGATGGCCATTTTGTACCGCCCTTCGGCAACCTGCGCCATTTCGTGCCTCTCTTCCACTATCTGTACCATGAGTTCATCGTGATCCAGGGCGGGTTCGGGATGGGACCGGAACCCTATCACATGCCGATCCGCAACGCCTGCAATCTGGTGGTCGGCGAGATCCCGGGTGCTGTAATGAAAGGCGACGGCACGCTCCTGAACCTGGACACGACCGACTGGGCGCCGTGGGATCTAGAAGTCGGCAGCAACGACGACGCTATAGAGATGCTGGTGGTGACGACAGCCCTGCGCCGTGGCCCGGCCACGGACTTCCTGGTCTACGGCCGCATGATGCACCCGGCAAGTGTCCAAGGGGTTCAGATCAGGCGCTGGCAACACGAAGGGCGCGACCACCAGATCCCGGCGGTGTTCGATGCGGCGTGGCAGGCGCCCGATGGCCGCTTCGGCCTCGTCCTTGCCAACTGGACGACAGAGCCGCAGGAGGTGACGGTGTCAGATACCCGACTCGGGTCGCTAGTGACCCAGCACGTGTCGGCGCGAAGCCTGGAGTCACAGAGCTGCGAACCCGATAGCAGCGAGCTGGCGGTGACGCTGCCAGCGCTCAGTTGTGTCCTGCTGGAGGCAGGGGAATAGCAAACCCGCTGTGACAGAACTGACGTTCTGAGGCTCTAGGGAGGGCAATTCACAATTCTCAATTTTCAATTCTCAATGAATACAGATGTCGAATTCCACATATTCATTGTGAATTGTGAATTGTGAATTGTGAGTTTGCGGGATTTAAGTTTCTGAGGAGATGAAGAGTGGAGATGAAGCAGAGAGATGAAGAATTGGGGGCGCCGTTGCTCTTCGAGCAGGCGACAAAGATCTTCGATGGCTGGACCGATCCCGATACGGGTATGCGCGTGCTGCGCATCTATACCCGTGGACAGAATACTGAAGAAGACATCTGGGAAACGCAGTACCACCAGTTCCAGTGTTTTGTCGAAAACGGCCGCAAAGTTCTGCTCGCGCGGGGCGCGAGTCCGGACGTCGGAGCGGCGGGATATTTTCTGCTCGACCTGACGACTGGAGAAATCACACATCCGTTCCCGACCGGGCACGTTGTGACCGCAATCGGCGATGCCTCTCAGATCGCCTGCGTGCTGGACACCAGGACGGGCAACCATCGTGCGACGCTGTGGGATACTCGCGCAGGACGTGAGGTGGCGTCGGTTCGAGTCGATGGATGGGAACTGGACACTTGCACCAGCTTGCTCTGCGATGGCCAGCGGGCAGTGGCTTTCTTTTTCCGCGGCAGTGCCTATGACGAGCACGTCCAGTCAAGGCATTACCTGTTTGGCGCCGATACACCACCGCAGCTGGTACTCGAGGCGGACGGATATTTCTGCAGCCACATACAAGGATGCCCGGCCGACCCGAATCTGTACGCGTATGACCGCTGGCCGTCGCCGGAACGGTATATCGAACAGGCCCTGCATCTGCACACGCTTGACGGCAAAGACGTCACACCGGTGCCCCTGGACGAGAACGCCCTGCGCCCGGCCGTAATGTTTGGTGCCCGCGACCATTACCTGTGGACGCCCGACGGCACACGCATCGTCAGCTATATGTGCCCTCACAAGTTCGAGGTTGGGCCGGACTTCAACCACTTCGACGTGGAGTGGTGGCTAAGCGCGACGGACTGGCAGACCGGTGAGGACCTGGCGGCGAAGTATCCTCCGGGCCGGTGGGGAGGGCACATGCAAGTGACGCCTGATTCGGGCTATGTCGTTTGCGGCGGCGCGCCGGGGTTCGACAAATTGTTCGCCGTGGAGATTGAGGGGCTGCGGCACGGATGGAACGAACAGATCATTTGCTCATACCCGACAACGACGGTAACCGACCTTCGGGGGCCGTTTGCTTATCCTGCCATGCTGCCCGATCAGAGCGGCGTGATCTTCAACGCCGGCTGGCCGGGACCGGAGCACGGACTGTACCTGGCCGAGTGGCCGGCGGATTTGACGTCCGACAACAATCGAGAGGGGCTGTTTGCACTTTCGTGAACCATTGAAGGCTTCGCAGAAACCGCTCTCAGCGAAATGTCAGTTAACCGATTTATACTGAATAGTTTATGAATCGGTTGCGGCCGACAGCGATATTCCACAAGCGGAGGGAACGGAGCACGATGACGGTGCACGATGACGGTGCACGATGACGGTGCATCGAATACAGAGCGGTGGCCGATGCCGCTTCAGCCTTCTTACGCAATTCTTCCAGGCCTTTCACCAGTCTCTCAAGCCGCTTGTT
>CAJWLW010000326.1 GCA_913042885.1 uncultured Lentisphaeria bacterium | reverse complement strand
TCAATGCCCGTGGATACGTCGTCAACTTTTCGACCCCGTCCGGGGTGACCAGATAGTTCTCTTCCAGGCGGATACCGCCCTCGAGCTCGTCCCAGTATAGGCCCGGCTCCAAAGTGATGACGTCGCCGACTTCGAGTATCGCACTGTACCTGGGATTGAGTTCAGGCGGCTCGTGCGGC
Source organism: uncultured Lentisphaeria bacterium (assembly GCA_913042885.1). Next base: position 5,222 of record CAJWLW010000326.1, on the reverse strand, counting down.
CGCAGCCCGATACCGTGCCCGAGATGATGGGACATGCCGGGGCCGTCATTCTTCTTGAAATACGCGTCTGCAGCGTTGTATAGCTCGACAGCCGAAAGGCCGGGCTCGACCATCTCCTCGACCATCGAAAAAACGCTGTCAATCCGTTCCCATGCCTCGAGTTGTGCCTCAGTCGGGGCGCCGTCGACAGCGAAGGTGCGGCAGTTGTCCGCGTGGTAGCCGTGCAGGCACGGGCCGGCGTCGAGAATGTATAATTCACCGGCGTTCATCGCCCGGCGTCGCGGCTTGCCGCCCATGGCGTTGGCCTGGAAATCGTTGCCGCAAAACTCCAGAAACTCCCCGCCCGCGATGGTCGCTGCGGCGAGAATTTCGCTGAAGGCGGCGACCTCGTCGACGCCCGGGCCGATGACGCGTTTGGCGGTGTCGTACATGACTTCCGTGAGCCGGATGCAATCGCGAATGGCGTCGATTTCGTCGGGATGCTTCGATTTGCGCAGCCGCAGAATCTCGGGGCATAGGTCGACCGGCGGGTCACCGCCGGTGCGCGTGAGCACCGCGATCCCGGCGAGGTCGGCACCGTATTTTCCGGGCCCAATCGCTGGTGCCAGCGCGGCGGCTGCTTCCTCGAGTTGCTGACAATGCATCGTGCAGTAGCGGTCGGCGGCGTATGGTGCCAACTCATCGACAGCGGCGGCGTCACTGGTGTCCGCGGCGAGCGTCACGGCCCCGTCGGCGGTGATCAGGGTGGCGGCGGCGTGCATCGGGTTGTGCAGGTGGCCAGTGAAATAGTAGACGTGCTCGCGCTGGGCCAGCACGGCGCCGTCGAGGTTTTGGTCGGCGAGGATTTCCAGGAGTTTCTGCTGCCGGGCGCGGCAGCCGTCAGTTGTCAGTTTCATGGTATTTCCCGTGGTTGTTCGGTTTTCATTCCGTGGCTCATCTGTCCCGGCAATCTGCAGTCCGGAAGTGGATTATGATGGAAGATCACGAGTGCGATGCCGATGGCAGACTACGTCGGCGCCCGTGAACTCAGCGTTTCAGGTGTCAATTCGCCTTCGCCGAAGAGGACATTGAACTGACTCCGCAACCAGCTTTCGCAGCATTTTGTGGCGGCCTCCATGTAGCAGACGCTATAGGCCCGGCGCGACTGAGAGGAGTCGTTGACGTCAGAGCTGTGCAACAGCCAGTTGTGCAGCAGTACGCTCTCGCCTGCAGCCAATTCCAAATGGATCGCCGGCGATTCGTCCAGTGCGGCGAGCTGCTCCTTGCTGAGGAAGCCGGACAGGGAATCGGGGTTCACCAGCTTGCGATGCGATGCGGGAATGATCCGCATGCAGCCATTGTCGATGGTGCACGGATCGAGGGCGGTCCAGATCGTCACCAGCGGGTCGGGATCCAGTCCGGTCCAGCGGTCCTGGTGCCACGGCAGAACCGCTCCGCGCCGCGCTGGCTTGTTCATAAACATTGCCCGCATGCATTTGATCGCGGTCTGGGTGCCGTGGACGCGGGCGCAGATGTGCCGGGCCAGCGGGTGCTTGGTGAATTGAAGAAACAACGGGTCGAGCTCGAGGTCCTCAATCTTGCGATAGTTCCGGGTTGGCCCCTTGAATCCCCTGGTCTGCGGCGGGATTTTCGAGTAATCATCACCGCCGCCGTCCAGCTGCATGAGCATGTGGTCGTAGTCGACCTTTGCCCGGCCCATCATAATGTCATCGATGCGCTGCTGCAGCGCCGCCAGCTCCGAGTCGGACAACAGGCGACCGAGCTTCAGATAGCCGTCGCGCTCGTATTGCTGCCATTGATCGTTGGTCAAAGCATTCATGATTCCCGGCGTTATTGAAAGGTGAACAGTGCAGGCTTTAGACCTGTCGGATACAATAATAGTAAATCATTTTCAGGCAAACTCCGGATTTGACACGCCATCAACTGGATCGAGAAAAGGGCAAAAGCCGGCAACATCGAAGTGATGAACATGCTGGCGATGATTTATGAACTGGGCATGGGTGTGGAAGTGGATGACGAAACAGCAAAATCATGGCGCATGCATGCCGCGATGGCAAAGGCGAACAGGGAGAGGAAGGAAGCGAGGTAACGGGGTAATGATAATGCATCATTTTATACCAATAATTATCACCTGTTAATATTAATTATATAATCAATAAGAATATTTTTTTTGACAATATTTTATTGTGATATACGCTTCTTTATTTCCTCGTATTCTTCAGGCCGGTTTGCGTTGTCCAGTGCGTACTCGAATGGTTGCTCGAGCAGGCAGATTTCGGTATTGATCAGCACCTTTCTCGGGCACCTGTAGCCGAGTCCCATGAAGTGCAGCAACTTAAAAATACTTTTCGGTTCCCAGATCGCGCACAACGGCTCGGGTAAGCTGTCGCTGGTGCTGCGGTATGCCGTGGCCGGCCGCATCGGATCACGATTCGTCAGCAGGTGAGCCAGCAGGCTGTCGTCGACAAACGGCAGGTCGCAGGCGAGCACCAGCCAGGCCGCCTCCGGATGCTCGTGCATCGCTGAGAGTATGCCCCCCATCGGGCCGAACCCGAGGTGCCGGTCACAGATCTGCGGCAGGTCGCGGACAGCGGCGTCCGCAGACTGCTCGTCACGGACCGATACAAAGGCTTTCGCGCAGTGCGAACTCAGCAATTCGCCGGCGTGCCGGACCTGCGGCTTGCCGTGATAATCCAGTGCCGCCTTGTCCTGCTGCATCCGTGTGCTGCGGCCGCCGGCCAGCACCAGGCCGTACAGCGGACGGCTTTCCGTGACCGCCGTGAAATGATTGTCGACGACGCGGCGGACAGCATCGATATCGTCACGTTGCCCGGGTTCGATCCAGGCCAGGACATTCTGCAGCTCCAGCCCGTCGGTGCGAATGCGATTCTCGGCATCGACGACGACGATCTTCGGCAGGTCCGACTGCTTCAGCCCCTCGACCACCACGCAGTCGGCATCGACCAGGTGCTGTTGCTGATGAAACTTGTCGGTACCGCGCTGCGTCAGGGTTGCGGTGTTCTCCGGCGTCGCCACGAAGACATCGGTGGCGCCCGCGGCGGCGGCCTGGAAACTGTCCTTGCCGGGGGTATCCATTTCGACGGCGTGCGCCTGCTTGACATAGCCGACGCGGTGCTGCTCCGACAGGGTCTCGATCAAGCGGCAGGCGAGGGCGGTCTTGCCGGCATTCGAATACCCGCACACGGCGATCTCGTACGGGTTGAAAGCGTAGGGCTGCCCGCTCTTGTGCTGGCCGTGGCTGCTATCGGCTTTGGCGTTTGAAGTCACGTTTGCCGCCGGTTTTCTCGATCAGTTGCGTCGACTCGATGACGATGTCGTGCGACAGCCCCTTGCACATGTCGTAGATCGCCAGGGCAGCAACGCTGGCACCGGTGAGTGCTTCCATCTCGACCCCGGTCTTGTGGTGCACGCGCACCGTGCAGTCGATGACGACCCGCTGCTGCTCGTCGGCGGCGATCGTGATCTTGCATTGCTCGATCGGCAACGGGTGGCAAAAGGGGATGAGCTCACTGGTTTTCTTCACCGCCATCGTGCCGGCGATGATCGCGGTCTGAAACACCGGCCCCTTGGCCGACTGGATGTCGCCGTCCACCAGTTTTTCCAGGACTTCCGGCGGCAGCTGGACGATCGTGCGCGCATGCGCCCGCCGCTCCGTCGCCGTCTTGTCGCCGACATCGACCATGGTTGGCTGGTTATGGGCATCTATATGGGTGAATTCTGTCATTTTCGTAACCGTCAATTAATGCGACTTAACGCAAAATGAAGTTGGTATGACTGGGGCACTTCATCACAGCACATAAAATCGATTACAAGTGAATTATCCCTGCCACTGAACACTGCTCCCTACCCCCCGATCGCGAACATTTCGACTTTCGGGTCGGCATCAGTGTCGGCGCGGTGTTTGGCGCGCAGTTCGGAATAGCGGTCGTCGCGTGCCTGCCAGATGCCGGCGATGGCCGTGTGCAGCTCGTCGTCGGTGGCGCCGTCCTGCAGGAGTTGCCGCAGGTCGTGGCCTTTCGAGGCGAACAGGCAGGTGTACAATTTGCCGTCGGCCGATAGCCGGGCGCGATGACAGTCGCCGCAGAAGGGTTTGGAAATCGAGGAAACGAAGCCGAGCTCGGCACTGCCGTCTTTCAGCCGGAAACGCCGTGCCACTTCACCCGCGTAATTGGGTGGCACCGCCTCGATCGGATGCACTTGGGCTATGCGGTCGACGATCTCCTGGTAAGGTACGACCTCGTCCTGCTCCCACTCGTTCAGGTTGCCGACGTCCATATACTCGATGAAACGCAGGATATGCCCCGTGTTGCGGAAGAACTCGACCATATCGAGCAGCCCCTCGTCATTGACCCCGCGCTGCACGACGACATTCACTTTGATCGGCTCGAAACCGGCCTCGTGGGCGGCGCGCAAGCCGTCGAGAATGCGTTCGACCCCGCCTTTGCTGCGGCCGGTGATGCGGCGGAAGACCTCGTCATCGAGTGAGTCCAGGCTCAGGTTCAGGCGGTGGAGCCCGGCCTGGCGCAGCGCCGAGGCGTGTTCGGCCAGCCAGTAGCCGTTGGTCGTCAGGTTGAGGTCTTCGAGACCCTCGATCTCGCGCAGCTGGCAAATCAGCTCGGGAAGGTTCTTGCGCAGCAGCGGTTCCCCCCCGGTCAGGCGGATCTTGACGGCGCCGAGCGCCACGAATTGCCGGGCGATGCGCGTGATCTCCTCGAACGACAGGCGGTCGCCCTTGCGCATAAACTCGTAGTAGTCCGGGTACTTCTCAATCGGCATGCAGTACGTGCAGCGAAAGTTGCAGGCATCGATGACCGAAATCCGCAGATCCCGCACCGGCCGTTGCAGCGTGTCGCGCACTGAATTGTCGTTGTTCTGCATGTCGTTCATTTCCATCGATACAGTTTGGCGATGGTGCCTGCCGGAAAAAAATCCTGGTCCGCCGGCAATTCGACAAAGCCGTCGCTTGGTACCAGGCCGGCGAAATCGCCGGAACCATTGAGTGGCACCGGGATCGCCAGAAGCTGCCCGTCGGCGTTGAAACTCAGCTGCACCGGCAGCAGATACGTCAACGGCTTGGTGAACTTGAAGTCTTCCGCCAGCACGGCGCAGCCCGGCGGTTCTGCTTCCAGCCCGGCCGAGTGCTCGAGTTGCGGCATAATATAGCGCTGAAACGACACCAGCGCCGAAACCGGGTTGCCCGG
>CAJWLW010000325.1 GCA_913042885.1 uncultured Lentisphaeria bacterium | reverse complement strand
AGAAAGCGTTTCAGAAATCTGCCCGCGACATCCTTGACGCCCGAGATGCGTTCAAGGAGCGGCAGGGCGTTCTGCGTGAAGCGTTGACCGGCCAGGTCACCAACCACGAGATCGATCCGTTGGCAGCTGTTTTCTGTGCCCAGTACATGGGCGTGTTTCAACGCATCGTCAAACACGCCAGAAACATTGCACTGGTGCAGTTGCAGCCGGAGTTCTTCATCAAGCGCACGAAGCTCGAGCGGACGGCAGATCCCGCGCCGAAAACCGACACGCCGGAACTGGCCGATGCCCAGGACTTTCTCAACCGCCTGCAGTCCGACGATCGTCTGTAAGGGGCGTATGGCACTGAGAATAGAATCAGACGGGTACGCCTTTCTCTTCTCTTCCCTTTTGTGGCACGCCGCCTTGTTTGGCGGTCGAGGGGAAACTTCGATTAGGCGGACGCGCTCAAGCGTTGTTGAAGAACGGCTGGGTCCAGGCGAACTGTTCACCGTCACCCCAGCATTCAAAGCGGACGTAGCCCGAATCCGGGTTGGCTTCGAAATCGATGTGACTGTCATCGGTGACCTGCAGGCGGGCTCCCCGGTGGCCGATGGCGACGATGCGCCTGGCGTTCTCGGTCTCGATTCGGATGCGGCTGCCCCGCACGCGGATCGACGAAATGATCACGCCGGTCGAAGGGTAGAATCGGCCGGCGGCGATGGCTGCCAGGATCCCCTTGGCTGTGCGCTCCTGGCTGTACACCATATTCCAGCCGCTGCCGATATCGCTGCGGATATGACTGTCATCGTGGGCGTAGCCGAAGAGCCGGCGCCCCTCCGACAGCAGGATATCCCACTTGTTGGTGCAATACGGTGAGCCTTGCAGACGACCGATAACGGTGTTGAATACTTCGAGGCCGTGATAGCCGACCCACTCCCTCAATTTATCGATCGACGTATAATCGAACGCCTCCTGCCAGTTGGGATGTGCAACGACGGCCAGTCCGCTGCCGGCCGTGACCCGATTGAACACTTCCTGGCGTTGCCGAAGCGGCGGCACCAACCGGTCCGCACCGACGTGCAGGATATGACATCCGTTGGCGGTGATCTCGTTACCGGGGAGCAGCACCATGCCCCGGTTGTCCCACTGCTTGTAATCTCGACTGTTCGTCAGGATGTCGTGGTCGGAGATTGCTAGAAAATCGTAGCCCAGTTTTGCGTAGTCGTTGATAACCCGCTGCGGCCGTTCTGCACCGTCGCTGTTGTTGGTGTGGGTGTGGAGGTTGCCACGCAACCATTGGCCGTTGGTCAACTGCCGATATGGGTGATCGAGCTTGGGCATCTATTTTCCTTTGTTTGATGGTCTGTTCTGCTATGAATTGGCTCAGTATAGTAGCCGGTTGCAGGTAATCCAAGAGCGGAATTCAAAGCAATTAATCCAGACTCTGGACAGACTATTTTCAAATAGCCACCCAGTTTCCCGGTGCGTCTCGGCGTGATCCTGGCCACCCACGCGAGCTTTCGGACGGCTGACCGGACGGCGACGCAGTGCCGCGAATGGAATAATCGAAGAATTTGGAAGCGAGCGGCAAACGGGGTACAGTGCCTGCATACCCAAAAGGTCACCCGATAAAGCTTACCAAACAACAGATCGCACACTTCAAGACCTTTGGTTATTTGATCCGTCGCCAAGTATTTCCGCCGGATGAGATGGCCGCGATCGTCCGGGCGGTGGAGGGCCTTTGGCGGCAAATGGAGACAGCGGGGAAGGTCGAAGTCGGTAATTTCATCGAGCCCTGCCCGCAGTTGGTCTACCTGGTGGACGATGACCGTATCTACGAGCCGGTGTTGCAGCTGCTCGGGCCGGGCTTCATTTGGGGCGGGTCGGAAGGCAATCGACGCGAAGACAGTGAGCTCGACGACCATTTCTGGCATTCGGATCGCGATGTTGTGAACGGTATGACCTACGGTTGCATCAAGCACATGATCTATTTCGAGCCGACGACTAAAGACACCGGGGCGCTGCGGATTGTGCCCGGGTCACACCTCCAGGCGTTGGCTGAATTGCTTGATCCGCTCAACGAGCAGCGGCCGGATACCTGCCGCAGGTTGTTCGGTGTCGAGGGCGACGAGCTGCCTTGTGTCCCGCTCGAGGTTGAACCGGGCGATCTGGTGATGTTCAGCCAGTACCTGTTCCATGGTGTCTATCACAAACAGAGTAGACGGCGCTACATCGCCTTGAAGTTCGCGGAGAAACCGACTGAGCCCGAGCATTTCAAACTGCTGAACATACACACGCCGGACAGGTCGAGGCTGCATGAGAGTTTTCTCAGCAGCGAGCGGCCGCGCATTCGCGAGATGATCGAAAATGTTCACGAATCCTGGGTGCCTGGGAGCTGAAGTTGGAAATCCTTGTACTCGGCGGGACGCAGTTTATTGGCTTACGACTGGTTGAGTTGCCGGTTCGACAATCTCACCAGGTGACGGTTCTCAACCGCGGCATTTCGCCGGCGACGTTGCCGGAATCGGGGTCACGGCTGCTGACGACCGCTTTACTGCGACCGTGCTGCGGGCGCCAGTGGTCTATGGCCCGCACAACCCGTTTTTATCGCAGAATTCTAAACTAATGGACGAAGCAGCAACACGGGTTCCGGGTATATTCCCCCTTCGGCACGGTCGATATTTGTGTTTACAACGACGAGAAAATCCGCTGGGGTCTCGGCTGGCGTCCCACGTACGCGCTGCTCGAGGGCATGGTGGTGACCTATCAATAGTGGCCGGACCAGGGCCGCGACAAGGCTGAATGTGACTATTCTGCAGAAGACGCGCTGGTGGCGTGTCTGAATTCTTAACACAACCGGGGAACCTAAATGTCTGACGAAAGCGTGAAGATTGGCGTAGCTGTACCGCCAGCGGGGCTGGAATCTTATGCCTTCCAGGGGCTGGGTTACGTGCACAACACGCCGGTGGCGGATCGACGCACGGTGTGGACTGTCGGGCGTGGTGTGCCCTTACCCCAGGGTAAAATAAACGATTTGGCGGCATTGCAACTCGTCGATGCGACCGGCACCGCGGTGCCGCTTCAGACCCGGGCGCTGGCGCAGTGGCCGGATGGCAGCATCATGTTTGCCTACCTGACGTTCCAATGTGACGTGGCCAACGACGCACCCGCCGAATTCGACCTGCGTTTCGACGGTGCGGCGTCGCCGGTGCCCGAGAATCCTGTTGCTGTCGAACAAGCCGAAGGCTGCACGAGTCTGGACAACGGCGTCGCCCGCATTGAGATCGGCACAACCGGTGACCACCCGAGCTTACGCCTGACTGTCGGCAACGCTGCGGTTTTTGATGGGCTGCTGGATTTGTGGACCGTGGATGACGATGGGACCCGATTCAGCGGGACAGTCGACGAGGTTCGCGTCGTTCAATCCGGACCGATCACCGCCGTCGTTGAGCTGCACGGGAAGCACTGCAATGCCGCCGGAGATGTCTTCCTCGATTACATCGTCGAAGTTCGGTTGGATGCCGGACGTGCCGACATGCACCTGGCCCATACGTTCCTGAACATGGGTGAGGAGCCCGACGGTGTAGTGGTCAGCGAGATCGGGCTGCGGTTGTCGTCAGCCGGCGGCAAAGTTTCGCACGTTGTCGGCCAGTTGAGTTCCGGGCAAAGTTCCTTTCCGCGCCTGTGCGAGGTGCCGGAGGACGTACAGATCGACTTTAACGAGACGATCGCGCGAATTGCGGACGTGAACAGCCTACGGGAAGACACCACCGGCTACGCGCCGTATCTGATGACCAACCGCGACATGGTCTACCCGTACCTTGGTCTGCGGGGCGATGGCTGGTCCGCCGTGGCGGTCTTGCATGAGGCCTGTGAGAATGATCCCAAATGCTTGTCGGCGACCGGCGGTGACATGGCATTCCACATGTGGCCGCGCGATGCCAAGCTGCCGACCCTGCGCCAAGGTATGGCGCGCCGGCACGAGGCGACTATCGCCCTGCTGGCGCCGGATGTTTCGGCCTTGGACATGCACAAGGCGTTTCACCAATGGGAAGCACCGGCGAACGTATCCCTGCCGTTTCCCTGGTTTCAGCAGTGCAAGGTGATGGGAATGGAATATATCATGGAGTGGCTGCCGCTGCGCTATCGTCACCTCGAGGCCAACATGGCCGCGACCATCGAGCGTGGCTGGGTTTCCGGTATGTTCGGCTATGGCGACGACCCGAACTCCGGCTATGCAGCCGGGTACGCCAGTCACGGGCTCGGCGACCATACGGTCTGGCTCAACAACGAGCACGACTTCACTGCGCAGGCGGCCACGCAGTACTGGCGAAGCAATCGCCCCAAAGCCTGGCTCAGTACCCGCGTGTCGGCACAGCATCAGGTTGATGTCGATTTTGTAAGGCGCAGCGACGACCCCTGGAAAGTCGGCGGTATCCCGGCGCACAGTGCCGGGCACACGACGGCATCGGTTTATCCCAGTCACACCTGGACGGAAGGGTTGCTGCAATACTACCTGACCAGCGGCGATGCCCGGGCACTCGAGGTGGCACGCAGTCTTGGGCGCAACCTGTGCAAGTACGTCGAGGAAAGGATCGAACCGTTGCGTACCGAGAGCCGTATGTTCGGCTGGGCCTTGATTGCCTTGAACGCTGTGGTCGAGATCACCCAGGACGAGCGCTGTCTGCGCTGCGCGCAGACCATCCGCGACGAGATCGCGGAGGTCGTTGATCGGAGAGGTACCTTAGACAGCATGGGGATGAGCTATGGCACCGGCACCGTATTGTCGGGGCTGACCGGCCTGCACCGAATCACCGGTGACAAGGCCGCACTCGAGCTGGCGGTTACAATTCTCGACTGGCAGATGACGAACGGCCGCAACGACGTCGGTACGACCTGGGGCGATCAACTCGAGCCCTACGACCTGAACCTGACGCTGCCTGTCTACGCCTACCTCTGGTACGCCACGGGCGAACGCCGGTTTCTGGAGGAGGGGATCGACTTTTTCCGTTTCACTGGTATGCCTGTCGCCGCCGGAGGCCAAGTCCGTTCCGCGAGCAAGCACTACCGGTCTTGCATCGGGTTTCTGAAGGCGGCCCACGACGTAAACGTGCTCGAACAGATGAGCGAACCGCCACCGGTGAAATTTTAGCATTAGTAGCGAAGTAGCGTTGAAAACTCGACTTCCCAAACCCGAAAGCCGAAGCCTGACAGCTTTCTGATGCCCGACACAATCGACAAATGGCACGGCAAACCGTTCTACGAGAAACCGCTTGGATCGACTGCCGAGGGGACCGATGACGGTCGCGCCTCTGTGTGGATCACCGACTTCTCGGCCTGCAAACCCGCCAATCACCTTGCCGAGTGGTCACTGATCGACTACGCCAACGACGAATTTTCCGGCCAGCTCCTGCACGCGCCGGCGAATCAGCCCGG
>CAJWLW010000324.1 GCA_913042885.1 uncultured Lentisphaeria bacterium | reverse complement strand
TGCCGGACTACCAGCGGTCGATCAAAGGCGCGCACGAACACGGTCACAAGATCTTCAGCTACTTCGATCCCCAGGGGGGCATGCCGGTGCCGCAATTGCACCGCCGTCATCGCGGGCTTGGGATGTGGAAAACCGGACTGGACGGCACGATGACCTGGGCCTACATCCACATCTATTGGAAGACGCCTCGTCTGGACAGTCCCGATATTCAGGACAGTGGTGTGCCGCACAGCCCCAACTCCTTTGTTCTTCGCGGTCCGCAAGGCCCACTCGACACGTTGGCGTGGGAAGGTTATCGCGAGGGCTACGACGACGCGCGCTACCTGGCGACGTTGCAGGATGCCATTGCAAAAGCCAAAGACGCCGGCAAGCACGCCCGCTTCGTCGCGCGCACCGAGCGCTGGCTCGGTGACCTGCGGGTCGATGCCGACCTCGACAAATGGCGTCGCGAAATGGCCCGGCGAACAGCAGCGCTGTTGCAATAAAACCAGCCCTTAAAATTCAAGAGCCTCTCATGAAAAGAAGTCTGCGGTGTCTGATCGGGATTGCCTTGATGCAAGTTGCAGTTACCACTTCACAAGGGGCGTTCATCGACAAGAGCGCCGAGCTGGGGTTTACCGGGACAGCCGGACGCTGGGCTGTTGCCTGGGTCGATTACAACAACGACGGCTACGTCGATTTGTATGACGGCTTCACCTGGAAAAACAACGAGGGGAAAGGCTTTACCAAGTTGGCACACCCGCACCGGAGCACAGGCATTTTCGCCGACTATGACAACGACGGATATCTCGACCTCTTCATCTCGGACTCGCCGGCGAGCTCGGCTCTGTACCGCAACATCTCGGGCACCGGTGAATTCACGAAACAGGAGATGGCCACAATGCCGATGGACTGTTCGATGTGCCTGGCCTGGGCCGACCTGAACGGTGACGGCTACGTGGACCTGTATGTCGGCGGCGGTAATCCCAGCGCGCAGACTGATGCCGTCTTCATGAACCATGACGGCAAGTTCTTCACCGTGGAACCGTTCGGCGGCAACCTGTACACACGCGGTGTGAATGCCTGCGATTACGACGAGGACCACGACATGGATGTGCTGGCTGCACGCTATTGGTTTCAGCCCAACCAACTGTGGCAAAACGACGGAGCCGGAAACCTCACCGATGTCGGTGCGGCAGCGGGTGTGCACGGCGCCGGGCATACGATCAGCGCTGCCTTTGCCGATATGGACAATGACGGCCATTTCGACCTGTTCGCATGCAACTTCAATCACCACGACAACCGACGCTCGGAGGACGCCATCCTCTACAAGAACATGGGGCCCGAAGGCAGTTGGCAATTCGACAAGAGATTCACCTTCGACGGGGGCGACTGGCAGGAATCCTATGCCAGCTGCGCCCTGGCGGATTACGACAATGACGGGGACATGGACATTTTCATCACCACGGTCTATGGCGGCGACCATGCCCGGCTCTACCGCAACGATGGTGACTGGTCATTCACCAACGTGACCGCCGCCGAGGGACTGGGCGGGATCGGCAGCTCGATGAACTACCAGGCCGCCTGGGGCGATTACGACAATGACGGCGACGTGGATCTGGTCACCGACGGGAGGCTGTTTCAGAACCAGGGCAATGCCAACCACTGGCTGCGGGTTCGACTCACCGGCAACGGCTACGGCGTCAATCATGCCGCCATCGGCGCACAGGTGAGAATTGTCGTGCCGGACCTGGGCACCTTAGTCAGGCAGGTCGAATCGGGCACCGGCCAGGGAAACCAGAGCGACCTGGTCATGCACTTCGGCCTCGGCGGCCATAGCACCCGGGTTGACCTGGAAGTCTCCTGGCCCGACGGCACCACACAAACCATCACCAGCATTGCCGTGGACCAGATCATCAACGTTTTCTACGCCCAGATTAGCGGGAGCACGTGGTTCGATTTAGACGGCGACAGTGTCAGGGATAGCGACGAACCGGCCGTCGTGGGCTCGACGATCTATCTCGACCAAAACGACAACGGCCGACTCGACGACGGCGAGACCACCACCACCACCACCGCCAACGGCGATTATGGCTTCGGCGGCCTCGCGCCGGCCACGTATACAGTTGCGGAAGTGATGCAGGTTGGCTGGACACGAGCGTACCCGCCCGACTCGACGGCGCACACAGTCGTTCTGGCCGCAGGCGAAAGCGTCCGGGATCTCAACTTTGGATACCAGGCACAGATCCGCGGCACGAAATGGCACGATTTAGACGGCGACGGTATCCGGGATGCAAACGAACCGGGGATCGCGGGCTCGAGGATTTTTCTTGACACAAACAACAACGGCCGGTTGGATTACAACGGCCTGAGCACCGAATGTGTAGGCAACCCGGTAGACGCCGGTTGGATAGGACATGTCCTGAACGGTTCGAACGTAAAGTTTGACGCCCCCGAGGTCGGTTGGCTGAAATGGCACGGGAACCCGGGAGGATCTCTCAGTGCAGGACCCCCAGGGACGTATAAGGCGAACACCAAGGCCGGCGGCTGGACCATCGAGTGGGCCACCAACAGGGTGTCTACCGGCGGCGACGCCACCCGGAAAACCGTGGTAGGGATCGACGACGACACCAATAACATAAGGGTGCAGTTTGATGCCGACCCCGCCGACGGTGGCGGGGTGACGCTGTTGGATGGCATGCCTGCCGCCGCCGGCGGCGGCAGCAGCGTCAGATTCGCATATGATGTCCGGTCGGGCTACCACGTCTTCCGCCTGCAGAGGAAGAAAGGAAGCGGTTCGGTCGAATTGTATGTGGACGACGTGTTGGCCGGTTCCATTACCCCCATTGCCGCCAGGTTGCCCTGGTCGGATGAGACCAATCGGAACAATGTGTACTGGGGCAATTCCCATTGGGAGGAGGACTTCGACTACTTCCACATGGGGGCCGGGGACGTTCCATTCACCGAGACCACGGCCACGACCGATGCCGACGGAGCCTACGCTTTCGGCGGTCTCGCACTCGGCACCTACAAGGTTACGGAAGTGACGAAAAAGGGGTGGACACAGACGTACCCGCCTAACCCGGGTTCGCACGAGGTCAACGTGACGGCAGGGGCCGGGGCGGGGGGGGTCGACTTCGGGAACAAGCCCCCACCCGCAGCGATCGACGGCGCGAAATGAAACGACGTGGACGCCAACGGCGTGCAGGTCGACAGCGGGATTGGCCTCCAAGGGCCTATTGGGGACAGGCTTCCGATGCCGCCTACGCGGCCGTGGGCTCGAGCAGCTCGGTGGCATGCTTGCGGGCCGAGCGGCCGTAGACCCAGACATGCACGGCGAGCAGCACCGGCGCAGCGACGGCGGAGACGCCGGGCAGGCAGCCGGGAAGAAGCATGATCAGTGTAAAAATACGCATGCCCCAGCGCAACCCGAATTTCTGGCGGAAGTTGAGGAACACCATCAGCGGCGATACCAGCGCCAGCTTGATGACAACAACGGCAAACGAGAAACCGACCACCGGAATGAGCCCGACCAGAAAAACCAGGGGCAACCAGCGCCAGGCCCGGGCCAGGACTTCGCGCAGATAGTCGTCGAACCAGTCATTCTGCTTTTCCTCGATGAACTGCTCGTTGCAAACGGCACAACCCTCCCGCAGGAAGTGGCGCACGTCGAGCGGCTCACTGCAGGACGGACACTTGCGCTGCGACAACAGTCGCAGCCGGTGCTGGTGGCGTTTGTCGCCGACCAGCGGCTCGCCGTGGGCGTTGTTTAGGGCACCGCCTCGCCAAAGCAGGACTTTGCGCGGCGTCAGTTCGGCAGCACAGGACGGGCACTCAAGAGCGGCCGGCATACAAGTGTTGGCGCAGACGGGACAGGGGTAGCTGCCGCGGCGTTCGAGGCGGTTGAGCGACCAGGTGACGACCGCCGCTCCGATCATCAGGAGGCCGATGAACAGCAAGGCCAGGAACGGCAAGAGAATGATCAGCGCCAGCCCGGAAATCGCCGTGAAATCTTCGATCCAACTCAGGAAGCCGCGCAGCCACAGACTGTCGTCGGCATCGACCTCCCGGGTCCAGCGAAAGAAGCGGGTGCGGATGTCGGCCAGGAACCAGGTAATCGCACCGCAGCCGAGGGCCAGCAAGCCGGAGCCGGAAGTGCCGGCCTGGTGGAGATCAGTCGTCGCCATGGCAACTATCGGGGCAGCTTCTTCGGGTACGAGCATGAGGGCAATGACGACGGCAACAGCAGCCTTGGCGCCTTTGAGGATCCCGTCGAGCGCTTCCTTGAGTTCGTTGTTTTTCTCGGCCAGACACTCGGAAACGGCAAGCACCCACATGGTGATCAGCGCCGGCCCTGTCACCAGGAACTCGAGGGCGGCAGGCACGTCGATACGGTAGTGGATCAGGTCGAAACATTTCTCCGGGTAAGCCGCGAGGGTGCAGATGATAGCCAGCGGCAGAAAGGCACGCGCCGCCAGCGGCCCGGTACTGCTGAGTGCGATAGTGATATAGGCGAGCAGCGTGCCGCCAGCGATCAGGCCGGAGGCGCTGCCGTCCGCGGCACCGGCATCGGCAGCTGATTCCCAGGGCCAACTGATGGCCATGAGATTATTGGTCGCCAGCACGATGATCGCAAACCCGGCGGCCATTGCCAGCAGCGGCGAAAAGCGGCGCCACGGGGAAACCTGATACGGTTGCACGGGTGCAGCTTCCGTCGGCACATCGGCTTTGAGGGCAGCGACAGCGCGTTGTTTGTCAGCCGCCGGCATTTTCAATTCCGGCTCGGGTGTGGCTTCGAGGACGCGGCGGATGTTGTCTTCGAGGTGGTCCATTAGCTAGGTCCTGGCATCGGCCTTGGGGTGTTCAAGAACTTCTACAAAGGTTTCGAAAGCGGTTTTGAAAGCCAAGCGCGCTCGGTGCAGCAGGCTTTTGGCGGCACCCTCGCTGATGCCGAAGCTGATACCGACATCGCGCGTGGACTTTTTCCGGTAGTAGTATTCGTCCAGAGCCTGCCGATAATTGGTAGGGATGCTGGACATGGTCATCTGGACGATGCTGGTGAGCTCGGAGCGTTCCAGTACTTCGTCGGGCAGTGGTTCGGTGGCAAGGTTCTTGTAGGCGCGCGCGAGGGTCGCGTCGAGCTGTTCCCAGTCCTGCGGGATCGGCCTCAGGCGCTCGGCGTGGCGCCTGGCGCGTTTGATGTGGTTGCGGCTGAGATAGGTCAGCCAGGTGAACATCGTGCCGAGTTCACGGTCGTATTGCTGGATCTTGTGGATTGCATCGACGAAGGTGTCCTGCACCACGTCGGCAGCAGCTTCGCGGTTTTGACCGACGCGGTAGTAGGCGAAGTTGTAGAGCGCGTCGGAATACTGCGTAAACCAGGCATCGATAGCTTCCGGCTCGCGGGCATGCAGGCGGCTGCATGTCTCGGCGTCCAGGAAGCC
>CAJWLW010000323.1 GCA_913042885.1 uncultured Lentisphaeria bacterium | reverse complement strand
ATGCTCGTCACGCACTTCACTGTCGAGAATGACAAAGTGTACGCCGTGCTGAGTAAACGAGCGAAACGTAGGTCCACACCGCTCTTCATAAACTGATCGTGACCGGGAATCAAAAATATCATGATTCCCCGCCATCGTCACCACCGGCGGCTGCAACTGGCGCAACAGGGAATCGGCATCATTCCATTCGCCAGGGAGCCCGCCCATGATCTGATCGCCCAGATGCACGACGAGGTCGGGCTTGAGCTGGTTGATCGCGTCAATCTGCGGCATGGCCAGTGCAGCGCGATTGTGCGTATCGCCAAAAACTGCGAATCGACAGGTCATGCTCTACTGACCGGCTCTGTCCAGCGATCAACCAAAACGGTCGCATCGTGGAGTAGCTGGTCTTGTTCATCGTGGGCTGCTTTGATTTCCAGCGTCCGTGGACCGGAAAAACCGAGACGGTTCAAAGTCGCCAGAAAAGCATCCCAATCGATAACACCTCGGCCTGGTAGCCAATGATAATCCGTTGTGCCGTCGTTGTCGTGCAAATGCAGGTAAAAGAGCTTCTCCGCCGCCACTTCCAGCTCTGCCACAGCGTCAAATCCGTTCATCGCGGCATGGCCTGTGTCCAGGCAAATACCAACGTGGTCACCGGCGCCTTCGATCATTTCCAAAAGCTCCACGGCCGAACATCCCGGGCGAGGTCTACCGCGCAGTTGAAGGTTCTCGACCGCCAGTTTCAGTCCAGCCGAATCTGCCAGCTCGCTTATCTCATGGATCGAACGCACTGCCTGAGACCATACCTGATCCCGCATCTCGTTCGTGTAATGATTGTGCAAGTCCGCAGTGGGATGGTGTACGACATACTCGGTTCCGATTTGAGCCAGGGGCTTAAACACCGACGTAATCCTGCGTACAGCTTCACGTCGTTCCTGTTCATCCGGTGACCCTGGATCAACGCCCAGACATATCGTGTGGGCTGCCGGGACCGAAGACCCCAACTCTAATAACAACGCCTGAACCCCCGTCAGATTCCTTTCCAACGCCTCTAAATGAGGGCCTTCATAACAAGAAAATTCGATCTGGTTAAACCCGCAATCCGCAATCTTCCGCAATGCCGGCTCGAGTTGCGAATTGAGAAACAAGCTCATCGCAATCCCATAACATGTTGTTTCAGACGTCATTTATAGCGATCAAAGTTAGAAGAGGCGGGCTCGAGAGACTGATAGGGAATTGCTTCAATCTAGATAAAACTCTATGAGCGGACGTGTGAAATGCAAGCAAGGGACACAGCGGCAGAAAGTACTCGAAAAGGCCGTGCTGGGTAGGGAAATACAATGAATACAGAGCAAGGCAAAATGCTCCCTTTCTGTATTGCTGATCATCACATCCGCCGAGTACTTTCTGCCGCTGTGTCCCTTGCTTGCATTTCACACTCCCGCCCGTAGGGTTTCCAATGGATACTACTTTCGTCGTCATGACCGATACACATTTCACTGCGCCGGGAACCGCGGTGGACGAATGTTATTGGAACCGGATGTTCCCGTCGAAATCAGCGGCCATCGGCGAGTCGCTGGTCTCGACCGTGACGGCCCTGGCGCCGGACTTCGTCATTCACTGCGGCGATCTGACCAACTCGAGCGACCTGGAAAGCTTCGATTTCGCCAAGACGATCATGGACCAGCTGCCGTGCCCATACTATTGGGTGCCGGGCAACCACGATACCTGGAGCAGTGGCGTCCGCGAGGCGATAACGCCGCTGTTTGAATTCTCGGCGGCCGGCAAATTCTATTACACGCGAGAGTTGGCCGGCATACGGTTTATTTTTCTCGACTGCGCCTACTGGATCAAGCGGGACGGGACAGAGTGCGAGGATCTCGATTTCGAACTGCACAAGCAGAAGGTGTATGCCGGCATCGGCCCAACGCGGGCCGAATTGCAGTGGCTGGAGCGGGAACTGGCGGCCGATCGGGACACGCCGACCGTGATCGTCAATCACACACCTCTGCATGCGAAGCCGACGTACGCGATCGGCACCTTGCCGGGCGCACACGCGCCTGAAGCGGATCTGGCGAACTGGGATCCCGCACCTGAAAAGCAGTTCGAAAACGGTAACACAACGATCACCAAGAAGTATTGCGTTCACGGCCCGACTATCAGGCAATTGCTGGCAGACGCGCCGAACATCGTTGCGGTGTTCGCCGGGCATTGGCATATCAACGACATCACCTGTGATGACAATGGCGTGGTGCACTGCCAGGGCGCTTCACTCATTGAATACCCGTTCGAGTTTCGCCTCGTAAAGATATGTGGCGATCAGATGTCTATCACCACCGTCGGGCTGGATAATCCACGATTCGGGCAGGAATCGCTCGTACCGGAATGGCGCAATGACTGGGTCGCCGGCAAAGACGACGACCGCTCGTGGACCGGGAGGATCGACCAATTAGCGGGTTGAACGATTCTCGAACACCAAGCCCCAAACACATGAAAGGAGCCCTGACAATGAATTCGACTTGCCAACCAAAGCACCTGGTTCTCCTCGGGATAGCCGCGCTGCTGAGTGCCCAGATCATCGGGGCACAGGGCCGCCCCGTCAAACCGGACTGGCGGCCCGCACCGCCGGAGCATGGCGACTGGACCGAGCGGTATTTTGTGGACGACGCCGTAGTGCCGGAGCCTGCTGCCGAGGAAAAGGACCGTGGCTTCATGCTCTACAGCCGGCATTACACGTCGCTGATCTTCGACAACTCGGTACCGCACGGTGACGACAAGGCTGAGCGGCTGAGTTGCCGGGCTTCATTGGGTGAATACGAGTCTGTGACGTTTGCCGTCTATGCGTTGCGTGACCTGAGCGCGATCAGCGTGCGAGCCGGTGATCTGCAGAAGGCCGGTGGCGCGCAGCGGATTCCAGCATCCCGGATCAAAGTCCAGGTCGTGGAGCATCAGCACAAGCGCATTGCCGAACGCGTGCAAAAGCACCCACCGCCACGCCGTGAATTCGTGTACATGCCAAGTTGGCTTTTTGAACGTGAGCAGATCGACCTGCACGCGACGCAGTCCGCCTGGTTCTGGATCACGATTCAGGTGCCGGCCGATGCCGAACCGGGCACGTACACCGGGAATGTGACCGTCAGTGTTGGCGGCCGTGACCAGGCCAGCCTGCCGCTCGAGGTCAAGGTGTTGCCGATTCGGCTGGCTGAACTGCATGGCTATCATATCGGTTACTATCTGCGGACAAAAGCCGAACGGCCGACCAGCACACAGGCAAAATTCCCGCCGTGGCCGTTGGAAGACCGGTTTGCCGAGTTGAAGGCTTATGGCTCGACCACGGTAAGCATTATTGTCCACATCCTGCCGGAAGCACGCCTGGATGCGCAGGGGAAACTGCAAGTGGAAATCATCGGCTCGGAATTCGAGCACGCCATGGAAGCCTACAAGAATACCAACTTCCCGGCGCCGCCGGGTTTGAGTTTGGGCGGTCGAGTCATGAATCAGATCTCCCAGTTAGCCGACCGGCGGAGCATCGCCTACAGCGAGTATTACCTGTCGTACATGCAGCAGCTGAAAGCCGAGTGCGACCGCCGCGGCTGGCAGCCGCCGATCATCAATCCGATGGATGAAGTCACCAGCCACAACTGGCCGCGCACCTATATTGCGCGGAACCTGCGGTTGATCAAGCAAGCCGGGTTCTACACCGAATTGAACCATTACCTGGCCTATCCACATAACAATGCGGAGATGTGGCGGCCGGCGACGCTGCCCTTTCTCGATGTCATCAACCTCATTTACAGCACCGGCATGACCCGGCAGCGTCAGGCGCCGTGGAAGGATTGCGTGAAGATCGCCAACGAGAACGGCAAGACCCTGTGGATTTATAACTCTCTTCAACCCGGCAGTGTTCAACCCAATTCGTGGCGGTTCTGGAATGGCTGGTTCATGCGCAGTTTCGGCAAGGATGTGACGGGCATCCTCTACTATGTGTTTACCGATCCGCATACCCATCCCGGCAACAACCTGCAGGACTTCCGCGGTGATCGCGATTCGGAAACCCTGCACGCCTGGTATCCCCCTGACCCGGACAACGGTATGCCCGGCGGGCCGGCAATCGATGTCGCCTGTCTCCGCGAGGGCGTCGACGATCTGCGTTACATCGTGACGCTCGAGCATCTTATCCGGGACGCCCGCGACATATACGAAAACAGCAGGCCGGTCAATCAGGTCGCCAACGAAGCACAGGAGGTGTTGAAGTCGATCGTCGACAGCTTCGATTTCAGCAATGCGCAGCACATCAAGATCCCGACCAACGGCACTTGCGATTCCGAATGGCTGGAACGCGGGGAGCGCGACGGCCTCCCAACCGTCAGCGGCGACTATGTCTACGTCAATGGCTGGACTGGCGCCGATTACGATCGTGCCCGGCAACGTGTTGCAGACCAGATCTTGAAGTTCCATCGGGTGATTGCGGAATCAAAGAAATGAAGGATGGGCTTGTCACGTATGCCCCACGTCTCCTTTGCAAAAGCCGGCAGTGAGCCGGAGCCAGACCGCCACATCGCCTGCCGCCGAATGCTGGTCGGACCGTGGTGTAATCAGCCGGAAGAGTATCCCGGCTACAACGGCTTTGTCGGCTGGGCCGGTGCGGCTTGTCTGCGTTCCGGCCGGCTCGTCGTTACCTTCACGTCGGGCTATTGGCACGGCAGCCTGCCCTGCAGCGACGAGATGCTGCAGGAACCGTACTACGACGAACTGTTCAAGAAACGACGGGACCGGTTCGGCGGTCTCGTGGACCTGCGTGCCCCGCGTGGCGGACGCGCGCACATCATGTACTCCGAGGACGCGGGTGAAACGTGGAGTGAACCGTTTACACTGGCGGACACCGAGGACGATGACCGCCACCCCTGCATCCTCGAGCTTGACGATGGCACACTGCTGGCAACGCTGTTCACCTGCCGGCTGCGGGGACCGCAAAAGTCGGATCGCGGCGAACACCAATACGACAGCCAGTACATCGCCTACTCCAAGTACATGCGATCCAGCGACGGCGGCAAGACGTGGAGCGCGCTCAAGGCCGGTTATGATGTCGATGATTCGGTGCAGAGCAGCACCAGCCCGGCGATTCAGCTTGCCGACGGATCGGTCATCTGGTTGATCACCGGGCGGCACGACCCGGACAACCCCGATGCGGTGGCCACCGGCGTCTTTCGATCCGCCGATCGTGGCGAGAACTTCGAGCTGGCCTCATTCATCAGCACGGATCATGAGCTGTGGGAACCGGCAATTGCCGAATCGCCCGATGGCCGGCTGGTCACCATCGCTCGGCGCGAAGGCGATATCGCCTGGTCCGACGACGGCGGCCGGAGCTGGACCGATCCCGTGCGGACCGGTGTGGAGATGTTCAATCCCGAGCTGGTGATGTTGCCCAACGGCGTGTTGGCCTGCTTCCACGGGTCCTATCAGGCGCT
>CAJWLW010000322.1 GCA_913042885.1 uncultured Lentisphaeria bacterium | reverse complement strand
CATCGGATCCTTGAACGCCACTTTACCTTTGACCGCGAGAGCATTGGTATCGGTTGCCTGATGGCGGCAAACGACTTCGCAGGCGTAATTGCCCCTACCGCTGGTCAGCGACACAAAAATCGACAGACTCGGATGTACGCACGGCAGATTCTTGGTGTAAAGCCGGTCAAACAGCCCGATCAACGATCGCTTGTTAGTTTGTTTCTCCTGGATAATGGTATCGCACACCAGAAGTGCCAGACCCATTGGGCATTCATTCATCATGCTTTTGCACCATACATGTAAGTAGTAAGACATGCGGGCAACGTCAAGGTTCCGGAACTTTGCACCGCAAGAATTGATGTTTCGCCGAAAACGAGTGTATGGTTCCGGTAGCCATTCGAGGCGCGGATCGCGCCGCATGACAGGTCACGGTTTTTCGTTCGCCAGTAACATAGCCGGGGAGTACGGTGAATAAAAACGATGGAATCCGAGTCAACATCAAACACATAGCCGAAGAGGGCTTGCCGATCACCGGCAATCTGCCGGCATCGTTCTTCGATATCGACGAAAGCGACCGCCTCAATAGTTCGAACCCGCTGGCATACGATCTCATCGCCTTCCCCGCCGCGCACGACATCCTCGTACGCGGTACGATCAGAACGACCCTGCGATGCCGCTGTGACCGCTGCTTGCGCTATTACGATCATCTCGTTGAAAATCCCGATGTCTGCCTGTTCTACGAGGAAGTAACGGATGATTTTCTGGATTTGACGGATGATGTACGCGAAGATATCCTGCTGGGCTTCCCGCAAAAATGCCTCTGCTTACCCGACTGTCGTGGCCTCTGCCCTGAATGCGGCCGCAACCTCAACGTGGGCGAGTGCGACTGCCCGACTCCGGCGAGCGCGCCGAGCGCTTTTGACAAGCTCGAGGGACTTGATCTGTAGCACCGTACAATTGCCACGTAGCACCTGGGACTTGCGGATTTCGCTCACCGCCCTTTTATAATCCCGCCGAACGGTTACTTTTGTCACCTAACATCCAAACCCACCTATCTCGGCAATCGTCCGTGCCAACAGGTGTTCGGCGCAGACAGCAGCAGTATTTAGGGTTTCACTGCCAGACGACAGAAGAACGTTGATGAGATGATAATTCATGCAAATTGCTGTTGACGTCATGGGCGGCGACAACGCGCCCGCCTGCAATATACGTGGAATCCATCAGGCACTGACCGACTTTCCGCACATCCGGAAGTTCTTGCTAGTCGGAGACTCCGAGATCATCAAACGCGAACTCGATCACATCGAGCCAAGTATGGACGAATCTCGACTGGAACTGGTACACGCCTCTCAGACAATCACGATGACCGACCCAAGCTCCACGGCATTGCGCCAGAAAAAAGACAGCTCGATCACCGTCGCCGCCGGACTGCTGAAGAACAACCAGGCCGACGCCTTGGTCAGCGCCGGCCATACCGGTGCTGCTGTCGCCGCCACTGTGGTCAAGACGCGAACGCTCGAAGGCATCGAACGTCCCGGCATCGCTGCGGTCATGCCAACGTCCACGGGCAGTTCCTTTCTGGTGCTCGATGTCGGGGCCAACGTCGACTGTAAGCCGATACATTTGGCACAGTATGCGCTCCTTGGCGAAGCCTATTCACGCTATATCCTGCGGACACCAGAACCGCGTGTCGGCGTCCTCAGCTTCGGCGGCGAGGATCAAAAAGGCAATGACCTGACGAAAAATGCCTTTAAGCTGCTCAAACAGATGCCGATCAATTTCATTGGCAATATCGAAGGCCATGACCTCTTCACCAATGACATCGACGTTGTCGTGTGCGACGGTTTCGTCGGCAACGTTATGCTCAAAGCCTGTGAAAGCCTGGCACGGACGATGACCCAGATTCTCAAGAACCGCATGCGCAAATCACCCGTTCGAATGGCCGGCGCCTTTCTCTCCAAGAACGCCTTTCGGGAACTCAAGGAACTGACAGACCACGAAGAATATGGCGGTGCCCCATTGCTGGGCATCAACGGCAACTGTATTATTGCGCACGGATCCTCGACGCCGAAAGCCGTACGAAACGCCATCCGAGTAGCGGCGGAGATGGTGGAGAACCGAGTCAACGAACACATCCTAGCAAAGGTGTCGTCGATCGACTGGCAGCAACTTGCCACCGATTGAACCAACGGCAATCCGCCAAAACACGAGACACTGCTCATGCAGACCTACGGCGTAAAAATCCTTGGCACAGGATCGTACACACCAGAAAAGGTGCTGACCAACGCCGACCTGGAAAAACTCGTCGACACCACCGACGAATGGATCGTTACCCGCACCGGCATTCGCGAACGGCATGTCGCGGCAGATGACCAGCCAACGTCGGCTCTGGCCGAGCAAGCCGCGCGAGGAGCCATGGAAATGGCCGGCATCACAGCGGACGAAATTGATCTGATCTTGGTAGCAACGATCACCCCGGACAAGTGTTTCCCGAATACCGGCTGTTTTCTTCAGCAGCGACTGCAGGCGACACGGGCAGCATGCTTCTCGATCGAGGCGGCGTGCTCGGGTTTTGTCTACGGCTTGGATGTGTGTTCGGCTCTGCTGCGAACGGGTCGATTCAAGACCGCCCTGGTGGTGGGCGCCGAGAAGCTGTCATCGATCGTAAACTGGAACGATCGTTCCACCTGTGTACTGTTCGGCGACGGCGCCGGTGCCGTTATCATTCAGGCGGTCCCCGAAGAAGATGACTGCTATATCGCTTCACATCTCGCTGCCGATGGTAATCATTCCGATATTCTGCACATCCCCGCCGGCGGTTCCAGCATGCCGATCTCCCGCGAAATCCTCGACAACGAACAGCAGTACATGGTCATGTCGGGCAAGGAAGTGTTCAAGCTGGCCGTGCGCGCTATGGCCAGCTCCGGCAGGAACGCACTCGCACAGGCCGGCATGACTCACGAACAGGTGCGCTGGTGCATCCCGCACCAGGCCAATACCAGGATCGTCGCCGCTGTCGGCAAAGAACTGGGAATGCCGGCGGACCGCGTGTTCGTCAACCTGCAGAAGTACGGCAATACCTCTGCCGCCTCTATCCCGCTGGCGCTCGACGAAGTCGTGCGTACCGGTCAGGTCGACCGCGGCGATTACCTGTTGTTCGTAGCCTTCGGCGGCGGTCTCACCTGGGGCGCCAATCTGGTACGGTGGTGAGAGTGGCAACTCCGTCTACTCTCCTGAATTCCAAACCCTGAACACGCCAAATATTTTATGAGTTTACAAGGGAAAATCGCTATCGTCACGGGCGGCACCCGCGGCATCGGTAAAGCAATCAGCATCCGCCTGGCGCGGGACGGGGCGACGGTCATCGCCATCCATATCCGGCCGGAAGCCGGCGAAGAGGCCTCGCCAGACTTCGCGGCTGCCGGTGTCGAGATACACACGCGCCAAGCCAATGTCAGTGATGTCGATGCGGTCAATGACCTGGTCACGAGCGTCATCGCAGAGTTTGGCAGTATCGATATTTTGATCAACAACGCCGGCATAACCCGCGACGGTCTGCTGGTGCGAATAAAGGAAGACGACTGGGACGCCGTCATGAGCATCAATCTGAAAGGAACATTCAACTGCATCAAGGCAGTCACGCGCGCGATGATGAAGGCTCGCAGCGGCCGTATCGTCAATATCTCCTCAGTCGTCGGCGTCGCCGGCAACGCCGGGCAGGCAAATTATGCTGCCTCCAAAGCCGGCATCATCGGGCTAACGAAATCCGTCGCCAAGGAGTTGGCAAGCCGCAATATCAACGCCAATTGTGTGGCACCCGGCTATATCGACACCGACATGACGAATGCCATGAACGATGAGGCGCGTGAGCAGTTTTTGACGCAAATTCCGCTGGGTCGTCCGGGCTTACCGGACGAGGTTGCCGGACTGGTAGCGTATCTGGTCAGCGACGAAGCGGCGTACATCACCGGCCAGACGATCTGCATCGACGGCGGCATGGTCATGTAGGTTGCGTGAAACTTTCCGAGATCAAACGGGCAAACGATCGAGGTTTGTTCACCCCTCCCCACACACTCTCAACGCAGTTTTGCACTCGGCGACCTTCACGCGGCTAAAAGCACCCAACCAGACCACGTGAAAAACCTTTGCAAAGGCCGGACAAACTGGTTGACATTCGACCGCACACTGCACATATTAGGCCGGTATTTTTCTGATTGCTGACGTTACACACACACACATATACACCTACCGATACCGAGTGGGCGTGGGGGCATGTTAGGAGGCGGAGAATCCCGGGCCGGCATATTGTACAGCGGCCGTTGTGGCGATGACACTTCCTCATGCGAAAACCTTGTACCAACGCGGGTCCGACCTCGGAATCGCCGGTAGCCGTATCAAACCTACATGGAGGGATACTGAATGGCATCAATAGATGAACGAGTAAGAGAGATCGTGGTCGAACAGCTCGGAGTAAACCCCGAGCAGATCACGCCGGAAGCCAAATTTGTCGAAGATCTCGGTGCCGACTCACTCGACACCGTCGAATTGGTCATGGCTCTTGAAAAAGAGTTCAGCTTCGAGATTCCCGACGAGGACGCCGAACAACTTCAGAACATCAAAGACGCTATCGCCTACATAGACAAGAACTGCGCCAATTGAGGCGCCTGCGCTTTTGCGTAGGCAGCGGCCGCGCAAGTCACAAGATAGGACGCCAGCGATGGTTTCGCATCGCAATCGAATCTAACAATTACATCAACCGAACTTCTAACACCGATTTTGTGGTGTTCGAGAAAGCCTGAGAGACAGGGCCTGTTGACGCGCCCGAACCGAACCGAGGTGCAGGCAGAGAACGTATCCGATCCCGCATGGCCATCGAGGAAGCTGGAAGTCACCCTCCAGTAGCTCTCTGAATCTTGAACCAATAGCTCGACCGTGAACCTGCACGATACACGCGTTGTCGTTACCGGCACAGGAGTGATTTCACCCGTCGGCAATTCCGTCGGCGACGCGTGGGACTCCGTTCTTCAGGGCCGCAGTGGTATCGGCCCTATCACCAGCTTCGACGCCTCTGGCTTCCGCACGCGTTTTGCCGGTGAGATCAAAGACTTCGACATCACCGACTTTATATCGGCAAAGGAGGCACGGCGACTCGACCCCTTCTGTCACTATGCGATCGGCGCTACCAACGAGGCTGTCAAGACCTCCGGCCTCGATCTGCAGGCCATCGACAATCATCGGATCGGGGTCTTCGTAGGCAGCGGCATCGGCGGGATCCGCACCTTCGAGCAACAGTGCGGTTACTATGCAGCGGGCGGGCCGGGACGGGTATCACCGTTTCTGATACCGATGTTCATCAGTGATATGGCTTCCGGCATGATCTCGATTCTGTATGATCTGCGCGGCCCGAACTTCAGCATTGTCTCTGCTTGCGCCACCGGCAGCCATGCCATTGGAGAAGCGTGGTGGGTAATCAAACGCG
>CAJWLW010000321.1 GCA_913042885.1 uncultured Lentisphaeria bacterium | reverse complement strand
GCGTAAAGCAACGGGCCGTCCTGGACGTAGATCGGATTGGCAACGATCCACAGCTCGCCGTCAAGATAGACTTCGACGCGGTAAACGCCGGGTTCGCTCAGCGGCATGGAGAGATACCGTGACCGGCGTTGTGCCAGGAGAATGCCATCGCGGATGACGCGGATATTGCCGCTGCGTGGCGTCCGCACCTGCAGACTGCTGTCGGGCTCGAGCATTACCGTGTCTCCCATGCTGCCGCGTCGACCATCACTGTTTACGACGAACCGGAAGTTATCGGCGCAACCATGCGCCTCGACAGCAAAGAACGTGTGGCCGCCGGCAAGTGCCGACAAGACACTGTTGCTGTCGAGACGGTCAGCATCGATATAGGTTACGACACTGCCGAGAACGAATTCGAACATGCCGCGACTGAGCCAGCGCCAAGGCAGATGCGCGTCGCTACCGCCGAAGGCAACTACATGCCGACGCTGCAGCAGTCGGTCCCACTGGCGGAGCTCTTGTCGAGGCGTGTTCGGGATCTTGCCGGCAAAGTGTTCGGGATTCATGAACAGAGAACGCAGCGCGACCTTTAGTCGATTACCTTCATAAAAATCGTGGCCGAAATTAAAGACCTCGATGCCAGCCACACCGTCTACGCCCCAATCGGTCCAGCCGGGATTGTTGGTAAACGAATGCGACAGGACGCTGAAACCGCCGGCCGCGGCAACAGCATCGACGACTTCCAGGGCCGACTGGGGCTTGGGCGACTCGTATTCGACACCGAGAGCAATAAGGTGCCCCTCGGGGGTGGAAATCTCGTTGCCGAAAATCAACAGTGGTGTGTCCGGATAGTTGCCGTGGCGGTAGCGGTGGGAGCCCTTGCGCGTGTCATGGTCCGTGACGATGACGAAATCCAGGTCATGGGATTCCGCACTGCGGATCACCAGGCCAAGCGGCGCGCGGCAATCGTGCGAATACTTGCTGTGCACGTGGAAGGCACCACGATAGCGGCCAGGCGGCGTGTCGTCCTGGTGTCGGGCAACGGTCTGATGCCGCAGCGCGCAACCTGTAGCCAGGCTCAGTACACCAAGGAGGCAGGCTGCCATGTGGTTGTACTTGCTCATCAACTTGTCTCTGGTTCTTCCGGCTGGCACTTCTGCCGACCGGACTATGTAGTAATCTGCTTGTATTTCGTGAGTTATACAAGCACTGGTCGGAGTGATTGAGTCGCAGAATTCGTGCCAGAGCGTTTGCAATTCTGCAGCCAACTCAGCATGTTGCGATGGAGGATTGTGATTTATGAAAATCGTCCTTATCGGCTACCGCGCCAGCGGCAAGTCGACGCTCGGCCCGATATTATCGGAACAACTGGGCTGGCCATTGTACGACGTTGATGGCGACATTCAAAAGCGCTACGGGTGTTCACTCACAGAGGCCTTCAACAACGACGAAGACGCGTACCGCGACGTCGAGACAGACGTTGTCGAGACTCTGTGCAGCCATGACCGATGCGTCATCGCGTTCGGCGCTGGCAGCATCCTGCGGCCGCAGAATCAGGTTGTGGCCAGCCGCGATTCACTGGTCGTCTACCTGAAGCTCGATGCGGCGGAATTATGGCGCCGGGCCGAGGCGGATCCGATCAGCGCCGACACACGCCCGAACTTTCGCGGCGGCGGTCTGCAGGAAGTCGAGGAAATGCTGCAAGAGCGGGGGCTGGTTTACCACGCCTGCGCCAACCTGACGCTGGACGCGACTGCATCGCCCGAAGCACTGGCGCGCAAGGTTATCGAGGCGCTCGAAGAGCGGCTGGTGGATTAAGCGTGAGACTCTTCGTACAGCTGTGCCGCGACGACGCGCTGCGGCAAGCCATGGATGCCACCGGCCGGCCGCGAGCTGAAACTCTCTTCGGTAGGGACCGGGCAATCAACGAATACCTGCAAACATATGAAGACGGTCTGGCAGCACCCCATTCGGCATATCTGTAAACTCCGGCTACAGTATTCGATCGTTTTAATTCGCAAAAAAGTGTTGCATATGCGTGCTGTGCTGATCATTACGGGATTGCTGCTGGCCGGCGGCGTTGTCGCGCAATTGCAGTTCGAGTCGACCGAACTGGAGTTGCACGGATTGCCGAGCGATACCACGCTCAGCGGCGCCTACAAATTCACCAATATAGGCGAAACCGACATCACGGTAAAAACCGTCAAGACCACCTGCGGCTGCACCACGACAGGGCTGGACAAGAAGACCTACGCACCGGGCGAGAGTGGTGAAATTTCGGCTACTATCAAGGTGCGTGAAGGAGTCAATGAGAAAAAGATCATCGTCACGACGGATGAGCCGTCGAAGAAGCCCACGACCCTCATCATCCGGGGCGTCGTTCCGAGGTATGTCGATATCGATCCGCCCTATGTGAAATGGAAGGTGGGTGACACTGCCAAGCGCAAGAAAATACGTCTCAAGTTCCTCACCGACGACGACATCAACATTACCAGTGTAACCGCCAACAAAGACGGCTTCGAGTACGAGCTGCTGACGCTTGAGGCCGGTCGACGCTACGAGCTGCTGGTGACACCGATAAGCACAGAAAAGTCGAACAGTACCCAGTTCAGTTTTGCCACCGATTATCCGCCGGACATACCCCAGACCTTTCATGCCAATGCGCGAGTCGTACCGGTAACCCAAGGTCCGAACAGCCTCTGGGACCGTTTCCAGACGGCCGTGGTCGATTGGATCGCGAGATAGCTATGCCAACCATTCTCATTCCTACCAAACTTGACACGGTAGCTGCCGAGATTCTCCGGGATAACGGCTTCGATGTCGTGCAGGATGCGGACAAACCGCTCGATGAACTGGTGCGCGCCCACGCCGACGCTACCGGCCTGATCGTCCGCAGCGAAAAGATCACAGCCGCGGTCATCGACGCACTGCCGAATCTGAAAGTGATCGTGCGCGCTGGTTCCGGCTACGACAACGTCGACACCAAGCACGCGCGGCGCCAGGGTATCGACGTGATGAATACGCCCGGTGCCAACGCCAACGCCGTCGCCGAGGAAGTCATCGCGCTGGTGCTGGCGGCGTACCGCCACGTGATCCCCGCCGACGCATCGACCCGTACCGGAGCCTGGGAGAAAAAGAAGTTCATGGGCCGCGAGTTGTCGAAGAAGACCGTCGGCATCGTCGGGCTCGGTAATATCGGCCAGCTCGTTGCGCAACGGCTGGCGGGTTTCGACAACC
This sequence comes from uncultured Lentisphaeria bacterium, assembly GCA_913042885.1. The sequence goes on along the minus strand of CAJWLW010000321.1, from coordinate 2,309 downwards.
GTATCATCGTGTACGATCCCGTTGTCTCCGCCGACAAGGCGGAGGAACTGGGCGCAGAGTTGTGCTCGCTGCAGGAGTTGTTTGCCGCTGCCGACATCATAACCTTGCACCTCCCGGAAACAGCCGAGACAAAGGGTATGATCAACCGCGACCTGCTGAGCGTGACGAAGTCCGGCGTCATTTTGATCAACTGCGCCCGGGCCGGCATCGTCAACGAAGATGACGTCCGTGCCATTAAAGCCGATAAAGACCTGGTTTTCTGCACCGACGTCTATGCCGCGGACGCGCCCGGAGAGAAGAGTGTTGCAGACATCGCCGACATTATGCTGCCACATCTTGGGGCCAACACCAGCGAAGCGAATCGCAACGCTGCCTGCCGTGCCGCCGAGCAGCTGGTGGCGTATGTGCAGCGAGGTGTCTGCACGCATGTCGTCAATCGCGCCGTGCCTGAAGGTCTGGACGAAGGTCACGTCGAGTTGGCCTTTTATCTGGCGAAGGTGGCGCGGCATTATCTCGGGACGGAAACACCGCCGAGCCGTGTCGAGGCAAGTTTTTACGGTGGCCTGGACGAATATTCCAATTGGCTTCTGGCACCGATCGTCTCGGGCTTGTCGGCCCATTTCGACTCGCTTTTCGATTACCAAGACGCCGCGGAGTATTTGGAAGAAAAAGGGATAGCCTACGTAAAGCGCGACGGGGACGACAGCAAGAAGTACGGCCGTTCGATGACTATCGATCTGTTCGAAGGCAGCGGCACGACGTTTTCGAAAGTCAGTATCCGTGGTACCTTGACGGAATCGAATCCGATGGTGTCACGCATCGACGGTTTCGACAAGTTGTACTTCGATCCGCAGGGCCACAGCGTTTTAGTCGCCTATGAGGACCGGCCGGGGGTGTTGGCGAAGATCACCGGGGTGATGGCCAAGCACGAGATCAACATCGACGACATGCGTGCGCCGCACGATACGAAGACCGGCGAGTCAATGGCAGTGCTGAAAGTGAACCGCCCGGTCTCACAGGTGATGCTCGACGAGATTACTGAAGCCACATCCGCACGCCGGGCAGTGTACATCGAGATCCGCTAGTAACAGGGCCCTGACGTTTTCTTGCGTGCATTGCGGCTGAAGCCGGAAATATCGATCGATTTGAAATCGTTCGACTCACCGCAGGCCAAGGCGGCGGCGAATGTACCAGTCCGGTATTACGGTCAGCAGCAATACGACCATCCAGAGCCAGTATTTCAGCCATTCGTGCATTTCCTCGATATAACTGACCGTGCGTGTGATCGGCAATTCCTCGATGCTGTCCACGTCGCGGTAATTCCAGTATTGGCCCCCGGTTACCCGGGCGAGACTCTGCAGACGAGTTTCGGCAATCGGCTGTGGCTGCACCTCCGGACTGAGATTGACGACGAGATAGTCCACGACCTTCTCCATCTTCTCGCCGTTGTGCAAGGCCGTGCCGAAACGGAAGCGGTACTCGCCGATCCCGCGCGGGATGAACTTGCCGGTGTAGCGTCCGTCGATCTTCGGGTTGAGAAACAGGCGCATGGTCTCTTCATCGCCGTCCGGGGTTGAGATCGTCGCAACAATATCTGCTCGATTGTCGGGGACGTATTCGGCATCGAGGATGTCGACGGAGAACTCCTGCTCCTGGGCCATGTCGAGCCGCGAGGTGTTGGGATTGACAGTCATGCGCTTCTTCGACGAAGACGAGATCCACGACACCAGCTGCCCCCAGAACACGCCGAAATAACGGCCGCCGTCGTCGTCGTGCATGACCCATTTCCAGGTGTCCTCGATGTTGAGGAACGCAACCTTCCCCGCACCGTAGTTCTGCGCTGCCAGAACCACCAGCGGGAACCCTTTGACAGTGGCCACAATCAAGGCGCCGGGCTTGATATTCTCGGGCGGAATCTTGTAGAAGAATCCATCGGGCGGCATGCTCAGATGGTCGGCGAGCTCGTGCAGGTTCTCGAGACTGCGCCGGGCCAGGACGCTGGAATGCCGGAAAGTGATGCCCGCATCGTCCATACCGATCAGCTCGGTCGGCATAGTGCGGATCGGCAAAAGCTTGCGGATCGGCTCCGGGATTTCCGGGGCAACGCCGGTGAAAATCACACCACCGCCACGGTTCTCCACGAAATTGACGATCGTCTGCAGGGCCGCATCATCAAACATGTACAGGCTGTTCAGGTCAATCACCATACAACTATGCTCGTTGACGACGGATGAATCAGGGAACCCGTCGACACGCACCGGCACCAGTTCATCCACGGTCGTCTCCGCACCGCTGCCGGTCGTGGTTTC
>CAJWLW010000320.1 GCA_913042885.1 uncultured Lentisphaeria bacterium | reverse complement strand
TGCGCAGCTTCTCCATGAACGGAATGTTGGTCGTCGACCAGTTCGAATCCTGGCCTGACAGCCGCGTGATCGTCATATGCACGCGATAGCTTTCGACGACCTCGTCAAATCTCGCGACGAACTCGATGTGCTGGGTGACACCCAGGTCGAAGGGGGCCAATGCCATGTCGTAGGCGACCGAATACGTTGTGCGGCCGGCCTCGTCCTCGCCGATGCCGTGGACCTCGTTGGAGACCACCAGGTTGCCGATCGAGGCCTCGGTAAAGCGACCGAAATACTCGGTCAGATACCCCATGATGCCCGACACCACGTTGCGGTTGTAGATAAATGGAAAGGCCAGGTGCATTTGATTGCCGTCGTGGTCCGGCAGCGACCACTTGCGCTTGCCCGAAGGCACCGCCGCAGCCGACGCCACCCAGGTGGGATAAATGGTCGAAGCCATGACCACCAGGATGGCGAAAAAAATGACAACGAACACGGTCAGTGACGAGAAATTCAGGTTGATCCCCTGCACCAGCCCGCTCTTGCTCAAGCCGATACTCAGCAGCTGACCGATGAGATAGCCGCCGACCGCGCCGATGATGCCGTAGACAAAGGCCTCGGCGTAAAAAAACATCCGGATGTTCTTCGGATTCAGACCGATGGCGTTGTAAATGGCGATCTCGCCTTTGCGCTCGAATACGGTTCCCAACATGGTGTTCAGAATGATCGTTGCGGCGATCAGCAGCGGAATGATCAGCCGTGACAGACCGCCAATCGATGTCTTGAAACCGGTGCCTATGTAATACGTCCCGGCAGACGTCTTGTGCCCCGCCGAACCGACCGCCATCCGATTACGGCTGCCGATGAAAAACTTGGCCCTGGTGACCTGCAACAGCGACTCCACATGCGGCCACAAACCGCCGGGCAGGTCGTCGTCGAACTTCACCGACACGCTGTACGGTTGCCCGCCCATCCGGCGGCAGGTGCCTTCGGGTATCAGCATCAGGGCGGAGGTGTCGGCACGGAAGACGGCGGAATCATCCTGCATTGTCACATCGCTCGCGAGGTTGGCCTCGTCGACGTTTTCGACGAACGCCGAGGTCTGGATGCTCTTGATCGGCAGAATCGGCCGGTCACCGAGCTCGCGCAGCGCCCGCAACTGCTCGTCGTCCGCCAGGCCGACGACTGTCAGTTCATAGCCCCGCATGGTGACCTTGACAGTGCCGATCATCTCTTTGGTGATTTTCAGGGCGTTGGCGGTGCCCACCGGAAGCACGGCTTCGGCGGCTTCGTTGCTCGAGAAAAAGCGACCGCCCTCGATCATCGGAATGCCATTCGGCAGAAGCTCCGCCTCCGTCGGCTGCAACCCCAGTACGGCATCGAGCTGGATGTACTGATCACCAGACTCGAGCGGCAGGGGCTGAACCAGATCGCGCGCCGAGCTCTGCTTCGGCAACAGCCAGCGGCGCACTGCGATGGAGCTGGCGTTTTCGCTGAACATGTCGATGATTGTCTGAGTCGTCGGCTCGTCGAGCCGAATGCTGCCGGGGTAATGAAAGTAGATACCCGTGTACGGTGCCTGCCTGGCGATCGGCACCACTGTCGGGCTCATCGTTTTCGAGATGCTTGAAAAGGCCAGCATCGTAAAGGTGATCAGCACGATCGTCGTCGTCGTCAATATGGTGCGTACGCGGCGGCGTTTCATGTTGTTGACGCCGATCATCATCGCCTTCTGCCCGACCGTCGAGGCGCCGACGTCGGCCGTGTCCATGCCGCTGTACGTCTGAAAAAGCAGCTGCATCTCGCCTTCGAACCGAGAGTACAGAATGAAAATGACAAAGGCGCCAAGGGCACCCATGACGAAAGCGATGAAAATCGCCTCCGGCGCCTCGGCGATGCGGAAGGCCGGATGCACAAAGCGGAAGACGATGAACGTCATGACGAACATCACGGCGAACGCCGCCATCTGCGCTTCGATCCGGACGAACTTGAACAGGAGTCTCTGCATGAAAAAGCAGAATGGCAACAGCAGCGCCATGTAAAACACGATTGCCATCAGCATGTCATTGGTCATCGCGGAGATGCGCTCGTAGCCCTTTCGGGCGGCGCCCAGGGCCCCGTAGGCAGCACGCAGATACTCATTGTGATCAGCCGCTGCCGTTGCCGCATCCATCCGCGCCAACTGTTCTTCGCTGAGGGTGACATAGCTTGAGGCCAGTTCGTTGGTGACGCCCTGCAGGCTCTCGAGCCGCTGGCGGTTCAGATGCGTCATGTCACGCGCCGTGGCCGCCATGAAATCGGACTGCTCGAGCTGGTCCGCCCTCGTCAGCCCGATACCTTCGGGATTGTCGGTGCTGGCGTTGGTCCTGACCAGGCGTACGGTTTTCGTCCCGGTCAGCAGCTTCAGGAACTCACCGTCCGGCAGGTAGACGGCGTAGGGTGACGGCAGCGGCGGGTGAACGTTCGAATTGAACTTCTTGCTGGATCTCGCGTTTACCCAGGCGCTGATGCCATAGTTTCGCGGCGGCGTGTTGCGCCTGCCGTCGATGACTATGAACTCCACTTCACCGATCTCCTTGTATTCGATCCTCGACGTGTCGTTATTTTCATAGATGGGAAATTCACGGCACGGGATCAAGGCAAACACGATCGAGTCGTCTTGCTTGATATCCTCGTCGAGGTTGCTGTTGACTTTCTCGTGTACTTCACCGGCGTCGATGATGTAATCGACGTCGGTGAAGTCGTCGTCGAGATGGTAGGCCTGTGTCGGGACGCCGTCCGTGAGACCGACCATGAAGGCGACAGCCCGCTCATCGGTAAGCTGGAAGTAGGCCTGAATGACGTCGCCGTCGACGATCCCCGAACGCCTTGGATTGATCGGATTCGAACCCATTGGTTCGAACGTCGGGAATACCATGACGATGCTGTTGGGCACTGGTTGATCCGGTTGCACGGATGCCGCGAACTCGTCGAACATGAAGGCCTTGAACTGGGACCCGAAAGTCCTGCTGGCGATTGGGATCTTATCGACCTCCCAGCCGGTAGTCAGCCCCGGGTCGTCGAGGAACGCTCGAAGCAGTCGGGGAACGTAATCGAGCAGGGCATCGACATTCGCCGCCGGCAGCTCCGCGATAGTGTCGCCGGGTGAAAATTTACTGCCGGGATTCGTGAACGGATTGCGCAGGGTGAACGCCGTCACCTCGGCGGCCGTGGCAAAAGCGGCGCAGCCGCTGACAGCCCCCGGCGAGTAGTAATTCTCCGTTAACCCGCCCAGCATGGTCATCGTGTCGATGAACGGATTTTTCGCCAGCTGCAGATCAGCCGCGAGCTTTACAGCGGACTTCGTTGTAATGGCCCCGAGCGGCCGGGACCATATCTCCCTTTTGCCCGTACTATTCATCCCTGTCAGCAGACAGACGCGGTCGTTGGCCCATGAAAAGTCGAGCCCAATCACAATCTTGACGTGCCAGCCCTGCAGCGCCGTTCGCACCCTGCCGTTGGCGTTGTCGCGCTCGAGCTCGAGCCGATTGCCGTCCAACCAGATCTTGTTACGCTGAATAATCTGGCTGACGTAGCTGCGCAGGATCTCGAATGCCTTTTCACCGAGTTCATGCAGCTCAGTACGCGGCTTCACTTTGTTGAACAACATCAGAACATTGATGTAGGGCTGATTCTCTGCCCGCAATTCTGTGATGCGTTTTTCGCGCTCATCATCGTCGCTGATATCGCGGATCTCACGCACCAACATCGCCTTGTGGCCGTTGACGTCCGCCTTCGACTGCGCTACGATCGGCTCTTTGATGGCGACCGGCGTACCGGTTGATGTGTCCTCGAGTGTCCGCATTTCGACCAGCAGGGCAGCGTCATCAGGATTGTCGATGCTGTCGAGCTTGAGCTTGGAGTACGCATTGACATACAACTCCTGCAGCCGCATGTCACGGCCGATGATGTTGCGGATCGACTCGATGGACAGCTGATCCTGCACCAGGTACCATGCCAACTTTCTTTCGCCCAGGAAACCGTGCGTATGCCCATTGACCGCGGCCAGCAGCATCGATCGCTCTGCGGGCTTCTCGGTCAGTCTGGCCAGCAATTCCAGCAGCAGGTACAGATTGGCGCCGGACTGGCCGCCTTCCGCCAGGGACGGCACGATGCAGTTCGAATCTATCGGTGCCGTCACGACGATCACTTCTTTCTGCAGGTCCGCATTGCTGCCCGGCACCAGTATCCAGAGATCGCGGATATCGACATTTTTCCAGCGCGACGGCTCTGCCTCCACTTTGCACGGCAACGGCGATGTTGCAGCCTTCAGCCGCTGGCGTAGCCGGTCACCGGGCACAGCGTCGAGGAAGAACCGCGGGACAGCCACTTCGGAGGTGAAAATCTTGCGCTGGCTGTCGATCAGGTCGTAATGATCCGGCTCGATGAAGATGAAGCCGCGCACGCCGAACCGCATGAAGCGCATCCACGACTCGCCACAGTCATACTCCATCACGGCGAGCGTGCCGTTCAGTTTTTGGCCTTTGAGTGCTTCGAGGTCGTCGTAACTGCCGCGACCCAGGTAAACCAGGCTGGCGTCGAACTGCTTTTCTGTGAAATTGCCCGGGCGCACCATGGTCGGGTGCATCGGCAGGATGTCGATCGGATCGAAACCGTCGATCAGCAGTTGTGTCGCACCCGCACGGAAGGACGGCGCAGTGAAGTTGATCTCGCCGTGATGATCTTCATCCAACGCGCTGGCGGCGAAAATCTCGGCGACCTTTTTCTCCAAAAGCAGGTTGCCCGGGCTGCCGACGTTGCGCGGGCCGATGTCTTTGAAGAAGTCCTCGACGTCGGCGATCGTTGCCGCGCCCGTTGCCAACGGCAGCGGCGAGAGCAGAGTGAAAAGAAGGATGAGGTGACGAATCATGTAGCTATTTGACGACAATGGAGATGACCTGGCGCTGGGCCAGAGATTTGAGAAATGCCGCGACACTGAGTTCCGACTCGCGCCGGTCGATGCGGAATCGGCGGGTGAACGTCTCGATGATCGCCTTGACTGTGCGCCTACCGTCGATCTGCTCGAAGACAAAGATGCCGAGCTCATCGAGGCGCACACGCTTCTTCATAATCCGCGGCTGGAACCGCGAGAGAAAACCGCGGCCCCGCTGGATCTCGATGGTGAGCTGCAGCCGGCCGTCCTCGTCGATGGTATGGCTCACACAGTCGTTGATGACCGGAATGCTTGCCAGTGACCGGCGACGATCGATCTGCTCGGATTTCTTTCCGCTGGAAAGCATTAGGCAGCTGGCCTCATTCGATACGACCGATGTGGATGTCCAGGTCCTTGCGCTCTTCGAGACGGTCGACTTGGCCGTCTCGAATCCACAGGATGCGGTCAGAGATGTCCAGCATCTTCATGTCGTGTGTTGCGGAGATGATCGTGACGCCCCGGCTCTCCTTTAACTCCAGCAGCAGATCGATGATTTCCTTGCCGGTGTAGACGTCGAGGTTGGCCGTCGGTTCGTCTGCCAGGATGATGACCGGGTCGTTGGCGATCGCCCGGGCGATCGCCACGCGCTGTTGCTGGCCGCCGGACA